>DASQXE010000181.1:0-24297 GCA_035639875.1 Gaiellaceae bacterium | reverse complement strand
GCCTTCGTCCTCCAGGCCGGCGACTGTGCCGAATCCTTCCACGACGTCTCCGCGATCCACATCCGGGAGAAGCTGAAGATCCTCCTGCAGATGGCGGCCGTCCTCACCTACGGCGCCACGTTGCCGGTCGTGAAGGTGGGGCGCATCGCGGGCCAGTTCGCGAAGGCGCGCTCGTCGGCGAGCGAGCGCGTGGGGGAGGAGGAGATCCCGAGCTTCCGCGGCCACATGATCCACGACGACGCGCCGACGGCCACCGCCCGCATCCCCGATCCCGAGCGGATGGTGCAGGCCTATTACCACGCGACCTCGACGCTTAACCTCATGCGCGCCTTCACGAAGGGCGGCTTCGCCGACCTCATGCGCGTCCACGAGTGGAACCAAGAGTTCGTCGCTTCGTCACCCGAAGGACGGCGCTACGAGCAGCTGGCGACGGAGATCGAACGCGCGCTTCGGTTCATGGCCGCCTGCGGGATCGACGTCGTCGCCGAGCAAAAGCTCCATCAGGTCGACGTCTGGACGAGCCATGAAGGCCTCGTCCTCGACTACGAGGAGTCGCTCACGCGCCGGGACTCCCTGACCGGCGACTGGTACGACTGCTCCGGCCATATGCTCTGGATCGGCGAGCGCACGCGCGATCCTCGCGGTGCGCACGTCGAGTTCTTCGCGGGCGTGCACAACCCGCTCGGCGTCAAGCTGGGTCCGACGGCGACTCCGGACGACGCACTCGAGCTCTGCGAGCGGCTCAACCCCGCGCGCATCCCGGGCCGGCTGACGCTGATTGCCAGGATGGGCGCCGAGCGGGTGTTCGAGCTCCTGCCGCCGCTTCTGCGCGCGGTGCGGGAAGCGGAGCACCCCGTCGTGTGGGCATGCGACCCCATGCACGCGAACGTCTTCAAGACGGCGTCGGGCGTGAAGACGCGCCGCTTCGACGCGATCATGGCCGAGATTGAAGGGTTTTTCGCCGCGTGCCGGCGCGAGCGCGTGTGGCCGGGCGGCGTCCACATCGAGTTCACGGGCGAGGACGTGACCGAATGCCTGGGCGGCTCCGAAGCGGTGCTCGAGGACCAGCTCTCCTCTCGTTACATGTCGCTCTGCGATCCGCGTCTGAACGCGCGCCAGTCGCTCGATCTCGCCTTCCGCGTCGCGGAGCTCATGCGCCAGCGCGGCTCAGGCTCCGACACCATCGACGCGTGACGTGGCGCTCCGCCGGCTCGCGATCGTCGGCACCGGCCTAATCGGCGCGTCGGTCGGCCTCGCAGCGAGGCGAGCCGGCATCGAGCGGGTCCTCGGTTACGATGCGGATCCCGAGGCGCTGGCGGTCGCGGCCGAGCGGGAAGCGGTCGAACCGGCTGGAAGCCTTGTCGAGGCGGTCGAGGAAGCCGAGCTCGCGATCGTTGCCACGCCGGTCGCGACGCTGAACGACCAGGTCGACGCGGTCCTAGCCGCGACCGGCGGGGCGACGGTGACCGACGTCGGCTCCACGAAGGGCCGTCTCTGCGCCCGGATCGACGACAGGGCCCGCTACATCGGCGGACACCCGGTATGCGGGTCGGAGGCACGTGGGCCGGGGCACGCGTCGGCGGAGCTCTTCGAGGGCGCAACGTGGTTCCTGACCCCCGTCGCCGAAACCGAGCCGGGGCGTTATGCCTCGTTGCACGGCTTCGTTGCATCCCTTGGCGCAGTCCCGGTGGCGATTGACCCCGGTGCGCACGATCGTCTGCTCGCGCTCACGAGCCACTTGCCGCATGCGCTGGCGAACGTCGTCCTCAACCACGCCGGCTCCCTCCGGATCGACGGTCACGAACCCCTGGCGGCTGCGGGTGGCTCCCTCCGCGACATGACCCGCGTGGCGGGCGCCAACCCAAGGATCTGGATCGACATCTTTCTCGACAACGCGGGCGAGCTGCGGACCGCGCTCGCCGAGCACCGGCGCCGCGTGGAGGAGCTCGAGCGGGCGCTTGCAAGCGGTGATGCAGGCTGGCTCGCGCGCTGGATCGGCGAAGCGGGTGGGAATCGTCGCCGACTCCTCGAGGAGGCGTTCGCCGACGTCGGCCAGCTACAGCGGGTCCGCGTGCACGTTCCCGACCGGCCGGGGGTCCTCTCTGGGATTACACAGGCGCTCGGCGCCGAGCAGATCAACATCGAAGATTTCGAGCTCCAGCATTTGTCGCCGGAGCGCGGCGGCACGCTCTCGGTGCTCGTCGCGGGCGAACGGGAGGCTCGGCGCGCGGCCGAGCTCCTCGAGGTGCAGGGTTACTCGGTCATCGTCTCGCCGGTTCTCGAGGAGTGACGACCGTGGAGGTCGAGCCGGCCGTCTCGGTGCGCGGCGATCTCGCTGTGCCCGGCGACAAGTCGATTTCACATCGGGGGCTGTTGCTCGCCGCCGTGGCCGACGGCCAGAGCCGGCTGCGGCGGCTCGGTATCTCCGCAGACACCCTCTCGACGGTCGGCGCGTTGCGTTCGCTCGGCGCCGAGGTCGACCTCGACGGCGACGAGGCGGTCGTGCGCGGAACGGGATTGCGCGGGCTGCGGGCACCAGAACGCCCGATCGACTGTGGAAACGCGGGCACGCTCATGCGTCTGCTGGCGGGCATCCTCGCCGGGCAGGAGGGCCGTTTCACGCTCGTCGGCGACGAGTCGCTCAGCCGCCGTCCCCTCGATCGTATCGCCGAGCCGCTACGGCTCATGGGGGCCGCGGTCGAGACCGACGACGGGCACGCGCCGCTGGTCGTCCTGGGCGGAAGCCTCGAGCCGATCCGGTACGAGCTCCCGGTGGCGAGCGCGCAGGTCAAGTCCTGCGTGCTGTTGGCGGGTCTCTACGCGTCTAATGGGCCGACCGTCGTGGTCGAGCCCGTGACGACGCGCGATCACACCGAGCGGATGCTCGACGGAGCGGGTGTGCGCGTGCGGCGCAAGCCCAGGGAGCCCGGAGTGTGGCCGGTGGAGCGGCTGCATCCGCTGGCGCTCGAGATTCCGGGCGATTTCTCCGCGGCGGCGCCGTTCATCGTCGCGGCGACGCTCCTGTCCGGGTCGGAGCTACGGCTGCACGGGCTCGGGATCAATCCGACGCGCACCGGATTCTTGGCGGTGCTAGAACGGATGGGCGCGCGGGTATCGGTCTTCAACCGGCGTATCGAAGGCGGGGAGCCCGTGGGCGACCTCGAGGTGGCGGCGGCGGATCTCGTCGCGACGAGAGTGCCTCCGCAGGAGGTGCCCGCGCTGGTCGACGAGCTGCCGCTCTTCGCCCTCGTCGCGGGGATGGCCCGCGGCGAGAGTGTCGTCGCCGGCGCCGCGGAATTGCGCGTAAAGGAATCGGACCGGATCGAGACCGTGAAAAACGTCCTTCGGCCCCTTGGAATCCGGATCGAAACGACGCATGATGGCTTCCGGGTGCGTGGGGTTCCCTCCCGCCCTAGGGGTGGGGGTGTGGTTAATGCCGCTGCCGATCACCGGATCGCCATGCTCACCGGAGTCGCCGGGCTCGTTTCTCGCGAGGGAGTCCGCATCGAGGGGGCCGAAAGCGTCGGGGTAAGCTTCCCCGACTTCTTCGCGATGCTCGAGTCCATCGCGACCAGGTAGAGGCGGGAGGAGCGATGATCGTGGCCATAGACGGCCCGGCTGGAGCCGGCAAGAGCACGGTTGCGCGCACCCTGGCCGAGCGGCTTGGCTTCCGCTATCTCGATACGGGCGCCATGTACCGCGCCCTCACGTGGCTGGCGCTCGAGGAGAACGTCGATCTCGAGGACGGGCCCGCGCTCGGGGCGCTCGCCAATTCGGCGCCGATTGCCTTCGACGGCGACCGCGTCCTTATCCGGGGCGAGGACGTCACGGCGCCGATCCGCCTTCCGGACATCGACCGCGTCGTATCGACGGTGGCGCGTCATCCAGAGGTGCGCCGAGTCATGCGTGAGCGTCAGCGCGAGCTCGCCGAGCAAGGCGACGCGGTCATCGAGGGCCGCGACATCGGCGCCGTCGTCTGCCCGAGCGCCGAGGTCAAGGTCTATCTGGTCGCCGACGCGGCCGAGCGCGCGCGCCGCCGCGTGGCTGACCGGCCGGAGATCGGCGCAGAGGCCCTCGCTACGGACTTGCGGCTCCGCGACGAGCGGGACGCCGTACAGATGCGGCCAGCTGACGACGCGGAAACAATCGACACGACGGAGCTCAGCGTCGAGGAGGTCGTCGCACGCATCGAGCGCCTCGTCGCTGACCGTGCGAACGCGACTCCATGAGCGCCTACAACTCCTTCGTCTACTGGACGGTCGGGAAGGCCCTCATCGGGACGTTCACCCGGTCGATGATGCGGCTCAAGGCGTACGGGAAGGAGCGTGTGCCCCGAGAAGGCGGCGGGGTGCTGGCGATGAACCACTTCTCGTACGCCGACCCGCCGGCCTTCGGCGTGGTCTGTCCACGTCGGATCGTCTTCGTCGCCAAGGTCGAGCTGCATGGCCTTCCCGGCTTCGGCCAGCTGATGCGCGCGCATGGGGCGCTCGCCGTGCGACGAGGCGAGTCCGATCGAGAGGCACTCCGACTCATGCGCGAAACGGTGCGCAACAACGAGCTCCTCGGGCTCTTCGTCGAGGGAACGCGGCAACGACAGGGTGTCCCCGGGGAGGCGAAACCGGGCGCGGCGATGGTCGCCATCCAGGAAGGAGTGCCGGTCGTCCCGGCCGCCATCCACGGCTCGCAACACTGGAAGTGGGGCAACTGGGCCGAGGTGTCCGTCGCCTTCGGCGAGCCGATGCGCTTCGACGAGTACGGGCGGAACTCGCGGGGCTACCGCGAAGCCACAGATGAGATCGAGGCGGAGATTCGCCGCCTCTGGGAGTTCCTGTTGCGTATGCACGAGCTCGGCCGGCCCCGCGCGACTCCTCCGCGCCGAGAGCACGTCCCCTCCAAAGTCGGATGACCGTCGCTCGCCTCCGGCTCGCTCCCATGGGGGAAACCGTGTTTCTCCCATGCGCCCCCTTCTCTGAGACAGTGGAGGAACCTTCCGGTTTCGCCACACCCCTTCCCCTCGGTCATACGCCGAAGATCGGCCTATGACCGCTCCCCTCCTCGGCACCGTCGCCGTCGTCGGGTTTCCGAACGTCGGCAAGTCGACGCTCGTCAATCGCCTTTCCGCCACGCGCGAGGCGGTCGTGTTCGAGACGCCCGGCGTCACGCGAGACCGTAAGGAGGTCGTCTGTGAGTGGGCCGGGAAGCGCTTCGTCCTGATCGACACGGGCGGCGTGGACGTCGCCGACCCCTCGCCGCTCACACGGGACGTCGCCGAGCAGGCTCGGCGCGCCGTCGAAGAGGCCGACCTCGTCGTTTTCGTGACCGACGCGCGCGCCGGCGTCACACCTGGCGACGAGGAGATCGCAGCCATTCTCCGCCGCGCCCGCAAACCGGTGTTGCTCGTCGCCAACAAGATCGACGATCCCGCCCGCGATGCGGAAGCGCTCGAGTTCCATCGTCTTGGCCTTGGCGATCCGATTCCCGTTTCGGCTCTCCACGGCCACGGGACCGGTGACCTCCTCGACCGAATCCAGGCGGCGCTGCCAGGAGAGGCCCGTCGGGAAGTCGCTGAGGAGGCTGTCCGCGTCGCCATCCTCGGCCGTCCGAACGTCGGCAAGTCGAGCCTCTTGAACGCGCTCGTCGGTCAGGAGCGCGTGATCGTGTCGGACGTCCCTGGAACGACGCGGGATTCGATCGATACCGTGCTCGAACGAGGCGGCCGCACGTTCGTCCTCGTGGACACGGCCGGGCTGCGCCGGAAGCGGCGCCAGCGCCAGGGAGTGGAGTATTTCTCCGAGCTCCGCGCGATCCGCGCCGCCGAGCAGGCGGACGTCGCCCTCGTTCTCGTCGACACGAGCGAGGGGATCGTCGACCAGGATCTGACGGTCGCCGACGTCGCGCGCACGGCCGGCTGCGCCACGCTTGTCGTCCTCTCCAAATGGGACATCGCGGCCGTCGGGATCGAGGACGTGCGCGACCGGATCGAGGACCGCCTCCGCCAGCGGCCTCCCATCGCGGCCGTCTCGGCGAAGACAGGACGGGGCGTGAGTCGCCTGCTCGACCGCGTCGAAGAGCTGTACGGGAAGCACACGGCGCGGATCAGCACCGGGGAGTTGAACCGGTTCCTCGGCGAGCTCCGTGACCAGCGACCTGGACCGAGCCGCAACGGCAAGCGCCTCAACCTGCTCTACGGCACGCAGGTGAGTGCCAGGCCGCCGCGCTTTCGCCTCTTCGTCAACGACCCGGGGTTGGTCACGCGCGATTACGGCTACTGGGTCGAAAACCGCCTGCGCGAGCATTTCGAGCTCTCCGGCGTGCCCGTGATCATCGACTTCGTGCGGCGCGGATGAAGGTGGTCGTCGTGGGCGCGGGGTCGTGGGGGACGACCTTCGCCCGCCTGCTCGAGGAGCGCGACCACGAAGTCGTACTCACCGGCCGCCGCCCGCCGCAGGTGCCGATCTCCGACGCTCCGGTCGAAGAGGCGGAGCTCGTGTGCATCGCCGTCCCCAGCCGCGCGTTCCGGGAGGTAGTCGAGCCGCTTCCGGGGACGGCGCCGCGCCTCATCCTGACGAAAGGGCTCGATCCCGTGAGCGGCGGACGTCTTTCCGAGGTAGTTGCGAACGCGCCCGTGGCAGTCCTTTCCGGTCCCAATCATGCGGAGGAGATCGCGCAGGGCCTGCCGGCGGCGGCCGTACTCGCGAGCGAGGACGACGAGCTCGCCACGGAGCTCCAGCACGCAATCATCTCGCCCCGGTTCCGCGTCTATGTGAACAACGATGTCATCGGCGTCGAGCTGTGTGCGGCCTCGAAGAACGTCATCGCGCTCGCGGCGGGCGCGGTCGACGGGCTGGAGGCCGGCGACAACGCGAAGGCCGCGCTCATCACGCGCGGCCAGGCCGAGATGACGCGCCTGGGGGAGGCCTGCGGCGCGCGGCCGGAGACTTTTGCCGGGCTCGCGGGCATGGGCGACCTCGTGGTGACCTGCTGGAGCCGCCACAGCCGCAACCGGCGGGCCGGGGAGCTGATCGCGCGCGGCGCCTCTCCGAAGGAGGCGGCGGCCGAGATCGGCCAGGTCGTGGAAGGCCTCACGACCGCACCCGTCCTGCGCGACCTCGCCCACCGCCTCGGGATCGAGCTTCCGATCACCGATGCCGTCTGCGCCGTGCTTGGCGGTGCGAGCCTGGAAGATCTAGCCTCAGGATTAATGGGTCGACGGCCGACAGATGAGTAAGTGAGATTCAGGCCCCTGATCGCTTCTCTCGTCGCGCTCGTCCCGCTCGCCGCGGGTTGCGGGGCGGAGTCGGCCGCTGGTCCGGAGGGAGCTTCGATCGCTCCAGGCTCTGCCGCGCTCTTCCTCACCGTCGACACGAGCTTCGACTCGTCCCAGTGGACGAAGGCGAAAGCGCTGCTCGACAAGTTCCCCGACGGCGATCGGTTCCTCGACTATCTGTCCGGCCAGGGCGTCGATTTCGAGCGGGACGTGAAGCCCGCGCTCGGACCCGAGACAGACATTGTCGGCCTCGACCTTTCCGGGGAGGGAACGTTCGTCGGTCTAACGCAGCCGAAGGACGCCGGGAAGTTGAAGGCCCTCCTCGCGAAGGGTGACTCGGCGGTCGTCACGCGCGAGTTCGACGGCTGGACGGTCTTCTCCGACAAGGCGAGCGCGCTCGACGAATTCGAGAGCGCGCGCAAGGACGGGGCGCTCGCCGATTCTTCCGATTTCCAGGACACGATGGGCGAGATCGATGCCGACGCGATTGCGCGGGCGTACCTGAACGGCGAGGCCGTTCAGGAGGCGATCGGCCAGAACGCCGACGTGCCGCCTGGCCTCTTCGGCGCTCTTCTGCCGGGCGGCAAGGTCCCGTCGCTCGCTTTCGCCCTCGAGGCCGAAGACGGAGGCGTCCGGCTCGAGGGCACGGCGCGGCTCGCCGGCGACGAAGCCGGCGTCTTCTCGCAACCGTTCAAGGCCCACCTGCCCGCCGAGGTGCCGGCCGGGGCGCTCGTCTACGTGGACTTCCACGGGCTAGGGGACCAGCTGAAAGCCTTGCGGGACGCCCTCGCCGAGGCTATGCCGGACTTCGACCGCGATCTCGCGCAGATCGAGAGCGCGACCGGAGTCTCCCTGGACGCCGACATCTTTCCGCTCTTCGCCAACGAGGGCGCCCTCTATGTCCGGCGCGGTCTCATCCTTCCCGAGGTGACGCTGGTCACCGAGGTGGAGCACGAAGACGCCGCGGTCCCGGTTCTGGACAAGCTCTTCGGAGCGCTCGGCCAGTATCTCCCGCAGGGCGCCACGCCGGAGCCGACGACAATCGACGGCGTTTCGGCCAAGGTCGTGCCTCTGGGTGGCCCGGTCTCGCTCTACTACGCGGCCTTCGACGGACATCTCGTCGTCTCGACCTCGCGTGAGGGGATCGCCGCGCTGCGGGAGGATGACAACCGCCTGGCCGACGACGCGGATTTCAAGCGCGCCCTCGATGACGCGGGCGTGCCCGGTGAGACGACCGGTTTCGGCTACGTCGACCTCAAAGGCACGATCCCTTACATCCTCGACCTCATCGGGATGAGCGGCGGCACGCCGCCGCCTGAGGTGCACGCCAACCTCGAGCCGCTGGACAAGCTCGTCTTCTTCGGGACGAAGGACGGGCGAACCGTCCGTTTCACTGCCTTCCTCGCCGTCGACTAGCCTTCGCGTCCACATGGACGCCCGGAGCTTCCTCTTCACTTCGGAGTCGGTCACCGAGGGCCACCCGGACAAGGTCGCGGACCAGGTCTCGGATTCCGTCCTCGACGCAGTCCTCGCGGAGGATCCCGCGGGCCGCGTCGCGTGCGAGACCCTCGTGACGACCGGGCTCGTGATCATCGCCGGGGAGATCACGACCGAGTGCTACGTCGACATCCCGCAGCTCGTCCGCAGCCGCCTCAAGGAGATCGGCTACGACCGCGCCAAGTACGGTTTCGACGCCGACACCTGCGGCGTGATGGTCGCGCTCGACGAGCAGTCGGCCGACATCGCGCAGGGCGTCGACACCTCCTACGAGGTGCAGCACGACCCCGGCGACAACGATCCGCTCGACCGGGTCGGCGCCGGCGATCAGGGGATGATGTTCGGCTTCGCGTGCATCGAGACCGAGGAGCTGATGCCGCTTCCGATCATGCTTGCGCACCGGATCTGCAAGCGGCTCTCAGAGGTCCGAAAGGCGCAGATCCTCCCCTACCTGCGGCCGGACGGAAAGGCGCAGGTGACCATCCGCTACGAGGTCGATGCGCACGGCCATCAACGGCCCGTCGAGATCGCCCGCGTGCTCGTCTCCACACAACATCGAGACGGTCTCGACGCGGACGCGCTCATCAAGCCGGACATCATCGAACACGTCCTGCACCCGATCCTGCCGCGCGACCTCTACGACGAGCATCGTTTCGAGGAGCGCGAGTTCGTCCTCGTCAACCCGACTGGGAAGTTCGTCCTCGGCGGGCCGATGGGCGACACCGGGCTGACCGGACGGAAGATCATCGTCGATACGTACGGCGGGATGGCCCGGCACGGCGGCGGCTCGTTCTCGGGCAAGGACCCGACGAAGGTCGACCGGTCCGCTGCCTACGCGGCGCGTTACGTGGCGAAGAACGTCGTTGCAGCGGGACTCGCCGACCGTTGCGAGCTACAGGTGGCCTACGCAATCGGGGTGGCGCACCCGGTCTCGATCGAAGTGGACTGCTTCGGAACCGAGCGCCTGCCTCTCGCGCGTGTCGAGGAGCTCGTCCGCGACCACTTCGACCTTCGTCCCGGGGCGATCCTGCGGGATCTCGATCTGCTGAGGCCCATCTATGCGAAGACCGCCGCATACGGCCATTTCGGGCGCTCGGACCACGATTTCAGCTGGGAGCGCACCGACAAGGCAGACGCGTTGCGGGCCGCCGCGGGGCTGGCCGCCGAGGTTCCCGCCACCTCCTGAGCGGGTACATAGCAGGAGTTATGGGGGTCGTAACTCCTGAGCGCAGGCGCGTCGAGCCGCCACCGCAGGCCCCGCCGCAGTACGAGCCGCCGAGACCTCGGCGCGAGGTTCCCTGGGGCCTGATCACCCTCGGGATCCTCATCATCGCCATCTTCGGCGGGGTGAGCTGGGTGAAGGGCGTCATCCCGGACATCCACAATCCGTTCGCCCAGCAAACCGTCGATCGGAGCGGCCCGGCCGTCCTCCAGTCCATCCAGGACCTGCACGAGTACCACGCGGCGACGGGCAACTTCCAGCAAATCGTCGACCTGCAGAAGGACACCGCCCTGCCCGACAACCTGCTCGGCTCGCGCACCCTGTTCGTCGCCTACGGGACGGTCGACGCGACCGTCGACTTCTCGGGCCTCGGCAAGGCAGCCGTCCAGGTCTCCGACGACCGGCGTAGCGCGACGATCACGCTGCCGCAGCCGCGGGTCTCCAAGGCTCGGATCGATCCGACGCGGAGCTACGTCTACGACCGCAACGAAGGCGTGTTCAACCAGATCGGAAATCTGTTCTCGTCGAACGAGAACGACCAGCAGGAGCTCTACGTCGTCGCGCAGCAGAAGATCGCTGCGTCTGCGCAGCAGGGCTCCGGGCTCGTCGCTCGTGCGCGCGAGAACACGCGCGCGATGCTCCAGAGCATGCTGCGCGCGCTCGGGTTCACCAGCGTCGCAGTGAACTTCGAGTAGACGAGCGGCTAGGCCGCTCGGCGCACGAACAGCCCGGCGGCGGCCTTCTCGCCGATTGCCCGCTCGTCCCCGTTCACCTTGAGGGTGAACTGGCCGGCCGCGGGTTGCGCCGCCCGGAGCTCGAGCTTCGTGCCCGGAACGAGGCCTTCTTCGTAATACCAGTGGAGGAGCGAGCCGTCGTGCTCGGCCAGGCGCACGATCTCGGCGCGCGAGCCGGGCTCGAGGTCGGCGAGGGGCTGCAGCTCGCGGTTCTCGGCCTGCTCGAAGGCGGTGTCGACCGGCCAGCCGTGGGGGCAGCGCTCGGGCTCGCCGAGCTGCTTGGCGATCCGGTCGACCATCTCGTCCGTGAAGGTGTTCCCGAGGAGATCGGCCTGCTCGTGCGCCTCGGCAGCCGTGTAGCCCATGAAGTCGGTGAGCAGGCGCTCGATGATGCGGTGACGGCGGACGACGCGCTCGGCCTGGCGGCGACCCTCGGCAGTGAGGATCGCCTCCTTGTGTTCGCCGCGTTCGACCAGGCCCTCCGCCTCGAGCCGCTTCAGCATCTCTCCCGCGGACGCGCGTGAGACGCCCAGCATGTCCGCGACGCGCACGGCCAGAGTCGGCGATCCCTTCGTGTCAGGTCGGTACTCGCCGATGGGGAAGGCGAGGAAATAGATCGTCTCGAGGTAGTCGTCGACCGAGTGTCCCGCCGCCATCTCGGAGATGATCTTAGCGGTGCCCAGATTTGCGTCTGTCTATCCCCTGGTGACCGCCCGCGCGCTCGCGCGGCCGTTCACATACCTGGCCGACGGGCTGGAGAAAGGCTCCGTCGTGAGCGTGCCGTTCGGCCGCGCCCGCCGCCGCGGCGTCGTCGTGGAGCTGGCCGACGAGGCACCGCCGGAGGTCGAGCCGGTTGCCGTCGAGCGTGTGCTCGGCTCCGTTCCGGAGCCGCTCGTCGACCTCGCCCTGTGGATCGCGGACTACTACGGGTCCACACCCGCGCGCGCCCTGGCATTGGTGGCTCCAGATGCGCCTGCGAAGCGCAAAGGAGCCGCCCGCCGCGAAGCGCTGGGCGAACTCGCGGGGGAGACGGCGCCCGACGAGCTGACGGGCGCGCAGGAGAAAGCACTCGGGCGCATCCGCGCCGCGATGGACGAGGGCGGCGGCGGGTTCCTCCTCTACGGCGCGACCGGCAGCGGGAAGACCGAGGTGTATCTGCGGGCGTGTGCCGAGGCGCTCGAACGCGGGCGCAGTGCGATCGTGCTTGTGCCCGAGATCGCGCTCACGCCACAGGCGCTCGGACGGTTCCGTGGCCGCTTCGGCAACCGGGTGGCGGTGCTCCATTCCGGTCTGACGGAAGCCGAACGACGCGACGAACGCGAACGGATCGCGGCGGGGGAGGCGTGCGTCGTCGTCGGTGCGCGCTCGGCGATCTTTGCGCCCGTCGAGAACTTAGGGCTCGTCTGCGTCGACGAGGAGCACGATCCGTCGTACAAGCAGGAGTCCGATCCCCGCTACGACGCACGCACCGTCGCTGCCAAGCGGGTCGCGCTCGAGGGCGCGGTCGCGGTCTTCGGGAGCGCGACGCCCCGCCCAGAGAGCTGGCAGGCCCTCAAGCGGCTCGAGCTGGGAGGCCGGCTGGGTGGACGTTTGCCGTTTGTCCAGGTCGTCGATCTGCGGCGGGAAGCCGGCTACCCGCTCTCCGCGCCGCTCCTCGGCGAGCTCGGAGCCTTGGCGGACAAGGGCGGCAAAGCGATTCTGCTCCTGAACCGCCGAGGAATCGCGCCCGCGATCCATTGCCGCGCGTGCGGCGCGACGAGGCGCTGCGAAAGCTGCGACGTCGCGCTGACGCTGCATGCCGACGGTCTTCTGCGCTGCCACCACTGCGGCCGGCGCGAGCCGTCGCCGACCCTCTGCCCCGCCTGCGGGTCGCCGGAGCTGGCGCGTCTCGGCGCGGGGACGGAACGACTCGAAGCTGAGTTGGCCGCTCGAGTCCCGGAGCTGCAGCGATTCCGCCTCGACGCGGACGCCGTCGGTCGTCCTGCGGTGCTGACCGAGACGCTGCAACGCTTCGGGGAAGCCGAGCGCGCCGTCCTCCTCGGGACGCAAATGGTGGCCAAGGGCCACCACTTCGGCGGCGTCGCCCTCGCGGCGGTCGTCGACGCCGACACCGGGATGGCGCTCCCCGATTTTCGCGCCGAAGAGCGAACGTTCCAGCTCGTCACGCAACTGGCAGGCCGTAGCGGCCGCGACGCGCCCGGCAGGGTGCTCGTCCAGACCTATCAGCCGGATTCGCGTCCTGTCGCCCTCGCCGCACGCCACGACGTGGAGGAGTTCCTGGCGGGCGAGCTCGAGCGGCGGCGCGAGCTCGGGTATCCGCCGTTCCGACATCTGGTGCGGATCGTCGTCTCGGGACCGGGCGCCGACGGGCCCGCCGCGGTCCTCTCGGAGCTCCGCGCAGGCCTCGAACCGGTCGCGACCGACGCCGAACTGCTCGGCCCGGCGCCGCTTCTCCGGCTTCGTGGGCGGCATCGCGCTCAGCTGCTCGCCAAAACGGGCTCCGCGCGCCCGCTTGCCGCGCTGGCCGGGAAGCTCCTGAGCGCAGCGGCTCCGGCGATGCGGCGCGACGGCCTCAGCGTGTCGGTGGACGTGGACCCGCAAGCCCTCGTCTAGCAGCGCTTTCAGAACAGAGGTTCGCCCTGGCTAAACTTTCTGCAATGACGCAAGTCGAGGGGCAGGTTCGTAACGAAGAGCTCGATGCCGAGCGCGAAGCGCGGCGTCGGGCGGCGCTCACGCTCGTGCGACAGTACCCCGATCCCGTCCTCCGCATGAAAGCGAAGGAAGTCGATGAGTTCGACGAGTCGGTGACCGGCCTGGTCGAGCGGATGACGGCTCTCATGGAGGAGGCGCGGGGTGTAGGCCTGGCCGCGCCGCAGGTCGGCGTCCTCCGGCGGGTGCTCGTTTATCGAGTAGGCGATGAAGAGCCACCGGCTGCGCTCGTGAATCCGCGCCTCATCCACCTCTCGGACGAGGTCGAGGAGAGCGACGAGGGCTGTCTGTCGCTCGGGGCGGCGACGGTAATCGTCCCGGTCGAGCGTTCGGTGACGGTTTCCGTCGAAGCGCAGACGCCCGCGGGCGAGCCTCTGCAGCTGGAAGCGGAAGGGCTCCAGGCGAGGGTGATCCAGCACGAGATCGACCACCTCGACGGCGTCCTCACCATCGACCGGACGACCCCGGAGCAGCGGCGTGCCGCACTCGCGCAGCTCCGCCCACAGCCGGTACTCGGTCCACTCGCCTGACGATGAAGATCGCCGTAGCGGCGACGGCTCCGTTCGGGGCTGCGATTCTCGAAGGGCTCGCGGCCAGGGGGTACGAAATCGAGTTCCTACTCACGCGGCCGGACAAGCCGCAGGGCAGGGGACGGAAGAAGGCCGCGCCGCCGGCGAAGGAGTCTGCGAAGAATCTCAACGTTCGGGTTGAGCAGCCCGAGCGGCTGGCCGTTTTCCCCGGCGAAGCCCGCGTCGTCGTCGTGGCCGGCTACGGCGTCCTCATCCCGGACAAGCTGCTCGGCGAGCGGCTTTGGCTCAACGTCCATCCCAGTCTCCTCCCGCGCTGGCGCGGCGCGGCCCCCGTCGAGCGGGCGATCATGGCCGGCGACCGCGAGACCGGCGTGACGATTCACAAGACGACCGCCGAGCTCGACGCCGGTCCGATCGCAGCGCAGCGGCGCTTTCCGATCGGTCCCGAGGACGACTCCGCCATCGTCTTCGAGCGCGCCGCGCAGCTCGGCGTCGAGCTCCTCAGCGAGGTCTTCGCCGAACCGACGTTCGTTCCGCAGCCCGAGGGCGCGACGTACGCGGAGAAGATCACGAGCGCCGACCGGGAGCTCGATTGGTCGCGTCCCCCCGAGGAGACGATCAACCAGATCCGGGCGCTTTCGCCGCACATCGGCGCGCGTGGGCTCGTGGACGGGCGCCGTCTCATCGTCTGGAAAGCCCGGCCGGCCCGTGAAGACTCCACGCTCGTGGCCGACGGCGTCGAGATCCTCGAGGTGCAGCGGGAAGGGGGCAAGCGCATGACCGCCGAGGAGTACCTACGCGGACGACGCTGACCGCCCGAGGCGTCGCGTATGAAGTCGTGCGGCGGGTGTTCGAGGAGGACGCCTACGCCGACCGAGCGTTCCGAGCTGCGGCCGGCGGACTCGACGCACGCGACCGCGCGTTCGCCATGCAGCTCGCGTACGGGACGGTGCAACGCGCGCGGACGCTCGACCACGCGGTCGAAGCCCTTGGCCGCCGGCCGGTGCGCAAGCTCGACCCGCCGGTTCTGGCCGCGTTGCGCATCGGCGCCTACCAGATCGGCTTCATGGGCTCGGTGCCCGTCCACGCGGCCGTGAACGAGTCCGTCGAGCTCGTGCGAGCTGCAAAGCTCGAGCGTGCGGTCGCGTTCACGAATGCGGTCTTGCGCCGGCTGTCGGAGGGGATGGGCGCGCTGCTCGAGGAGCTCGGCGAGGCGACGCCGGCCGAGGCTGCGCTGACGTACTCCTATCCGGATTGGATCGCCGAAACGTGGTGGCGCGAGTGGGGCGCCGAGGACGCCGTCGGGCTCATGCGCGCCCAGAACGAGCCGCCCGAGCGGGCCGTCCGCACACGGGAAGGGCCGCTGGTCGTCAAGGAGATCCCGGCGGACTGGATCGAGGAGGGGCGCGCGTGGCCGCAGAGCCGCGGCTCCCAACTCGCCGGACGAGCGGTGGGTGCGCAGCCAGGCGAGCGAATCCTCGACCTCTGCGCCGCACCGGGCGGCAAGGCGACCCAGCTCGCTGAGATCGCCGCCGAGGTCGTCGCCGTCGAAAAGCACCCCGGTCGCGCCCGGGAGCTCGAGGAGAACGCCGCCCGGCTTGGCGCCAAGAACCTCGTCGTCGTTTCCGCGGACGCGCTCGAGCTCCCGCCGAGTCTCAGCGGCTTCGATCGCGTGCTCGTCGACGCTCCCTGCTCGGGCCTCGGCGTCCTGAACTCGCGACCCGATCTCCGCTGGCGCGCCGAGCCGCTGCCAGGCCTGCAGATCGAGCTGCTAAAGACCGGGCT
Organism: Gaiellaceae bacterium; assembly: GCA_035639875.1. Lineage (GTDB taxonomy): Bacteria > Actinomycetota > Thermoleophilia > Gaiellales > Gaiellaceae > JAIBJP01. Next base: position 8,553 of record DASQXE010000181.1, on the reverse strand, counting down.
CGACCGCGTCCGGCCGGGAGGCACCGTCACGTTCTCCGTTTGCACGATCCACCAGCTCGAGAACGAGGACATCGTGCAGGCCGTGGGGGCGGAGGTCGAGGACCTCGGCAGCGAGTTCCCGGAGTTCCGCCATCCGCGCGATCCACGCTTCCTCCTCACGCTGCCACACGTGAACGGGACGTCGGGATTCTTCATCGCCGGACTGCGCGCTTAGAGTTCGGCGCTATGGCCTGGAGGGAGTGGGTGCGCACGGTTGAGGTGGAGCCCTCGCTCTATGCGGCTGACTTCGCCCACCTCGGCGACCAGGTCGAGTACCTGCTCAACGCCGGGGCGCGCATTTTTCATTTCGACGTGGGCGACGGCCATTTCGTGGAGCCCGTGACGATGGGGCCAATCGTGCTCAAGTCGATCGCGCCGCCGATCCATCGTGCGGGCGGGATCATCGACTGCCATCTGATGGTCGACAACCCCGAGCACCACTTCCGGCAAATCAAGGAAGCCGGCGGAGACAGCGTCACCTTCCACGTCGAGGTGGCCGACGAGCCTTGGAACACGATCAAGGCCGCACGCGATCTCGAGCTCGGCGTCGGCGTTGCCTTCAACCCGGAGACGGAGGTCGAGGCGGCCGTCGAGGCGGCGCTCGGCGCCGATCTCGCGCTTTGCATGAGCATCCACCCCGGCTACTCGGGCCAGGAGTTCATCCCTGACAGCCTCTGGCGCATCGACCGGCTGCGGAAGCAGCTCCCGAGCTCGCTGTTCGTCCAGGTGGACGGAGGCATCACCGCGCACAACATCGGCGACGTGCGCAAGGTCGGCGCCGACCTCGTAGTGGCTGGAAGCGCGATCTTCGACATGGAGGACTTGCCCCGCGCCTACCGGCGCCTGGTCAAGGAACTCGCGTGAGTCTCGAGCGGGCGCTCGAGCTCGCCGAACGCGGCCGCGGGACGACCAAGCCGAATCCGGTCGTGGGCGCGGTCGTCGTCAAGGACGCGGAGGTCGTCGGGGAAGGCTGGCACGAGCGCAAGGGCGGGCCGCACGCGGAGGTGATAGCGCTGGACGCGGCCGGCGAGCGCGCGCGCGGAGGAACGCTGTACGTGACGTTGGAACCGTGCCGCAGCTTCGGCGCCACACCGCCTTGCACAAGAGCGGTGCTCGAGTCGGGCGTTGCGAAGGTCGTCGTGGCCGCTCTCGATCCGAATCCCGCTGCCGGCGGCGGTTTGGAGGAGCTGCGGGCGGCTGGGGTCGACGTCGAGCTTGCTGACGGCGCCGTCGCGCAGCTCGCCCGCCTGCAGAACGAGGCGTGGCGCACGTGGGTTTCGCTCGGCCGGCCGTTCGTGACGTACAAGGCGGCGGTCACGCTGGACGGCCGCGTCACGGTGCCGGGCTCGCGCTGGGTGAGCGGCGAGGCGAGCCGCCGGCGGGTGCACGAGCTCCGCGCGGACTCGGACGCGGTCGTGGTCGGGATGGGGACGGTTCGCGCCGACAACCCGCGCCTCGACGCGCGCGACGTGGACACGGAGCGGCAGCCGCGACGGCTGGCCTTCGGCCGAGGACCCCTGCCGGACGAATCTGAGCTCGAGCTCTTCTCCGGTCCACTCGAGCAGGAACTCGCTCGGCTCGCCGACGAAGGCGTGCAGTCGGTTCTCCTCGAGGGAGGCCCCACACTCGCAACGGCCTTCCTATGCGCCGGCCTCGTGGACAAGCTCCTCCTCTTCATCGCTCCGCGTCTCTCCGGGAGCGGCCCGCGGCTCCTCGGGGAGCTCACGCGGCCGGTCGAGCTCAGCACCGTCGGGGTCGAGCGAATCGGCGAAGATTTGCTCGTGAGCGCCTACATCCACGAGCCCTGATGTTCACAGGGATCGTCCGCGAACTGGGGCGGGTCGAAGAGGTCCAGGAGACCGAGCACGGCCTGCGCCTGCGCGTTGCCGGTCCAGATACGGCTGCCCGCGTCAGCGTCGGCGACTCCGTAGCCGTCAGCGGCGTTTGCCTCACAGTCACACAGGCGAGCGACGGCGTCCTCTCATTCGACGCGGTGCCGGAAACACTGCGCCGCTCGACGCTGGGCCGTCTCGTCACAGGGTCCTCGGTGAACTTGGAGCCGGCGCTTGAGGCCGGCGATTCGGTGGGCGGACACTTCGTCCAAGGGCACGTGGACGGAGTAGGGCGCATCCGCCGCGTGACGGACGAGGGTCTCGAGATCGAGGCGTCGCCCGAGATCCTCCGCTACTGCGTGGAGAAGGGGTCGATCGCGGTCGAAGGGGTCAGCCTGACCATCGCCGACCTCGGAGGCGAGGCTTTCACGGTCGCGCTCGTCCCGCATACGAAAGAGCTGACGACGCTGGGCCGCGTCTCGGAAGGCGCCGAGGTCAACCTCGAGGTGGACATGCTCGCGAAGTACGTGGAGAAGCTGGTGGGCTGACGGGCGTTACGATTCCTTCGTGACGCAGATCGCCACCCGAACGCCGTTCGCCACGATCGAGGAGGCGCTCGAGGACGTCCGCCAGGGCAAGTTCGTGGTCGTGGTCGACGCCGCCGACCGGGAGAACGAGGGCGACCTGACGATCGCCGCCCAATTTGCGACGCCTGAGGCGGTCAACTTCATGGCCACGCACGGCCGCGGCCTCATCTGCCTCTGCCTGACCGAGGAGCGGTGCGACGAGCTCGCGCTGCGCCAGATGACGGACCGGAACGAGACCCCGTTCGGAACCGCCTTCACCGTGTCGATCGAGGCGCGCGAGGGCGTGTCGACCGGGATCTCGGCGCACGATCGCGCCCGCACGATCCAGGTGGCGATCGATCCGAGCAAGAGCCCGGAAGACCTCGTCCAGCCTGGCCATGTATTCCCGCTCAGGGCCCGGCCTGGGGGTGTTTTGCAACGGGCCGGCCAGACGGAGGCGGCCGTCGACCTGGCGCGCCTCTCGGGGCTCAATCCGGCCGGCGTCGTGTGCGAGGTCATGAAGGACGACGGGACCATGGCGCGTGTGCCCGACCTGATCGACTACTGCACGCAGCACGAGCTGAAGATGATCACGGTCGAAGACCTGATCGAATACCGGCGGCGTACGGAGAAGCTCGTCGAGCGTGCGACGTCGGTTCGGCTCCCGACCGCGTACGGCGATTTCACGGCCATCGCGTTTCGCGAGAAGCTGACGGGCAAACACCACGTCGCGCTCGTGAAGGGCCACGTCGAGGGGGAGGAAAACGTGCTCGTGCGCGTGCACTCCGAATGCCTGACGGGCGACGTCTTCCATTCCCTGCGTTGCGATTGTGGGGAGCAGCTCGAGCAGGCGCTCGCCCGCATCGGCGCGGAAGAGCGGGGCGTCCTCCTCTACATGGCCCAGGAGGGACGGGGCATCGGCCTCCTGAACAAGCTGAAGGCCTACGAGCTGCAGGAGAACGGGCTCGACACCGTCGAGGCAAACATCGAGCTCGGCTTCCCGCCCGACATGCGCGAGTACGGGATCGGCAACCAGATCCTCGCCGACCTCGGTCTCTCCACCATCCGAATCCTCACCAACAACCCGAAGAAGATCACGGGCATCGAGGGCTTCGGCCTCACCGTCGTCGAGCAGCTGCCAATCGAGGTGCCGCCGAACGCCGAGAACCGGCACTACTTGGAGACGAAGCGCGCCAAGCTCGGCCACCGACTCCACCACCAGGACCTCCGCTTCGGGGAGTCCGAAGAACCGTGAGCGTCGCTCGCCTTCGCCTCGCTCCCCGTGTCATTCCGGACGCGTCAGCGTTCCCGCGGACCCCCTTCTTAAGTGCGAGGGAGGGTCCCTGTTCCCCCGCGCCCCTTCCACACGTTCACGGCCCGGAGGTCGGCCCGTGAGCGAAGGCGCCGTCGAGCACGCGTCCGGAGAGCTCCGGATTCCGGAGGGCGTCAGCGTCTACGGAGGCTCGCCCAACGGTGCTCGCAGGTCGGTGGGGATCGTGGTCGGCCGGTTCAACGGCGACATCACGTCGCGACTCCTCGATGGCGCGCTGGAAGCGCTTGCGGAGGCGGGTGTCGAGCGCGAGCGGATCGACGTCATGCCCGTTCCGGGCGCGTTCGAGCTGCCGCTCGGCGCAATGGCGCTCGCCAAGACCCGTCGCCACGCGTGCGTTGTCGCCTTGGGCTGCGTGATCCGCGGCGATACGCCGCACTTCGAGTACATCGCCGCGGAGGCCGCTAGTGGCCTGCAGTTGGCCGGCCTGGACACGGGCGTTCCCATCGCGTTCGGCGTTCTCACGGTCGACAGCCGTCGTCAGGCGGAGGAGCGCTCCGGCGGAGACAAGGGCAACAAGGGCGCCGAGGCGGCGCGCACGGCCCTCGAAATGGCCGACGCGATGGCCCGGGTCCGCGCCTCCGTGCCGCGCTAGGGGCCCGCCCCTACGAGCAGCTACACTGCGAGGCCATGTCGAAAGTCTGCGCAGTCTGCGGGAAAGCGCCCGCGTTCGGCCATAACCGGAGCCACTCGATGGTGGCGACGAAGCGACGGTTCAACCCGAACCTCCAGCGCGTCCGGATCCTCGTGAACGGTGTTCCGCGCCGGAGCTACGTCTGCGCGCGGTGCCTGAAGTCGGGCAAGGTTCAGAAGGCGCTCTAACGCTCGCCCGGGCGGCGCTCGCCGCCCTCGAAGCGAGCAGGCAGAGGATCGACGATCTCAACGTGTACCCGGTTCCCGATGGGGATACGGGCACGAACATGGCCGAGACCACGCGCGCCGTCGTGACCGCTCTGGAACGCGGTGACGGCGACATCGTTCGCTCTGCGCTCATGGGCGCTCGCGGAAACTCCGGGGTCATCCTCTCGCAGATCGTCCGGGGCGCCGTCGAGGCCCTGCCGGAAGGAGGCGTCGATACGGCCGCGCTCGCCAAGGCTTTGCGCGGAGCGAGCGACGCCGCCTATGCGGCCGTGCGGAATCCGCAGGAGGGAACGATCTTGACCGTCGCGCGTGAAGTCGCGGAGAAGGCGGAAGAGCTGGCGGCGGCCGGCGCCTCACGCAATGAGGCGCTGGAGGACCTGGTCGCGCACGGCGAAGCCGCGCTCGCGCGGACGCAAGAGCAGTTCGATGTCTTGCGCCAGGCGGGCGTCGTCGACGCCGGCGCCGCGGGACTCGTCGAGATCATGCGCGGCATCGCGGCGCATGTCCGCGGTGAGCCGCTGCCGGAGGTCGCACCCACCGCGGGGCCGATCCCGCTCGAGGCCGTCCACCTCGAGCCCTCTCGCTACCGCTACTGCACCGCCTTTTTCGTCGAGGGCGAGAAAGTCGATCCCGCTCTCCTGGAGACCGAGCTCGCGGAGCTCGGCGATTCGCTGCTCGTCGTCGGCGCTCCGGGGGCAGTGAAGGTGCACGTGCACACGGACGAACCCGGCCGAGCACTGGCCCTGGCGACGGCGGCGGGGACGCTGGAGGAGATCGACATCAAGAACATGCACGTGCAGACGGCGGAGCGAACACACAGGCTCGAACGCGAGACCGGGACGACCGGAGCCGTCGCCGTGTGTCTCGGCGCTGGCAACCGCCGCTTGTTCGAGAGTCTCGGCGCGGTCTGCGTCGAAGGCGGCGAGTCGACGAATCCCTCCACCTCCGACATCATCGAGGCCGTCGAGAGCCTCTCGGAAAGTGAAGTTGTCGTCCTTCCGAACTCGAAAAATGTCGTCATGGCGGCGGAGCAGGCGGCCGGTGCGTCGGCGAAGACCGTCCGCGTCGTGCCGACGCGCACGCTGCAGGCAGGTCTCGGAGCGCTCGTGGCTTACGAACCGCGCGCGTCCGCGGACGAGAACGCCGTGGAGATGGAAGCGGCCGCGGCAGCTGTCCGCGCAGGCGCCGTCGCGCGCGCGTCGCGAAGCGCGACTATCGGCCCCCTCCAGGTCGAGCAAGGGCAGTTCCTCGGCCTGGTCGAGGGCGAGCCCGTAACGGCCGGCCCGGCGCTCGACCCCGTCGCGCGAGAGGTGGTCGAACGGCTTCTCGGTGAGTCCGCGGACGTGCTCACCATTCTGCTCGGCTACGACGTCGAGGGGGCCGACGAGCTCGTCGAAGGCGTGCGCACGGCCCATCCGGAGCTGGAGATCGAGGTGCACGAGGGCGGCCAGCCCCACTATCCACTTCTGTTTGGGGTCGAATAGCCCGATACTTGAAGCGATGGCAGGCAGAGACGCGATCGACGTCGTACTGGTCGAGGACAACGACGTCTTCCGTGAAGCGCTCGAGCTCATGCTCGAGGTGACGCCGGACATCCGCGTCGTCGCGGCGGTACGGGACGGCGAAGCGGCCGTGGAGGTCTGCCCACGCCTGGACCCGGACGTCGTGCTCGTCGACTACCGGCTCCCCGGGCTCGACGGCGTCGAGACGACCGCTGCGCTGCGATCGACGTGCCCCGCAACCTCCGTAGTCGTGCTGACCGCGGCCGCCGAGACCGGCGAAGTCCAGGCGCTCCTCGAAGCGGGTGCCGTCGCCTGCCTGACCAAGGACCGTGGACTCGACGAGATCGTCGGCGCCATTCGCGACGCGGCCGGGCGCGGTGCGCCTATCGGCTGAGAACACTGCGGTCGTCATCGACTCGACGGCCGACCTCGCGGACCCCCAGGGGCGCCACCCGAACTGGAGGCTTGTTCCGCTCTACGTCCGCTTCGGCGACGAGACCTTCCGCGAGTACGTGGACCTCAGCACAGAAGAGTTCTACCGCCGCCTGCGCGAGAGTCCCGCCCCGCCCAAGTCGGCGCAGCCGTCGCCAGGAGACTTCCAGGCCGTCTTCGAATCGCTCGCCGAATACGAGCACATCCTGTGTGTCGTCTTGTCGGCGAAGATCTCCGGAACATACGAGAGCGGCCGACTCGCCGCCGAGTCTCTCGGAGACGGGCGCGTGCAGGTCATTGACTCCGGAGTCACCTCCGGTGGGACCGCCATCCTCGCCGACGCCATCCAACGGCGGCTCGACAGCGGCACGGATGAGCGAGAGATCGAGGCGCTCGTCGAGCGGTTCCGGCGGGAGCGCGGTCTCCTCTTCACGGTCGACACGCTCGAATACCTGATCCGTGGCGGCCGGATCGGCAAGGCAGCCGGGCTCGCGGGCCAGCTCCTCTCCGTGAAACCGATCCTCGCTTTCGATGACGGCGAGGTCGCGCCGCTCAAGCGCGTGCGCGGACGAGGCAAGGCCGTGGCCGAGCTCGAGCGCATCTTCGAGGAAGGAACGAGAGACGACCCGGGCCTACGGCTCGGCGTCGGCCACGCCGAGGCGCAGGCCGATGCGGAAGAGCTCGCCCGCCGGATTCAGGCGGCGCGTCCGCATGCCTCGCTCGATCTGTTCGTCACCCTGGGCCCCGTGATCGGGACCCACGGCGGCCCCGGCACGCTTGGGCTGTTCTGGTTTCAAGACGAGGCTTAGGAGCTCTCGAGCAAGGCCCGAATGGCCGCCTTGGGATCGTCCTTGTACGGCCTCCCGTGGTCGAGGCAGAGGATGGAGAACGGCAGCTCAAGAAGCTTCGCGATGCTTCGGCGTGCTTCCGCGGGATCGGGCATGTATTCCTCGCCGACGATGGCGAGGCCGCTCTCGGACGAGTGCGCGAAAAGGTCGGGGACGAACGCGATCCCGCCCTCGCGGTCGAGCAGGAACGTGTGCTGTGTTGTGCCGGCGCCCGGCGTGAAGACTGCACGAAGGCCGCCCGGAAGCTCGTCGCCGTCGCCGTAGCGCTCGTCTGGCTCCTCCTCGATGAGTCGGGAAAGCGCCGGCGCATGCACGGGGATCTCGAACTCGCGGCGGTAACGCCAGGCGGAGCGCTGATGTGTCCCGGCGGTGAGGCAGATGGCCGCGATCTCTCCGAGCCCGTGGAGGACGTCCGGCTCGAGCGGAAGCGGGTCTATGAGGACGACCCCGTCAGAACCGGCGACGGCGTGCGCCGTGCTGACGAAGTCGATGCGTTCATCGTGGACGCTCCACGTCCAGACGCCCGGAACGACCTCGTCGATCCCGTCGGCGACGGCTTGAGGCTCGCTCATCGCCGGTTATCGTAGGCCGCCGTGGAACATCTCGTTCATTGGGACGACGTAACACCGAGACGTCTCGAGGTCGGCCATTTGGCCGTGACGACACGTGAACTGGGCAGCCACGCCGGCACGGTGAGCGTGGGGGTGACGCGCTGGGAGGTCGAGCCGGGGAAGTGGTCGACTCCCGCGCACGCCGAGCTGATCGAGGAGGAGATCTTCTACGTCCTCGACGGCTCGGGCCTCGCGTGGATGGACGGCGAGACGTACGAGATCGGCCCGGGCGACTGCATTGTCTACAAGGCCGCCGAGGAGGCGCACACGCACAAGGCCGGCCCGGACGGGCTCGACATGCTCGCGTTCGGCATGCGCGCGTACAACACCGGCACGCTGCTTCCGCGCGCCGGGATGGTGCGCATGGACCCGGCCTGGATCGACTCATCCCCCGACACGCGCCACCCGTGGGAGCGAGAGGCGGCTGCGGGCGAGCCCGAATCCCCGCCACCCTCGGAACGGCCGAGCAACATCGTCAACTACGCGGATGTCGAGCCACTGGTCGTGCGCGCAGCCAGCGACCGTGATCTCG
>DASQXE010000180.1:0-35122 GCA_035639875.1 Gaiellaceae bacterium | reverse complement strand
CACGGCAAGGCCGTGCACGAGCTGCGCGCACGTCTACCGAGCGGAGCGGCCGGAGGCAAGGTCGTGGCGCTCTCGATCGGCCGCGCGCTCGCAGTCGAGGAGCACGCCTCCGAGTTCACGCGTGTCGACGGGGTGCTCCGGCTCGGCCTCCTCGCGGCAGTGACTCCGGCGGGGCGCCGCCCGCTCCTCACGGGCTATGCCGGCTGGGTCGGAGTGAACGGCGCCACGCCGATCGGGGACTCGGCCGTCCGCTATCTCGTCAACGAGGCGGCCGAGCGTCGCTTCCAGCCGCTGCAGCCGACAGATGGAACATCAGTGCCTGTCATCGTGAGCCCGCGGCTCGCCGCCGCCGCGGGTGCGAACGGCGTTCTCCCGCTGCGCGTCCCGGGAGGCGTTCTGCGGGCGCGCGTCGTCGGAGTCGCGCGCCGCTTTCCAACCGTGCAGGGCGACTTCGCGGTCGCCGACCGAAGACTCGCGTTTGTCGCGCTGAACACGGCGAAGCCCGGGACCGCGGTCGTCAACGAGCTCTGGATCAGGACGCCGGACGAGGATTCGTCCCGCGCGGTCGCGCAGGCGCTCGCCCGGCCGCCCTTCGACGTCGTCGCCGTGACGTCGCGTCGCGCCCTCGCCGACGAGCTTTCGAGCGACCCTCTCGCGCGCGGCGCCCTGTTCGTCCTCGGCGGGGCAGCCGCCGGCTCGGTCCTCCTCGCCCTCCTCGGCCTCCTTCTGCTCCTGACGGCAGACCTGCGCGACGAGCGGGGCGAGCTCCTCGACCTCGAGGCGCAGGGAGCCGGGCCGGCAACGCTCCGGCGCCACCTGCGCCTGCGGGGGGCTCTTGTCGGAGCCCTTGGCCTGGCCGGAGGGCTCGGCGCCGCGGCCGCCCTCGGCGCCTTGGTCGTGGCGCTCGTGACCGTGACCGCAACGGCGGCGGCCGCTGAGCCGCCGCTTGTCCTGCGGATCGACGCCGCCCTCGTGGCGGCCGTTTGTGGCGGGTTCGCCGCCGCGGCGGCGTTCCTGGTCTGGGCGACGACTCGGAGAGTGGCCCGGTGAGCGCGGTCGAGGCTCATGACGTCTTCAGGGTCTACTCGACCCCGGAAGGCGACGCCGCCGCTCTGCAGGGCCTGACGCTCTCGGTCGAGGAACGCGAGGTGCTGGTCGTCCTGGGGCCGAGTGGGGCGGGCAAATCCACCTTCCTGCGGATTCTGGCCGGACTCGACCGACCATCAGCTGGAAGGGTGAGCGCGTTCAGCCACGACATCGGGAAGCTGCGCGGCCGGCGGCTGGCCGACTACCGCTCTCGGGTTCTCGGCTACGTCGACCAGCACTACTCGCGCTCGCTCGACCCGGACCTCACGGCCCTGGAGCTCGTCGGCCTCCAGCTCGGGCTCACCGGCGTGGACCTCCCCGTGCGGCACGGGCGGGCGGCCGAGCTACTCGAGCGGGTCGGCCTCGCGGACAAGCGCGCGGCGCGGCCGCGGGAGCTCTCGGGCGGGGAGCAACAGCGGGTCGCCGTCTGTGCGGCCCTCGCGCACCGGCCGGCGCTCCTGCTCGCCGACGAGCCGACCGGCGAGCTCGACGCCGAGAGCGCGGCGCGAGTCTACGACCTGATCGGCGAGCTGGCCCGGGAGGAGGGTTGCACGACCGTCCTCGTCAGCCACGACGTCGAGTCGACTGCCATCGCCGACCGAATCGTGCGCGTGCGCGACGGGCGGGTGAGCGAGGAAGCGGCGCGCGAGGAGGGCGGAGAGGAAGCGCTCGTCGTCGGACGTGGGGGATGGCTTCGGCTGCCCGAGGAGCTCCTGCTGCGGGCCGGCATCGGCTCCCACGCACGCGCCGAGCTCGGCGGGGGCGGGATCGTGGTCAAGGCCGCGGGGGCGGCGGTCCCGCGAGAGCCAGCGCGCGTTGAGGAGCGCGTCGAGCGGGCGGTCAGCGCCGACGGCCGCGTCGTCGCCGAAGCGAAAGGTCTGACGAAATCGTACGGCCGCGGCCCCCAGGCGCGCGTTGTCCTCAGCCGGCTCGATGCCGCCTTCGCCGCCGGGAAGCTCGTCGCGGTCACGGGGCCGTCGGGCTCCGGCAAGACGACGCTGCTCCATCTGCTCGCCGGGCTCGGCGACCCCGACGCAGGTGAGGTGCTCGTGCTCGGCCGGGCGCTGACCGACCTCGATCGGGAGGCTCGCGCGGCGCTCCGCCGTGAGCACGTGGCCGTCATCGGACAGGATCCGGGGCTGACACCATTCCTGAGCGCGCGCGAGAACGTCGAGCTCGGCCTGTCACTTCGCGGGGTCGCGCCGGCGAACGGCCACGAGCGCGCGCTCGATGCGCTCGCCCGCGTCGGACTCGGCGAGCGGGCCGAGCAGCGCGCGGCGCGCCTGTCGGCCGGCGAGCGCCAGCGCGTCGCCATCGCGCGCGCGGTCGCCGCCGGGGCGCGCCTACTCCTCGCGGATGAGCCGACGGCCCGGCTCGACGAGGCGAACGCTCTCGGAGTCGGCGCGCTCTTCTCGGAGCTTGCGCGCCACTCAGGCGTGGCCGTCGTGGTGGCGACGCACGATCCTCTCGTCATCGAGCAGGCGGACTCGACGCTGCCGCTGGGGAGTTACTCGCCGCAAGCGTCCTCTTCGCCGCCGGTTCCCGGCAACCGGCCGAGCAACGCCGAGAGAGCGGTCAGCTCGTCGGACGAGTAACGCTCGACGAAGAGGGAGGAGACGCCGGCGAGATGCGTCCTGCGCGCCCGCGCAAGCTTCTCCAGACCCGCGCGTGTGAGCTTCGCGTAGATGACACGTCTGTCGGTCGCGCATTCCGCGCGCTCCACGAAACCGTTGTGCTCGAGCCCGTCGAGCAGCCTCGTGATGCCCGATGGCGTGAGCAGCACGCGCTCGACCAGATCGACGCGCCGCAGAGATCTTTCGGGCGCGCGCGAGAGGTGCAGGAGGACCTCGAAGTCGTTGACGGTGAGGCCGTGCTCGGCGAGGAGGTCGGCGTTCAGCTTCCGGAGGATCGTCGCGTGTGCCCGCAAGAAACGGATCCACGTGTCGAGCTCGAGGCCGCGTGAAGGTGCTTGTGTGCTCAAAGGGTTAGGCAACCATAGCCCGCCGGAGGATGTCCCTGAGCGCGCGCTGGTCGGCGCGGGAGAGGCGGGCGATCTCGTCCGGCGGCTCGCTCATCCGCTCGAGCACCCGACGCCGCAGGGCGATGCCGGCAGGCGTGAGCACGAGCGTCTTGACGCGACGGTCTGCCGGCGCCGCGCGGCGCTCGACGAAGCCGCGCGCCTCGAGCCGGTCGACGAGGCCGGTGACGTTGGAGGCGTCGCAGGCGAGGGCCTCGGCGAGCTCGTTCATGGGCGTGGGCCGGTCGGGATCGAGTCGACGCAGGACGATACCCTGCACCGGCGTCAGCTCGAGGTCACCCATCGCGGACACGAACTTGGAGCGCCGCGCCAGCATCATCTCCCAGAGCAAGCTCCAAGCCTCACGAGCTTCGTTGTGTACCGGAGCGGCGATCGCCATACGGATCAGTATACTTGATCCCATAGACACTTGACAAGCTCGACTATTGAAGTAGCGTACGTACGATGAACGACCGACATGGCATCGAAGCCGAGGGTCTCGTGCGCGTGTTCCGGAAGGGCCCGCGCGCCGTGGACGGCATCGACCTCAACGTCTCGCCGGGCGAGATCTACGGCTTCCTCGGACCTAACGGAGCCGGGAAGTCCACCACCGTGCACATGCTCGTCACGCTTCTCCCGCCGACGGAGGGATGGGCTCGGGTCGCCGGGTTCGACGTCGTGAGCGAAGGCCCCAAGGTGCGGGCGGCCATCGGCGCCGCTCTCCAGGAAGCCGCGCTCGATCCGTTGCTGACGGGCCGCGAGCACCTTCGGCTGCAAACGACCATGCACGGACTTCCGCGAACCGAAGGCAAGCAACGCGGCAACGAGCTGCTCGAACGCGTGGGTCTCACGCGGGCCGCGGATCGGAAGGTGCGCACCTACTCGGGCGGCATGAAGCGCAGGCTCGACCTCGCGCTCGCGCTCGTCCATTCGCCGAGCATCCTCTTCCTCGACGAGCCGACGACCGGCCTCGACATCCAGAGCCGCTTGGCCTTGTGGGCCGAGGTCGAGCGGCTGGCGAAGGACGACGGCGTCACCGTATTTCTCACGACGCAGTACCTCGAGGAGGCGGACGCGCTTGCCGACCGCGTCGGGATCATCGACCACGGCCGCATCGTCGCCGAAGGATCGCCGACGGCTCTCAAGGCGCAGGTCGGGCGGCCGACGGTCGAGGCCGTGCCCGCAGATCCGGCCGATCGCGGGCGGGCCGCGTCGATCCTCGCCCGCTTCGGCGAGCCGTGCGGCTCTGAGAACGGGGTCGCCGTTCGTCTCCGCTCGGGCGAAGCCGATCTCGCCGAGATCGTGCGCGCGCTCGATGCCGAAAGCCTGAAGGTCGAGCACCTTCAGCTGCACCAGCCGTCCCTCGACGATGTCTTCCTCGCCAAGACCGGCCGCAAGCTCGAGGGCGCCGGTGAAGAGGAGGAGGCGCCGGCCGGAGAGATGGCGCTCGAGCCCGCGTGACGCACGTCGCCGACCACGTCTTCATCCTCGCGCGCCGCTCCGTCGTGCGGACGATACGGCAGCCCGCCAACGTCATCTTCCCGCTCGTCTTCCCGCTTCTGCTCCTGGCCGTGAACGCCGGTGGGCTTCACGCCGCGACGCACCTCCCTGGCTTTCCGACGAGCTCATTCGTCGCCTTCGCGCTCGCAATTCCGTTCATCCAGGGCGCCCTCTTCGCCACGATGAACGCGGGCACGGATCTCGCGCGAGACATCCAGACAGGCTTCCTCAACCGCCTCGCGCTCACGCCCTTGCGTGGAGTGGCGCTGCTCGCCGGCCAGCTGGGCGGGATCGTGACCATGGGCCTCGTTCAGGCGCTCGTTTACCTCGGAGTCGGCCTCGCCGTCGGCGTCAGGCTGGAATCGGGCCCGGCCGGCGCGCTCGTCCTGCTTGCGTTCGCGGTGCTCATCTCGATCGGCTTCGGCGCGCTCGGCGCATTCGCAGCGTTGCGGACGGGCTCCGGCGAGGCGGTGCAGAGCCTCTTCCCGGCCTTCTTCGTCTTCCTCTTCCTCTCGTCCATGAACCTACCGCGGAATCTGATCGAGACCGGGTGGTTCCGCGACGTCGCCACCGTCAACCCGGTCTCCTACCTGATCGAGTGCATCCGCTCGCTGATCATCGAGGGCTGGGACGGAGAGGCGCTCGCGCTCGGGTTCGGAATCGCGGCCGGACTCACGGTCGTCGCGGTCACGCTCGCCACCATGGCCTTGCGGACGAGGCTCGCGCGGTCATGAGGGGGGCGGTCGCGCGCGGAGTGGCGTGGAGGACGTTGCACAACGTCTTCACGAACCCGTCCCTGTTCATCCCCTCGCTCGTTTTCCCGCTCTTCTTCTTCACAGCGTTCGCAGGCGGGCTGTCGCGGGTCGCGGACGTGCCCGGCTTCGACTTCCCCTCCGGCTATACGGCCTTCCAGTTCGTGTTCGTCCTTCTTCAGTCGGCCGCGTTCGGCGGCGTTTTCACGGGATTCGGGATCGCGCGGGACTTCGAGAGCGGCTTCGCGCGACGGCTCTTGCTGGCCGCGCCCAACCGAACCGGCATCGTGCTCGGCTACGCCGGAGCGGCGCTCGTTCGGTGGGTGATCACGGTCGCGATCGTCACGGCCGTCGCACTCATCGCCGGGATGGAGGTGGGCGGCAGCGGCGTCGACCTCGTGGGCCTCTACACGCTCGGGCTGCTCGTGAACATCGCCGGGGTGCTGTGGGCGGCCGGGGTGGCCATGCGCCTGCGGACGATGCAGGCGGGGCCGATCATGCAGATGCCCGTCTTCCTCGCGCTCTTCTTCGCCCCCGTCTACGTGCCGCTCTCCCTGCTGCAGGGCTGGATCCACGCGGTCGCCACGGCGAATCCGCTCACGCGGGTGCTCGACGCGGGGCGCGGCTTCATCTCCGGGGAGCCGACGCAGGTCCTGGCCGCCTTCGCCGTCGGCGCCGCGCTGGCGGTCCTCTTCTCCGCGTGGGCCGTCCGCGGTCTCCGCAAGGCAGAAGCCGCCGGCTAAAACAGCCATGACCGGGGTCAGACCCCGGTCATGGCCAAAACGGACCTGGCGGGGCCTGGCCCGTCATGTCCTCGAGCGACAGATGCGGGCTGCCGACAAGCGGGGAAGGGGAAGGGCGCGTAGCCTTTCCGACGAACCCCTAGGCCATGGTCGAGATCCACACACTCGCAGGCCTCGCGACCGGCGTCATCCTGCTTTGGGCGACGGCAGCCAAGCTCTCCGCCCGCAATGCGGGGCGCCTTGAGCCATACGGAATCCCTCCCGCTCTACGGCCGCCGGCGTACTTCGGCCTCGCTCTGGCCGAGGCAGTCGTCGGCGCGCTGCTCCTCGCCCGCGTCTCCGCGGCGGCGCCCGCGGCGATCGTGCTCGGGTTCGTCTTCACGGCCGCGCTGGCACGCGCCCGCGCGCGGGGAATCCGGCGCCTCGATTGCGGCTGCTTCGGCGCCAAGGAGCGAGGCACCGGCGTCCTTCTAATTCGAGCGGTCGCGTTCACCGGGCTGGCCGCCGTCGCTGCCAGCGGGTTCGAAGTCCCCGTGCCTTCGCGCGACGCTCTCGTCTTCGGCGCACTCGGCGTTCTCGCGGCTGCGGTCGTCGTTCTCGCTGCGCTCGTCCTTGCGCTATATCGCCAAGTCGGCGTTCTCACCCTGCGTGTTGGCCCGGGGGTCGCGCTCGAGCTCGCCGAGGAGGGCCCGCCTGCCGCCGAGCCGGCTCCCGCCCTCGAGGGACTGGCCGGCGCGGGCCCGGAGCTGGTCGCCTTTTTCAGCTCGGGCTGCCGGCTCTGCCGCGAGCTCGCCCCGGCCGTCCGGGCGCTTGCGCGTGACGGCCTCCCGGTCCGGATCGTCTACGAGGAGGAAGAACCGGACGCGTTCGAGCGCTGGCGGGTTCCCGGAACCCCCTTCGCCGTGCAGGTCGTGGACGGCACGGTGGCCGCTAAGGGGACGGTGAACACGCTGGAGCAGCTCGAAGCGCTCGTCGCCCTCGGCGTCGCGAGAAGCGAGCATGCCCCGGCCTGACGAGCTCGTCGACCGCGCCGCCCGGGCGCTCTCGACGCGCCTCGCCGCGGGCATGACCCGGCGGTCCTTCCTCGGCCGGATGGGGGGCGCGGTACTCGCTGTCACGGGCGGCGCTGCGGTCGCCGCCGCCGTCCGGCCAGAGACTAGCGAGGCGTTCCACTTCTGCGGCCACATCTGGACGACGGGTTCGTGCCCGAACCCGCTCGGCCTACCGCGCATCGATCGCAAGGGCTTTCCGCTCCGGGCCGCGGATGGAAAGCCGATCGACAACCTCGGGCGCCTCGTCAACGCGCACGGCTTCCCCATCAACGGTTCAGGAAAGCCGTTGCTCGGCCCCGACGGGCAACCGTTGCCGCGTGCGCCGAGAACGCGCCTCTGCGAGGAATGGGTCCGCGAGCGTTACGGCCACGACGCCAAACAGCAGGGCTCGTGGTACCGATGCTGCAGCGGCCAGATCCGCAAGCTCGTCGACTGCTGCTCTCCGAGCCGGAAGCGGATCAACGGCGACGCCTCGCTCACCGGGTACTGCTGGAACGGAAACCGGGTCTTCTGCGTCATGTACTACGACTCGGGGCTGCCGTGCTGACCGCCACTGCGGTCGTTGCTGCGGCGCTCGTCGCGGGGGTCTCGGGCGCATGGTCGCCCTGAGGACTCTCGATGGTGGAGACCTTCACTCCCGCCGTGTGCGGGAGCCGGCGCCGTCAACGCATCGCAGTCGTGTCTTTCGCCCTCGGCGCGGTCGCTGCTTCTGCGCTGGTCGGGGCTGCGCTCGGCGCGCTCGGACAGATCATCGGCCTGCGTGTGGCGGCCGTAGCCGCCGGCCTCGCTCTCCTGGCCGCCGCCCGCGAGGCGGGGCTCATTCGCCTCCCGCTGCCGCAATCCCGCCGACAGGTTCCCGAGCGCTGGCGCGCAGAGCTGCCGCTACCCGTCTGGAGCGCCGGCTACGGAGCCGGGCTTGGAGTGGGGTTTCTCACCTTTCAGCCCGTTTCGACCTTCTGGATCGCTTGGGCGGCCGCCGTTGCGCTCGGGCGCCCGCTGGCCGCCGGCGCCTGCTTCGCCGCCTACGGCGCCGGCCGCGCGGTCATGGCGGTCTGGCCGCGTCGCCGCGGCGCCGATCCGACTGCGGCCGTGGAGGAGCTGGCGAGCCGTCACGGCGCTCTCCTCCGGGCCAACGTCGCCGCGCTCGTAGCCTGCGCCGCGTTGCTCGCGTCGGCCCAGGCGGTGGACGCCGCCGTCGTGAGCATGGGCCCCGGCCTGGATCCCTCGGTGCAAGCAACTGTGCTGGCCCGTGCGCAGATGAGCTCGGGAACCACGAGCGTGAGCGTCGAGCCGACGGCCGAGCCTGCGGTCCTCGTACCGGACGCCGCGTCGCCATCCGTGGATGGAGACCTCCTCGCCTACGCGGACTCCGGCGGGATCCAGGTGATCAACTGGCGCACAGGCGAGGTAGTCGCACGAGTCGACGGTGCCGTCTCCAGGCCCGCGCTCGACTGGCCCCTCCTCGCGTTCATTCGGACGGACTCGACGTACAAGCACCTGATCCTGGCCGACTTCACGAACCCCGGTTCGCCGAGCGAGCGCGGAATCGCCAGAACCCTCGTCCAAAACGACCTCGGCCGCCCCTCCCTCGGCGGCGGACGTCTCGCGTGGCACAAGACTACGAACCAAGCGTCGCGGATCACGGTCGAGATGCTCTCCACTGGACGGCGAGTCGTCATCGTCCGCAGCCGCATCGTCCTGGAGGAAAACCCCGCCCTCAGCGCGCGGCGGATCGTCTGGGTGGAGCAACGCCCCCGGACATCGGCGTTGCGGATGCGCAGGTTCGACCGCAGAAGGGTGCATTCGATCTACACGACCAGCGGATCGAGTCGCCTCCTTTGGACGACAGCGCTCGTCGGCAGGCGCGCCTACGTAGTCCGCTGGTCACTCGCCACGCGGGCCGCAACGCTGCTTCGGGTCAGCTTCTGACCTGACGCTCTCCCCCTTTATGGGGACGCGGGCATACCCCTTCCTTCTTACAGTTGGTTCGAGGCGCCACCGGGCGTTCTCGGGAGAGGTACGGGAGGAACAATCTTGCGGCAACGGGCACCCCTGCTTCGCCTGCTGCTCGTCGGGATGCTGGCGGCGGCCACGCTCGTCTGCGCCCGTGCTGCGGATGCGAAACAGGTCGGTTCCCTGCCGTCATCGACGGCCACGGCGGACAACCTCTCGGGGCTGCAATGGGACATGACGCAGATCAAGGCGCCCCAGGCGCACGAGATCACCGGCGGCAGCCCGCTCGTGCGTGTGGCGCTCATCGACTCCGGAATCGACCCGGGCCATCCGGAGTTCGCGGGCCGGATCGACACGGCGAACAGCGCCTCATGCCTCACGGGCGAGCCGGTCACTGATCCCACCGGCGAGCTCTGGAAGGACCGCGTCGGCCACGGCACGCACGTCGCGGGCATCATCGCGGCAGGGGACAACGGCTTCGGCACGGTCGGAGTGGCACCGAACGTCGAGCTCCTCGTCGTGAAGGTGACCGACCCCGGCCTCCCGATCACTCCTGCGGCAGCGGCCTGCGCCTTCGAATACGCGGCTGGGCAGCACGTCGACGTCGCCAATGCGAGCTTCGCTGTCGACAAGGGTCCGACGGGCGGGGCCGATCCGCTCGACTTCTTCTGCCCGGACAACTCGGACGACAACGCGGCCATCGCGCTGGTCGGCCAGGCGGTCGCGGACGCGGAGGCATCCGGCACGACGGTCGTTGCCTCTACCGGCAACAACGGAATCGACATGGCCCATCCGGCGGCCGGCGACGGCTGCATTCGCATGCCCGTCCAGCTTCCGGGCGTCATCGGGGTGGCGAGCGAAGGCCGCAACGGCAACCGCGCCACCAGCACGCCTCCTGGGCCCTCGAACTTCGGGCTGGGCGCGGTCGACTTCGTGGCACCGGGAGGCGATCCGGCGCAGGGCGGCGTGCCCGGCGGTCTGATCCTGTCCACCTTCCCGTCCTACATTCCGATCCCGCCGACGGCGATGCCGAACGTCGTGGACGGCTCGGCGACGTCGACTTTCCGCTACAACGCCGGGACTTCGATGGCCGCCGCTCACGTGACCGGTGTGGCAGCCCTCATCGTGAGCCGCTTCGGCGAGCTCAACAGCCCGGCGAACGGGAAGCTGCCGCCGAGCTGGGTCGCGAACCGACTGCGCAAGACGGCCGTGTTCAAGCCGTGCCCGGCCGATGCGCGCTGCGAGACCGCTGACGGGTACAACGGCTTCTTCGGTTACGGCGAGGTCGACGCCCTGGCCGCCGTCACGCGCTAGCAGAGCCGCACCGCCTCCACTATTCTTCCGCTCCGCCGGACCCCGGGACCCGGGGGTCAAACGGGAGAGGAGGGGGGAAATTTGCACAAGCGCTTGTTGAGACGCGCGCTGTTGTTCGTGACCGCAGGTGCGCTGACACTGGCGTTCGCCTCCGCGGCGAGCGCTGCCACGTACATCGTCCTGTACAAGGCGCAGGGCGTCCCTGCCGACGGAGGAGCAACGGTTCGTGCCGCCGGCGGAACGGTGGTCGCGAGCTATTCGCAAATCGGCGTCATCATCGCCAAGTCGGACCGCGCCGGTTTCCGTGCTGCGCTGATGAAAGACGCGCGAATCGACGGTGTTTCCGCCACCGCGAATTTCGCCGCGCGGCTGAACGAGGACCAGGTCAACGCGTCGGGCCCGCCCGAGGGCGATCTGCCCAACGCGCCGGCCACCGACAGCGACAACCTGTCGGGCCTCCAGTGGGACATGCGCCAGATCCACACGCCGGAAGCGCATGAGATAACGGGCGGAAGCCCCTCGGTGCTCGTGGGCGACATCGACACGGGGATCGACTTCACGCACCCGGATCTACAGCCGAACATCGATGTGGCCAACAGCGCGAATTGCGAGACCGGCGCGCCGGTCGCCGGGACAGCGGCTCAAGACGACAACGGCCACGGCACGCACACGGCCGGCATTATCGCGGCGGCCTCGAACGGCATCGGAATCGTCGGCGTTGCGCCGAACGTCAAGATCGCCGGGATCAAGGCGGGCAACGCAGACGGCTTCTTCTTCCCTGAGGCAGTCATCTGCGCGTTCGTGTGGGCCGGGTCGCACCACATGGACGTCACGAACAACAGCTACTTCGCCGACCCGTTCCTGTTCAACTGCCGCAACGACCCCGAGCAGCGCGCGATCTGGAAGGCCGAGCAGCGGGCCATCCTTTTTGCCGAGCAGCGGGGCGTGACCGTTGTCGCCGCAGAAGGCAACGAAAGCGAGGATCTCTCGCACCCGACGATGGACGTCACGAGCCCTGACTTTCCGCCGGGGAGCGAGGAGGAGCGCGCCGTCACGAACGCATGCGTCGTGATCCCGGTGGAGATCCCGGGCGTGATCGGGGTCTCGGCGACCGGGAGCTTCCTCCAGGGCACGAAAGCCGGCCAGTACCCCGACAACCTGAAGTCGTTCTACTCGAGCTTCGGCATCTCGACAACGGACGTCGCGGCGCCGGGAGGCGACTCGCGCTTCGGGACGCCGCCCTACACGGGCGTTGCAGGCCGAGTGCTCTCGACGTGGCCGGCGGCTCTCATCAACAACTGCCTCGCCAACCGGCGCGTGTTCGATGCAGGCGCGCCGGGGGCACTCTGGTGCTACCAGCAGGGGACGTCGATGGCCTCGCCCCACGCCGCGGGTGTCGCGGCGTTGATCATCAGCCGGTACGGCGATGCGGGCACGCCGCAGAACGGCAAGTTGCGCGCGGGACAGGTGGAGGCGCTCCTCCAACAGACGGCTGATCCGCAGGCGTGTCCGGAGACGTTGCCGCCCGGTTACGCAGCCATAGTCGGCAGCCAGAGCGGCGCACCCCAGACCTGCCAGGGCGGGTCCGGGCACAACTCGTGGTACGGCGCCGGACAGGTGGACGCGCTCAACGCGGTCACGCGCTAGACGATCCAACGGCTCGAACACAGGGGGCCGGTGAAAACCGGCCCCTTCTGTATGCTCGGTCCATGGCCGAGATCGTCGGAATCTGGCGCTCGCCGAAGCGCAGGGAGCCGATGGAGCCGCTCGAAACCGCCCGCGTCTTCGAGAACGAGGGCGTCGAGGGCTGCGCGCACCGCCGGAGCGGCAAGCGCAGCGTCCTCTTCGTCGCCGCCGAGGACCTCGAGGCGCTCGACGTCGCCCCCGGCGCCGTGAAGGAGAACTTCACCGTGCGCGGCGCCGATGTCATGCGCTGGCCGATCGGACGTCGCCTGGGCATCGGCGACGCCGAGTTCGAGATCTCCATGATCTGCGATCCCTGCGAGAACATGGAGAAGATCCGCCCCGGCCTCCAGGCCGAGCTCGAGGGACGCCGGGGGATGCTCGCCCGCGTGACGAAGACCGGCCGCGTCACGGTCGGCGACGAGATCCGGAAGCTCTAGGCCGCCTTCACTCCCGCGACGAGTTTTTCCACCGACGCCTTCGCGTCCCCGAAGAGCATGGCCGTCTTCGGCTCGTAGTAGAGGTCGTTGTCGATGCCTGCGAAGCCGGGGTTCATGCTGCGCTTGAGGACGACGACGTTGGCAGCCTCGTCGACGTTGAGAATCGGCATTCCGTAGATCGGGCTTTCAGCCACGGTCCGAGCCGCCGGATTCGTGACGTCGTTCGCTCCGATCACGAGGGCGACGTCCGTGCGCGGGAACTCCGGGTTGATCTCCTCCATGTCGAAGAGTTGCGGGTAGGGAACGTTCGCCTCGGCGAGGAGCACGTTCATGTGTCCGGGCATGCGCCCTGCAACGGGATGAATCGCGTACTTGACGTCGACTCCGCGTTTCTCCAACAGGTCGGCGAGCTCGCGGACCGCGTGCTGGGCCTGGGCAACCGCCAGCCCGTAGCCGGGCACGATGACGACGCGCTTGGCGTAGGCGAGCATGACCGCGGCGTCCTCGGCCGTGATCTCGCGGTACGACTTGCCGTCTCCGCTCGCAGCCACGGCCGGTCCTCCGGCCGGCACGGCCCCGAACGCGCCGAAGAGAACGTTGGCGAGCGAGCGGTTCATCGCTCGTCCCATGAGGATCGTGAGCAGCGTTCCCGATGCGCCGACGAGCGTGCCGCCGATGATGAGGGCTGTGTTCTCGAGCACGAAGCCGGCCGACGCGGCGGCGAGGCCCGTGAACGCATTCAGGAGCGAGATGACGACGGGCATGTCGGCCCCGCCGATCGGGAGGACGAGCAGCACGCCGAAGAGCAGCGCGCCGGCCAGGAGGAGCACCATCCACGCTCCGGCTTCGGTCGCGCCGGCGAGGATGCCGAAGGCGATCAGCGCCGCGAAGAGCGCTGCGTTGACCGCCTGTTGCGCTCCGAACACGATGGGGCGACCCGGGAGGATCTCCTGCAGCTTTCCGAAGGCGACCAGGCTGCCGGCGAACGAGATCGACCCGATCAGCGCGGAGAAGAGCATGGCGCCGATGTGGTCCCCCGACAGATGGCCTGCCGCCGGGGCGAGCCGGTGATACTCGGCCGCCGCGATGAGCGCTGCCGCTCCGCCGCCGACGCCGTTGAAGAGCGCCACCATCTGCGGCATCGCGGTCATCTTCACGAGGCGCGCCGAGGAGACCCCGACCACCGTTCCGACGGCCATGCCGGCGAAGACGAGCCAGTACCGGTGAACGTCCGGGTCGAGGAACGTGAAGACGATCGCGATCGTCATCCCGACCGCCGCGATCCAGTTCCCCGACCGCGCGGTCGGCGGCGCGCTTAGGCGCCGGATGCCGATGATGAGGAGGACGGCCGCGACTAGGTAGGTGAAGTTGATCGCTGTTTGCGACAGCGCGAGCGGGGCCGTCATCTGCGCTTGAACATCTCCAGCATCCGGTCCGTGACGAGGAAGCCGCCCACGACGTTCACGGTCGCGAACACGACGGCGATGAAAGCCAATACCTGCTCGAGGGTCGAGTTGGCTGAGCCGGCGATGAGCATCGCCCCGACGAGCACGATCCCGTGAATGGCGTTCGTGCCCGACATGAGCGGCGTGTGCAGCATCGTCGGGACCTTGGAGATGATCTCGAAGCCGATGAAGACAGCGAGGACGAAGACCGTGATGCTGGTGAGAAGCGCGGAGGTCACGCCGCCACCGGCTCCTTGAGGATCCGCCCCTCATGCGTAATGCAGGTCTCGCGCGTGATCTCGTCCTCGAAGTCGAGCACGAGTTCGCCGTCCTCGATCAGATGGTCGAGGAGCGTCCAGACATTGCGCGAGTACATCTGGCTCGCGTGGATCGGCATGCTGGCTGCGAGGTTCGTCTCGCCGACGATCGTCACACCGTCACGGACGACCGTCTGACCAGGCTCCGTTAGCTCGCAGTTGCCCCCCGCTTCGGCGGCGAGATCGACGATCACGGACCCGGGTGTCATCGCGCGCGCGGCCTTCGCGGTGATGAGGACGGGCGCCGTCTGCCCGGGGATCAAGGCGGTGCTTATGACCGCGTCGGACTCGGCCACGTGCCGTGCGATCAGCTCCTGCTCGCGCTCGTGCTGGTCCTCGGCCAGCGCGACGGCGTAGCCGCCGACGCCCTCGGCGCCCTCGACGTCGAGCTCGAGGAAGTTGGCGCCGAGGCTTTCCACCTGTTCCTTGACGACCGGGCGCACGTCGAAAGCCGACACAACAGCCCCGAGCCGCCGCGCGGTTGCGATCGCCTGCAGGCCCGCGACGCCGGCGCCGAGGACGAGGACGCGCGCAGGCGCGATCGTCCCCGCGGCCGTCGTCAGCATGGGAAAGAACTTCCCGAGGTGCGCGGCCGCGAGCAGGACGCCCTTGTAGCCGGCGACCGTGCTCTGGGACGAGAGGGCGTCCATCGGCTGCGCTCGCGTGATCCGCGGGATGGAGTCCATCGAGAAGGCGGTCACACGCCGGTCGGCGAGCGCGCGGACGAGCTCAGGACTCGTCAGCGGCTGCAGGAAGGCGACGAGGGCCTGGCTCTCACGAAGCCTGCCGACCTCGCCCTCGTCGGGCTTTTGCACCTTGCAGATCAGGTCTGCTCCTCCGAAGACGTCGGGGACGATTCGCCCCCCCGCCTCTTCGTACGCACCGTCGAGAAAGGAGGCGGCCGTGCCGGCTCCTTCCTCGATCAAGACTTCGACGCCGGCGTCCGCGAGCCGGCGAACTCCATCCGGGATGAGCGCGACGCGCCGCTCTCCGGGAGCCGTCTCCTTGGGGACTCCGACCTTCATGCCGAGCGGGATACTAAGCTCACGCTGTGGACGACTGGCTCAGCGAGGCGCGCGATCGGCTCGCCGCTTTCACCGGGGAGGACCCCATGACGCTCGAGCTGTCGCAGGGCGAGATCGACGAGCTGCTCGAGCTCGCCCGCATCGCCGCGCACGAAAGCGGCGAGCGGACGAACGCGCCGCTCATCTGCTATCTGGCGGGCGTAGCTCATGCGCGAGCCGGCGAGGACTTGACCGACCTCGTCGACGCCGTCATCGCCAAGGCCTAGAGCCAGCGTCCCTCGAACGAGTGACGCTGCGCAAGTTTTGGCGCGCGCGAATCACCTCTCCTGCACGAGTGCGTGACGCCGTGACGCTCCTCTTCATGCTTGTCGCGCTCGCCGGGTTGCTCGCGGCGCGCGCAGCCAAGGCGGCCGAACTGACGCCCGCCGGCAATTGGGGGACAAAACCGCCGCTGGTGCAGGGAAACGGGGGACACCCGGGAGCGACGTCGGACGGACAACGAGTACACGCCTCAGGCGCATCCTCGGCGGCAAGTACTGGTGTTACGAAGTTTCGGGGCTTGCCCATGACGACCACGGGTGCAAACGCTTCGCCGAGGTCTTCACCTGGGCTTTCTGGCCCACGCGCTCCAACATCCAGCGCGAAGACGCTCGCGGCGTCGCGCCGACGATGAGGGCGAACCGCTTCCGCGCCGTCGTCAACGGACTTCTAACGGACGAGGAGGGTTGGCGCGATGTCGCAGCGGCGAGGTCGCATCTCGTCGATGCCGCAGTCGCGCCAGGCGTAGAGAGGGGCCCGCGCGAGATTGCGCGGGCCCCCTGACGCTACGACTTGGCCCTGCTAACTGCTCGCTGGAGCTGGGCCTTCGTCATCTTCGACCGGCCCTCGATGTTCAGGCGCTTCGCCTGGTTGTACAGCTGCTCCTTCGTTCGCTGCGGTCCGCCGCTGCTCGAGGTCGAGGAGCGTCGCTTCGTCGTGGTCGAAGAACGACGGGACGTCGAGCCCCGGCGCGACGCCTGGCTCCGGGTGGCCGCCGTCCGGCTTCGCGTTCCGGAGCTTCCGCCGCGACTCTGCGACGATCTTTGTTCGGAGTCGCCAGAGTCACCGCCGTTCCCGAGGAGCTTCTTCGCAACTCCGACGGCAGCCGGAACGGCTACCCCAATGGCGGCGCCTGCAGCTACCTTCTTCTTCGTCGACATTCCTTCGTCCTCAACTTCCGATTTCGCTTTCTCGAACGGTTCCATCGCTCACATCCCTTCGCTCGTCAGACCGGTCAACTGCCCTCTTGCGCCTTGTTGAATGCGGAAATGAAACGGGGCACGATGCGGTCACGAATCACCTCGGGTCCGTTCTGCGCGAGATACGTGCCGACGGCCGAGGCTGCGTTCTCAGCCGCCGGGATCAGTGCGTCACGCGCGGCATCCCACCCGCCGGACACCATCGAACCGACGACCGAACCCTCGCCTTTCGAAGACGACCTCGGGCCGTCGCTCGATCCCTCATTGGACTCACTCCGTCCCGACAGCGCTTTCTTCGCAGCGTAGGCTGCAGCGCCGGTCGCGGCCGCCGCGGCCACTGCCTTCACTGCGTTGTTGCGGCCTGCGTGTTCGGTGGCCGAACCGGTTTCCTCGCTCAATTCCTGGTCCACTGCCATTCGTGCACCTCCCTTCGGCTAGGAGCGAGTTTTCGCTCGAGATGAGGCCGAGGTTTTTTGCGTCACGTTGCCAGCCCGGCCGCTTCTAAGCTCCGCGATCCGGGCCGTCAATGCCTCGTTCACAGTGTTGAACGTTTCGGCGGCCTCGTCCGCGTGCTCGCTGATCTCGTCGGCGAGTTGAACGAGCTTCTCGAAGCTCGGGCTGTTCCGTAGCTCCTGGCGGAGCTGGTCGACGAGATTCGACAGATCGTCAGCGACCCGCTCTACGTCCTTCAGAGACGCCATGTCCTCTCCCTCCTTTACTCCCAGCGGGTATGCCCATCTCCGGACTTCTAACTCCTTTCAAAGGAGGTTTCCCAGCGGGCCGAGATCAAGGTTCAGATCCCCGTCCTCGAGCCCGAACTGCGCCTTCAGCTCCTCCATGCGCTCCTCGAGCTTCATGAACGTCTCGCCCAGGCGGTCGACCTCCTCGTCGGTGAGCGTGCCCTGCTCCATGCGGGCCAACGCCTGCCTTTCCATCAGCTGCCGAAGCAGCTCGACGACGGTCAGGACGAGCTGCGCCAGCCCGCGCTCCACCCGCTCTGGGTCGGCGGTGATCCGGCGGGGAAACGGTTGGCGCACGTGGTCGAGGCTGCTCGCGATCCGTCGCAGATCCGCGCCCTCAGCGAGCAGCCTGTCGATCGGCTGGTGGCCGGCGGTCACTCCTCGCTCCCTGTCTCGCCGGCGAAGCTGTACGGCGGCCAGGGACCGCTGCAAACGATGCTGAGGTCCGGGTGTCGCGATTGCAGCAGTTCCACACGAGTCCGAAACTCTTGGGCGTCCCGTTCAGGTACGAGGTAGGAGGCCGCGAGGAGGAGCTCCGATGATTCCGCGCTCCGCATGCTCGCGCGGGCGAGCTCCGCGAGCGGCTCATCGACTTGCTCAGCAAGCCTCGTCCGGCGGTTCGCCTCGTCGAGCCGGAGCGCCATGTATTCGCGCCCGGTGCGCGCCGCCCTCGGTCGGGCGGAATCCGAGTCGGGCAGTAGGACGCGTAGGCCGAACTCGACGCAGCCGCGTACGCGCGCGAGCGCGCTTTCCAGCTCCGCGCGTTTCCGCTCGATCGCTCCGGCGAGCTCTCGCTCGTTGGAAAAGACATCGCCGAACCTCGCCGGCAGAAGGGCATTGCTGCGCGACGCCAGCGCTTCCACGACCTCCGCGTGGCGGATGATGGCCTCCTCCGACGGCTCGTCCGCCTCCGTCCGGCTCACGACGACGTCGAGGCCGCCGACCCGCCTCCGCTCGAGCGGAGCATCCCCGAGGCCGCCAACCGGAGGCAGCTCCTCGAGCTCGCGGGCGATTGCGTAGACGTGAATCACGATCCGGCCTGGCTCCGGAGCGCGGCTCGTGGCGGGGCCTCGTTCGCCAGCCGCTCGAGGTTGCCGACCGACGAGAGGAGCACACGGAGGCCGACGTAGACGAGATCGACGCCCGCGACGCTCAACGTGATGTCGCCGCTCAGGACGACACCCTTGTTCAAGACGCGGTCGACGAGCTCGAGGAGCGTCACCTGCTGCTGCAGCGCATGCCGTTCGCTCGTGCTCATGCCTCAACCAGTGCCCGCGGGACGAAGTTGTACGGCGGCCACGGTCCCGTGCGTTCGAGCGTCACTCCCCGCTCTTGGTATTCCGAGGCGAGTGCCTCCACCTCGGGTTCGAAGGCCTGGCCTCGGTCGACGAGGTACGCGGCGTTCATGAACATCTCGTCCTCGCGCCCGCTCACTTCCCTCGATTGGGTCGGGTTCAACACGCCGTGGTTCGCGGAGGCGAGCAGGCGGTTGTGAATGTCGTGCGCCGCGTCCGCCTTGAACCGCTCCACCTCCCGGGCGAGCAACTGCTCCAGCCGGCGGCGCTCGAGGTAGGCGCGACCGCCCTGCGCGGAGGCAGCCCTCTCACGTAGTCCGCGGGCGGCTTCGTCTCGCTCGGCGAACGACTCGGCAAAGCGGTCGCCCGAAAGGAAGCCTTTGACGCCGATTTCGATCTTCCCCTCCACCGAGCGCAGCGCCTCGCGAAGCTCATTCCTGCGCTCGCCGAGGAACGCGCGCAGCGCGTCGTCGCTCCGGAACAGCGTGCAGAAGCGAAACGGGACGACCGACGTCACCGCAAGCGCCGCCTCGAGGACTTGTTCGTGCGCTCGAATGCGCGGCTCGAGCCAGGCCGGATCGCTGAGCGTCTCGCGGAGGCCCTCCTCGGTGAAGACTTCGAGGGGAACCTTGCTCGCGACGGCCGCGAGCGTCCCCTCACGCACGAGCGTGACGCGGTGCGCAGGCTCGACGGACGTGGGGGGTGCCAGCTCGCGCTGCGCCTCACCCGCGTCCACGACGCCGTACACGTACCAGCCGAGGCCGTTCTGACCGACCGGCGCGCGTCCGGTCGCCGAGCCCATGAGCGTCAGCGCTCCTCGGACGTCGGCAGCCCGGCGGCCTGCTCCAGCCGGCGCAGCCGGTCCTCGAGCGCGTTCCCGTCGCGCCGGGACAGGAAGGGATCTCCCTGCCACCAGTCGATGCCCATTTCGCGCGCCTTGTCTGCCGACGCGATGAGCAGGCGGAGCTTCACCGTCAGAAGCTCGATGTCGAGGACGTTGATCTGGATGTCGCCCGCGATGACGATCCCCTTGTCGAGCACCCGTTCGAGCACGTCCGCCAGCTGGGCCGGCTGGCCTGACCTGAAAGTCTCGAGCTCGCGCGAGCTCACGAGCCGTCTCCGTTGTCGGCCTGCGAGCGGCGATACCGGCGAACGCGGCCGTAACGGCGCAGGTTTCCGTCACCGTCCAACTCCATTTCGTACGAGGCGAGCACGTCCGTCGACTCCGGAATGCGCGCCACCTCGACGACCTCGAGAGTTACGAGCCAACCGTCGCGCCTTCGCTCGAGCGAGGAGACGGATTCGGGCGTTCGACCGAGGAGCGACTCGAGCTGTTCTTTTGCCCGCGCGACCGCCGAGCGCGCGGTCTCTGGCGGGGCGCCCATTAGCGGCTTCTCGTCCGCCTTCGGCTCGTTCTCGATGTCGCCGGCCGAAGGCCGGTCGCTCTCCGCGCGGGCGCTCGGGCCTTCGTCGCGGTCAGCCGTCTCCAGCGCATCGCGGCTCTCCCCGGCCTCTGCCTGCGGCTGCGCCTCGGGCTCGGACTGCGCAGCCGTCGACTCCGCGTCCGGCTCCGAGGCGTCTGCCGGGACCTCTGCGACGGGTTCTTCGGACCGTCGATCTTGAACGTGCGCCTCGCTCTCCCCGTCTCGGGTTGCCAGCGCGCGCGCGGCCGCGACGGCTGCCCCGACTGCGGCGCTCGCCGCGGCCACCTTGGCTGCGTGCTTGACCTCCTCGATCGCCTGCTCGCGCGTCGGAGCCGCTGGCGTATCCGAGGACTGCGTCTCCTCCTCGTTTGCCTTCTGGCCCGCCTTGCGCCTGCGCTCCCGCGCCTCCGTGCGGTTTCGTTTCGCCTCTTCGCGGTCGGCCATTACGTCGCCTCCTTCGCCGCGCGGGCCCTCTCGAGCCGCTCGAGGAGCTCATCTTCGATCCGCTCGTAGTCGACGAGGCTCAGGACGCCGGTCTCGAATTGTCTCTCTGCCTCAGCGAGCGCTCGGCGCACGGCGGCTTCTTCGTCCATTTCCCGCTCGGCCTCGGCCGCAAGCTGCTCAGCGAGCCAGATCGTGCCGCGCAGCGGGGCGAGCGGAAGCGTCAAGAGACCGGTCAGCAAGCCCATTGCGAACTCCGGGAGCGGCTCATCGGTGCTCCCCAGGCACGAGGTTGACGAAGCTGTGTGGCGCGAGCGGCCCGATGTACTTGAACTGGATCTGGGGAGCGTGCTTCCGCGCAAGCTCGTCCATCGCCTTGTCGAACGCTCGTAGGCGTTTGCGCGCGACGAGGAACGACGCCCGCAGAACTTGGTGCTCGAGCGGCTGGGGGTCGATCTCGCCCTCGAGCGCAAGTGGGCGCAAGACGCGCAAGAGCTCGTCGGCGTCGTGCCGTGTGCGACGCGCGAGTGCGCCCGCGACGCGCTCGCCGAGCTCGACGCGCAGCGGATAGGTGGCCGCGGGTGGGGCGGACTGCGTCGCTTCGCGCAGACGCGCGACCCGCGGGTCCTGTTCGACGATCTCCGCGAGAACGACATCCTCGCGATAGAAGGCTTTGACGTTCAGCTCGACGCAATCCTCGAATTGGCGCAAGAGGCGCACGAGCTCGTCGTGCCGCGGCGCGAGGAAATCGTCGATGAGGGCATCTCCGCTGGCGAAGACCGTCCCGAAGCGGAACGGAAGTACGGTCGTTCGTTCGACGGCCTGCGCCAGCACCTCGGAATGGCGCAGGAGGTCGCGCCGGCGCGCCCGCACCCGTGTCGACTCGACGCCGCTTGTGAGTGCGGCGAGATCCTGGCAGCGCACGAGTTCGACGTGGGCCTCGGCGACGCCGACGCTCGCCGGCTCGTCTGCGGTCGCTGCGACCACGCCGTAGCAGTAGACCGCCGCTTTCGTCCGCGGTTCGGCAGTCGCCGTGGGGGGCTCATCGACGGCCATGGCCTACCGCCGGGCGCGTTCTTTTTGCTTCCCGCCCGAAAACGCTTCCTTGGCGCCTTCGAGCATTCCCTTGCCCTTGCCCTCGCCGTTGCCGCCGTCGCTGTCTCCGCGGAGCTCCTTGAGGCCTGCGGCTTCCGTCTGCGTGAGATCGAGACGGTTGACCGCCTCCGCGAAGCGAAGGTAGGTATCGACGCTTGCGACCACGATGCGCGCGTCGATCGTGATCAGCTCGATGCCGATGACGGCGACCCGGACGTAGGCGTCGATGACGAGACCCTTGTCCAGGATCAGATCGACGACATCGGCAAGACCGCTCGGGCTGGGCGCCCGCTGGAGGTAGTTGCTCGAGGTGCCGTGCGTGGCAATGGCCATCTCGTCTCCTTAGCTCGACCCTAACCGCTTCAGCGCTCGCTCGCGCTCGGTCCGGCGGCGCTGCCTCTCGCTGCGCTCCTCGTCCCGCCGGGCCGGCGGCTTCTGTTGGAAGGCGGCGAGGCGGCCGTCGCCACCCCGCTCGCGGATGTCACCGACCTTCTCGCCGAGCGCGGAGCGCACTGCGGACGCCTGCTCGCGGACCGTCGCCGAGACCGTCCTGAACGCGCCTTCGGCCGTCGCGCGCGGCCCGCCCTGCTCGTGAATCTTCGGAGCGATCGTCTTCCGCCAAATTTCCGCCGATTTCCTCGTGACGTAAGCGGCGCCCGCAGTCGCAACACCGGCGGCGACGGGCTCGATCGCCTTGCCTGCCACCGTCGCGAGGAAACCCTTCTCCGCGCCCTCTTGCTTCTGCTCGTTGCTCTTGACACGTTCATCGCCCATGCCGCGTCAGCCGCCTTTCTTCCCGTCGTCGCCGGAATCGGAAGAGAGGCGTGAAGCCACCTCGCGCGCAGCGACCGCAGCAGCGCCGGCGGCTGCCGCCGCAGCGACGCCCTTGGCCGCGGACCGAAGTGCCGAGCTGTCAGGCTTCAGCTTCTCCTCGGCGCCCTCGATCGCGCCTTCGGTTTCCTTCTTGGCGCCCTCCTCCTGGAGTTCTGGCAGGCCGGCGAGCTCCGTCTGAGTGAGGTCGAGTCGGTTGACCGCCTCGGCGAAGCGAAGATAGGTGTCCACGCTCGCAACCACGACGCGCGCGTCGATTGTCACGAGCTCGATACCGATGACCGCGACGCGGACGTACGCGTCGATGACGAGACCCTTGTCCAGGATCAGATCGACGACGTCGGCAAGGCCGCTCGGGCTTGGCGCGCGCTGGAGATAGTTGCTCGACGTGCCGTGGACGGCGACTGCCATGTGACGGCTATCCCCTCTAAGTTCAGTTTCAACCCTCCAGGTTTGATCGGGTTTCGAAACCCTCATGGGTCGGCTGCCGCGCCGAAGATAAGCTCCGGCCGTGCCAGAGCTCGAGGGCTACACCGCCGTCGTCACGGGCGCCTCCAGCGGAATCGGCGCGGCGACGGCGCGCGCTCTCGCGGGCGCGGGCGCGCGCGTCGCCCTCGGCGCGCGCCGGGTCAATAGGCTCAAGGCGCTCGTCGCCGGGCTTCCTGGAGACGGGCACGAGCTTATGGCGCTGGACGTCACCGACGCAGCCGGCTGCGGGGAATTCGTTGCCACGATGGCGAGCCGCCTCGGGCGGCTCGACATCGTCATAAACAACGCGGGCCTCGCGCTCGGCAGGGCGGCGATTGAGGAGGGAAGCGACGAGGACGACCGGCTCATGCTGGAGACAAACGTGCTCGGCCTCGTGCGGATGACCCGGCTCTGCCTTCCGCACATGGAGGACGGACGCGGCCACGTCGTCAACCTCGGCTCTTGGGCCGGGCGCGAGGCCTACGCGCAGGGCGGCATGTACGTGGGCTCCAAGTACGCCGTGCGAGCGCTCACGTACGTTATGCGCAAGGAGCTCGTCGGCCGGATCCGCGTCTCGACCGTCGATCCCGGCATGGTCGGGGACACCGAGTTCTCAGACGTGCGCTTCCGTGGGGATCGCGACAAGAAGGAAGCCGTCTACCGCGGCGTCGACTACCTCACGCCCGCCGACGTTGCTGATTGCATTCTCTGGGTCGTGACGCGTCCGCCGCACATGAACGTGGACGAGATCGTCGTCAAACCGCTTCAGCAGGCGAGTCAGGACCAGATCGTCCGCCACTAGACCTTGGCGCTGACGATTCTCGAGGGCTCGACCTTCTGCGTCTCGGACGACCGCGGAGACATCACGGATCCGGTCATGGGCCTCTTCGCCAGCGACACGCGCTTCCTGTCACGCTGGGTCCTCACCATCAACGGCGCCAGCCCGCTCCAGCTCTCCTCGGACAAGGTCGAGTACTTTTCGGCGGCGTTCTACCTGCGGAACCCCGTCGTTGGCGGTCTCGGCCCGGACGAGCTCTCGATCGGCCGCGACCGCTTCATCGGGGACGGGATGCAGGAGCACATCGTCGTGCAAAACCACGCGCCGCGCCGCGTCGAGTTCGACCTCGCGCTCGAGATCGGAACCGACTTTGCAGACATCTTCACGGTCAAGGCGTACGACTTCGCGCTCGGCGACCGCGAGCACGCGCCGCCGGTCCCGAGCCTCGTCCCGCCGACGTACGAGCCGCAGAATCATGAGTTCCTGCTGGCGGACGACTCCGCGTGCCTGACCCAGGTCCTGCTTTCGGAGGCCGGAGAGGTCGAGGGAGGTACGGTTCGCTACCACGTTGCGCTCGAGCCGCGCGAGAAATGGCGCCTGCGCGTCGACGTGATCCTCGCCGCCGACGGCCTCCGCACCGCGCCCGAGCGCGCCGAGCGGACGTTCGGCGACGAGCTCACGCGTGTGCGCGAATCGCTGTCTGCCTGGCATCTCCGGGTTCCTCAGGTTCGTGCGTCCTGGGAGCAGCTCTCCCACTCCTTCAACCAGTCGGTCGCCGATCTCGCGTCGCTGCGCATGGACGAGGATCCGCGCCTCCCGGGTCAGCTCCCCGCCGCCGGGATGCCGTGGTTCATGACCGTGTTCGGCCGTGACACGCTGATCACGTGCCTGCAGACGCTCTTGTTCGGGCCGGAGCTCGCGCACAACGCCCTGCGCGTGCTCGCGGAGCTCCAGGCTCACGAGGACGACCCAGAAACCGACGCCGAGCCCGGCAAGATCGTCCACGAGGTCCGGCACGGCAAGGCGGCGCACGCGTGGTTCCCGCGTTACTACGGGACGGTCGACGCGACACCGCTCTACCTCGTCCTCCTTTCCGAGGTTTGGCGCTGGACCGACGATGCCGCCCTCGTCCGCGAGTTGAAAGAGCCCGCGATGCGCGCGCTCGCGTGGATCGACGAGCACGGCGACCTCGACGGCGACGGGCTGGTCGAGTACCGTCGCCGATCGCCGCGCGGGCTCGTCAACCAGTCTTGGAAGGACTCGGCCAACTCGCAGCTCTTCCACGACGGGCGCGTTGCCGAGGCGCCGATCGCCCCCTGCGAGGTGCAGGGGTACGTCTACGACGCGAAGCGGCGGTGCGCCGAGCTGGCGCGCGAGGTCTGGCGGGAACGAGAGCTGGGCGACCGACTGGACCGGGATGCGGACGAGCTGCGCGTGCGCTTCGACGAAGCGTTCTGGTGCGAGGAGCGCGGGGGCTTCTACGCGCTCGCGCTCGACGGGGACAAGAACCGCGTCGACTCGCTGACGTCGAACATGGGCCACCTTCTGTGGAGCGGGATCGTCCCTCCGGAGCGCATCGACGCCGTCGTCGACCAGCTGATGGGCGAGGACCTCTGGTCGGGGTGGGGTGTGCGAACGATGTCGTCGGCCGATGCCGGCTTCAACCCGCTCTCGTACCACAACGGCACCGTCTGGCCTCACGACAATTCGCTCATCGCGTGGGGTCTCGCGAAAGCGGCACGCTGGCCGGAGGCGCACCGGATCGTCCGACGGATGTTCAACGCCGGCGCCCATTTCCGCTGGCAGCTGCCGGAGGTGTTCGCCGGCTTTTCGCGGCCCGACACTCCGTTTCCGATCGCCTATCCCACTGCGGCGCGGCCGCAGGCGTGGGCCGCGGGAACGCCGGTCCTTCTCCTCCAGCTCCTTCTCGGCCTGGAGCCGAACCACCGCCGCCACGTCCTGGCAACGATTGCACCGCCGGAACTGCCCTCCTGGGCAGGCTCGCTCAGGCTCGCCGGCGTGCGCGCGTTCGACAAGGTGTGGGACGTGCGCTTGGAGGAAGGACAAGTGGGCGTGGAGGAAGCGTGAAGATCGCAATCCTCAGTCCCGTTTGGTTCCCGGTGCCTCCGTCCCGGTACGGAGGGATCGAGTGGATCGTGGCCCTGCTCGCCGACGGGCTCGTCGAGCGCGGGCACGACGTGACGCTCTTTGCCTCCGGGGAATCGCAGACGACCGCCAAGCTGGCGGCCGTGTTCCCGGAGTCGCCGTCGGAGTTCATCGGACGCACTGAGTACGAGCTGTACCACGCTCTCGCCTGCTACAAGCGCGCAGACGTTTTCGAGATCGTCAACGACCACTCCGGCGTGCTGGCCGTGGCTCTGGCCGGCGCGATCCGGACGCCCGTCGCCCACACCGTCCATGGACCGCTCGACAGCCGTGCCGCCGAGGCCTACCGGCTTGCCACGGAGGTTGCGCCGCGGTCGCGCCTGATCTCGCTCTCGATGAACCAACGCGCCCCCGCTCCCGACCTGCCGTGGATAGCGAACTGCCCTAACGCGCTCGACCTTGGCGCATACCCCGTCCATCCGCATCGGGGCGACTACCTCCTGTTCCTCGGCCGGATGAGTCCCGACAAAGGCGCGCACCGCGCGATCGAGGTCGCGGAGCAGGCGGGCCTGCCGCTGAAAATGGCCGGCAAGGTCCGCGAGCGTCTCGAGGAGGAGTACTTCGACGTGGCGGTCCGCCCTCGCCTGAGCGACCGGATCGAGTTTCTCGGAGAGGTCACGCACCAGGAGAAGGTGGACCTCCTGCAGAACGCGCGGGTAACGCTCTTCCCGATCAAGTGGGAGGAGCCGTTCGGTCTGGTCATGATCGAGTCGATGGCCTGTGGGACGCCGGTGATCGCAACGCGATGGGGGGCTGTTCCGGAGGTCATCGAGCACGGCCGGACGGGCATCGTCGTCGACGAGCACACGGAGATGGCCGCGGCGATTGCCGAGGCGGACGCGATCGATCCGCTCGAGTGCCGGCGCTATGTCGAGGAGCGTTTCTCGAAGGAGCGCATGGTCGCCGACTACGAAGTGGCCTACGAGAACACGCTAGAAAACCTTGGCGCCAACGCGTCCACGTTCAGTCAGACGCGTGCGGTCACGGGGCCGACCTAGTCGCAGTACGCGACGCGCGCGCGATCGCCTGCTCGAGGTCGGCGACCAAGTCGTCGACTGACTCGATCCCGACCGAGAGTCGCACGAGATTTCCAGGCACGGCGAACGGCGCGTCCGCGGTTGAGGCGTGCGTCATCCGCGCCGGCTGCTCGATGAGACTTTCGACCCCGCCAAGACTCTCCGCGAGCTTCCAGACCTTCGTCTCGGCGACGAGGCGGATCGCATCCTCCTCGGAGGCGGCGAGGATCGAGATCATGCCGCCGAAGTCCTTCATCTGCCGGGCCGCCACGGCGTGACCCGGATGGTTCGGTAGCCCCGGGTAGAGGACGCGCTCCACGGCGTCATGCTGGTCGAGCCACTCCGCGATGCGGCCCGCGTTCGCGCAATGCCGCTCCATGCGAACGGCAAGCGTCTTCAGTCCCCGCAACACGAGCCAGCAGTCGAAGGGGCCGGGAACGGCACCGAGCGACTTCTGGAGGAAGCGTAAGCGCTCGGCGATCGTCGGATCGTTGGTGGCCACGAAGCCGCCGATGACGTCCGAGTGTCCGCCGAGGTATTTCGTCGTCGAGTGGACGGCGACGTCGGCACCGAGCTCGAGCGGCCGTTGGAGGTACGGGGTGGCGAAGGTGTTGTCGACCACGACCATGGCACCGGCTGCGTGCGCCGCCTCGGCGGCGGCGCGGATATCGATGACGTTGAGGAGCGGGTTCGTCGGCGTCTCGAGCCAGACGATGCGCGTGTCCTCGTCGAGATGGTCGGCGAGACCCGCACCAATCTCCTCGGCTGACAGGAATGTGAAGCCGTACCCCTTCGGCTCGTACACCTGCGAGAACATTCGGTAGACGCCGCCGTACACGTCGTTGACCGAGACCACGCGCTCGCCCGGCGACACGAGGTGCATGAGCGTCGTCACGCCGCCGAGGCCGGACGAGAAGGCGACGCCGTGGTCGGCGCTCTCGAGCGACGCGAGGCATGTCTCGAGGGCGGTCCGCGTCGGGTTGCCGGCGCGCGAGTAGTCATAGCCCTTGTGCTTCCCGACCTCCTCTTGGACGTACGTCGAGGTCTGGTAGATCGGAGTCGTTATCGCTCCAGTGGCCGGGTCCGGGTCCTGGCCCTCGTGGATCGCGCGCGTCTCGAAGTCCACGGACTCAGTGTACGCCCGCCCAAAAGAGCCATGGCCCGGTGCCAGGCACCGGGCCATGGCTGAACGAGCCGATCTGCGAAGGAACGATGCGGGTGTGCGCCGAGGGTGTCCGACACCGCGGGCGTCCCAACGGGACGTGTCCTCGTGCCAGGCACCAGGACATGGCCGAGCGAGACGTTAGGCGCCGTTGCGGGACGGGTTGTGCGCCAGGTACTCGAGGAGATCGGCGCGGCTCAGCACGCCGACCGGCCGACCGGCGGCGGCGACGATGACCGCGGAGTTCCCCGCCTCGAGATCGGAGAAGATCGTGTCGACGGACTCGCGCAGCTCGACGGCGCGGAGAGGCGGGTCCATGGCGGCGGCGACCTCCTCGTTGAGCGTGTCCGGGTTGCGGAGCACCCGGTCGAGCAGGCCGCGTTCCTGGATCGAGCCGATCACGTCTGCCAGCGACTCGGCTGGCTCGTGGCGAACGACCGGGAGCTGCGAAATGCCGTACCGGTGCATGAGGTCGACCGCCTCGCCGACCTTGCGGTGCGATTCGACGGAGATGAGCCGGGGGGCGTCGGTGTCGACTCGGCCCTTGAATGCGAGAACCTCCTGGATCGTTGGCGCCGGAGCGCGGCGCTCGACGAGGCCGTACTCACGGAGCCAGTTGTCGTCGTAGAACTTGGACAAGTAGCCTCGGCCGCCGTCGGGAATGAGCGTGACGACCGTCGCCTCGACTCCGAACCGCTCCGCCACCTGCAGCATGGCCCAGACGGCCGTTCCGCCGGAGCCGCCGACGAGGAGACCCTCCTCGCGTGCGAGCCGCCGCGCCGTCACGAAGGAATCGCGGTCCGACACGGTCACGTACTCGTCCACGAATGCCGGGTCGTAGGTCTCCGGCCAGAAGTCCTCGCCGATTCCCTCGACGAGATAGGGATGCACGGTCTCCGAGGAGTAGATCGAGCCTTCCGGATCGGCTCCCACGACGAGGAGCTCCGGTTTCTGCTCCTTGAGGAACCTGGCCGCGCCCGAGATCGTGCCGCCGGTACCGACCGTGAGCACGAGCGCGTCGAGGTCGCCGCCGGTCTGGTCCCAGATCTCCGGGCCGGTCGTATCGTAATGGGCCTCCGGGTTGGCCGGATTCGAGTACTGATCCGGCTTGTACGCGCCGGGGATCTCCTCGGCGAGGCGGGCGGAGACGGAGTAGTAGCTCTCGGGAGATTCGGGGGCGACGGCCGTGGGACAGATGACAACCTCGGCGCCGAACGCGCGCAGGAGGGAGATCTTTTCCTGGGCGATCTTGTCCGGCATGACGAAGATGCAGCGGTACCCCTTGATCGCCGCCGCGATCGCCAGGCCCACGCCGGTGTTTCCGCTTGTCGGCTCCACGATTGTGCCACCGGGTTTCAGCTTCCCGTCCTCGACCGCGCGCTCGATCATGCGCAGGCCGATCCGGTCCTTCACGCTTCCGCCCGGGTTCATGTACTCGAGCTTGGCGAGGAGGCACGGACCGTCGGATCGGCCCAGCCGCTGGAGCCGGACGAGCGGCGTGCCGCCGATCAGGTCGAGGACGGTGGGATAGTCGCGCCGCATCTTCCCTAACGATACGGCGTCACCGCGAAGCCGTTAGATGCCCACGCCGACGAGGCGGAAGAGCCAGACGGCGCTCGTGTACCAGACCGACACGAGGACGGCGAAGAGCAGCCCGCCCGTCGCGGGGAGCACCCATACGGGGAAACGGTGCAGGCGCACTATGAGCACCTTCGCGGCGAAGGCGCCATAGAAGCTGCATCCGAGGAGCGAGTGGGCCAAGACCCGCGCCGTCGGGTGCTGGAACCCGAGCTTGAAGACGCAGTGGTAGGCCACAGGAAGCGTGCACGCGAAGGCCAGCCGCCCTGTCCAGCGATGAAGCGTCGGCATCCATGGCGGTCGTGGCCAGGGGAGCTTGCGGAAGATCCAGGCGGCGCTGAAGAGCTGCCAGACGCCGAGGACGACCGCCGCCGTGGCGAACCACGCTTTGAGATGCAGCGTGTCACTGAAGAAGAGGTGGAAGTAGCCCTTGTTCGGATCGAACCGCTCACGCGCCAGCAGGCCGACGGTGAGGGCCACGAGCGCGAAGGCCGTCAGCGGGGCCACGAGCCAGATCGGGCGCCGGATAGTGGGCGAAGTTGCGATCACGTCAGTGCCGGAAATGCCTGCGGCGAGTAAACACCATCGTGGCGCCCAAGTTCTCGACGGCGGCGATCACGTCTTCATCCCGCTTCGAGCCGCCCGGCTGGACGATCACGCGTACTCCCGCTTCGAGTGCGAGCTGGGGCCCGTCGGGGAAGGGAAAGAAGGCGTCTGACGCGAGCACGGCTCCTGCCAAGGAGTGCCCATGTTCTTGCGCCTTCTCCAGCGCGATCCGGACTGCGTCGACGCGGCTCATCTGCCCGGCCCCGACCCCGATCGTCTGCAAGTCCTTGGCCACGACGATCGCGTTCGAGAGGACGTGCTTGCACACTCGCCACGCGAAGAGGAGATCGCCCCACCCCGACTCGTCGGGTGCCTGTCCGGCGACGACCTCCATGATCTCCCGGTCGTCGATCTCGGCGTCCGCGTCCTGGACGAGCAGGCCACCGAGGACGCGGCGATAATCGCGTTCGCCCAGTGCGGCGCGGCGCCGCTCACGGTCCTCGAGGATCCGCGTGCCCTCCTTCCGTTTGAGGATCTCGACGGCATCGGCCGTGTACTCCGGCGCGATGAGAACCTCCACGAAGTTCTCGGCGAGTCGGGTTGCGAGCGGCGGGTCGATGCGCCGGTTGACCGCGACGACACCTCCGTACGCCGAGACGGGATCCGACGTATGAGCCTTGGCGTACGCCTCCTCGAGCGCGCCGGCGACGCCGACTCCGCATGGATTCGCGTGCTTGACAAGCACGCAGGCCGGCAGCTCGAACTCGCGCAGCACCGCCCGTGCGGCGTCGAGGTCGCTCAGGTTGTTGAAGGAGAGCTCCTTGCCCGAGAGCTGCTCGACGCGCGAGAGTAGATGGCGGCGAACTCCGACCTCGGGGTAATAGGCGGCGCGCTGGTGGGGATTCTCCCCGTACGCCAGGTCGCGTTCCTTCTCGAGCGAGAGGATGAGCCGGGCTGGGAAGGTTTCGCGGTCGGAGAACCAAGACGCGATCGACGCTTCGTAGGCAGCCGTGTGCGAGAACGCCTCGGTCGCGAGCTCCCGCCTCGTTTCGGCGCTCAGGTCGTGGTCCAGCCGGAGCTCATCGAGGATCGGCCCGTAGCGCGCGAGGGAGCAAACCGGCGCGACGTGAACGAAGTTCTTCGCCGCCGCGCGCAGCATCGCCGGGCCGCCGATGTCGATCATCTCGACGGCCTCCTCCTCGCGTACGTCCTTACGGCCGGCGACGTGGGCGAAGGGATAGAGGTTGACGCAGACGAGATCGAACGGCTCGATTCGCTCGTCCGCCAGGGTCGCCATGTCTTCGCGCGAGTCTCGCCGGGCGAGGATGGCGGCGTGAATCCGCGGGTGGAGCGTCTTGACCCGGCCGCCTAGGAGCTCCGGGACGTCCGTGAGCTCGTCCACCGGCGTCACCGGCAGGCCCAGCTCCGCGATGTAGGCGGCGGTACCCCCGCTGCCCACAAGGTCGACGCCGAGCTCGACGAGGCCCGCGGCGAACTCGTCGAGCCCGGTCTTGTCGAAGACCGAGATCAGCGCCCGCCGCACCATGAGCTCAGGACCTTAGAACGCCGGCCAGATAGAGCCGCACGGCCTCGGGCAAAAGCCTGTGCTCCACGGCGCGGATGCGCTCGTACAGCGTCTCGGCCGTGTCATCGGGCTCGATCACGACGGGCTCTTGCAGGATCACGGGCCCGCTGTCGATTCCTTCGTCGAGGAAGTGGACCGTGACGCCCGTTTCAGTCGCGCCCGCCGCGAGCGCCTGGCCGACGGCATCGATGCCGGGGAATGCGGGCAGGAGCGACGGATGAACGTTGATGGCCCGGAAGCGCTCGAGGAAGGGCGGGGTCAACAGCTGCATGTAGCCTGCGCAGACAACGACCTCCACGCCCTCGTCCGCGAGCCAGTCGGCCATTGCCAGGTCTCGCTCCTCGCGCGTCCCGTAGTGCTCCAGCTCGAAGACGGCGGTCGGAATCCCCGCCCGCCCGGCTCGCTCGAGCGCTTGGACTCCGGGCTTGTTCGATGCGACGGCGACGATCGGAAGCCCCGCGTCGATCAGGGCTTGCAGGTTCGTGCCGGTACCGGAGACGAGGACGCCGATCAAACCAGCCTGCCGATCACGGTTCCCGCGCCCGCATCGTCCAGAGGAACGACCGCGCACATGCCGACGCCGAGGTTGAACACGCGCCTCTGTTCGTCCTCGGGGACGCCGCGGGCGCTGAGCCAGTCGTAGACCGGGGGCCGCTCCCACGCATCCCACTCGATCTCCACGCCGACGCCCGCTGGAAGAACGCGCGCCAGGTTGCCGAGGATTCCGCCGCCGGTCACGTGTGCGAAGGCCTTGACGTCGGCGCGGGTCCGCAGCTCCCGCACGTCGGCCAGGTAGAGGCGATGAGGGGCGAGCAAGAGGTCGGCCTCGAAGTCGCCCGTGCCCACCAATCGGCGGACGAGCGTGAAGCCGTTCGTGTGCAGGCCGGAGGACGGAAGTCCGAGCACGACGTCGCCGGGCTCACAACGCGAGCCGTCGATCAGGTCGGCGCGGCGGACGAGTCCGACGCACGTCCCCGCGAAGTCCAGCTCCCCCTCGCGATAGACACCCGGGAGCTCGGCGGTCTCGCCCCCGAGGATGGCGCAGCCGGCTTCCCGGCACACGGCCGCCGCGCCCTCCACGAGCTCGGCCACCTCGCCCAGGTCGAGATTCCCCGCGGCGACGTAGTCCAGAAAGAAGAGCGGTTCGGCACCAGTGGTGAGGATGTCGTCGATGCAGTGAGCCGCGAGGTCACGGCCCGCGTCGAAGAGACGGCCCGCGCGCCGCGAGAGCATGAGCTTCGTACCGACACCGTCGGTCGTCGCCGCGAGCAAGCGCTCGTCATCGAGCGGATAGAGACCGGCGAACGCGCCGATCGAGCCGCCCGTGGAGTCGACCGCCGCCCGCAGCCGCTCGACGATCTCCTCCGCCTTCCCCAAAGAGACCCCGGCTGCCTCATAAGAGCTCACCCGAGCACCTCGGCGACGAGCTCGGGCCGTCCCTCGGGCCCGTCCGGGAGAAAGCGGACGAG
Organism: Gaiellaceae bacterium; assembly: GCA_035639875.1. Lineage (GTDB taxonomy): Bacteria > Actinomycetota > Thermoleophilia > Gaiellales > Gaiellaceae > JAIBJP01. The sequence continues at coordinate 1,963 of DASQXE010000180.1, read as the reverse complement.
TGAGTCGCCGACGCTGACGTCCGCATCCGAGCGCTCCACCTGGAGGATCTCCGCCAGCGCGACCGCCTTCTCCTCGGGGTCGTTGGCGCGCAGGTGGATCTCTGCCAGCTGGAGCTCGTCCGCCTGCGCGAGCGCGTCTTCGATCCAGTCGCGCGGAGGGTGCACCTCGAGGCGATAACCGGCCTCGGTGGTCACGAAGGTGCGCTTGCCGGGGTGGTCCTGGATCTTGAGCCCGAGGTCGGCGGCCCGATCGATGACGGCCTCGTACTCGTCCTCGTCGAGCGCGATCCCGAGGTGGTCGACGCGCGGTACGTCCCAATGGCCGGGCTGGAGAACGATGTTGACGGCTCCCCGGCCGAGCTCGACTAGCCGCAAACGGAAGCCCATGGCGTCGAGTTCCTCCCAGGGTGTTCCCGGCTCGAACCACTGCGAGCTCTCGCCTCGCCAGCCGTAGCGGCCGATCAGCTCGAATCCGAGCTTGCCCAAGTAGCGCCCCTCGAGGAGCCGGACCTTGCTCGTCACGAGGTGGTAGTGGAACAGGTGCAAGGAGTCACTCAATCCTACGCGGAGGAATCGACGGCCCCGTGCGGTACTACGCACACCATGTCGACGCAGCAGACCCCGCCGCCACCGACTCAGTCCTACGGCCAGCCCTACTACGGGATGCCGGCGCTGCCCAGCCTGAACGGCGAGTTGATCGTCTTCGTGCTCGTCTGGGTCATCGTCTTCATCATCACGCTCGCCTCGGACCGGGTCGACTGGCCCGACTTCGTCACCGCCTCGGTCTTCCTCGCCGCCGCGTACATGATCGCGCGGGGCATCGCCAAGGCGGGCAAGGTCCTCGAGGGCCGCTAGGCGCCCGAGGGCGCCAAGGACCAGGGGCCGGTTCCCGCCGGCTCTCCTTAGCCTGCCTCGACTCCGGGTCCAATGAGCGGCGGATCTGCGTTGCCCGAGGGGCCAAAACCGCGTAGCGTCTTGGCCGCAGCGTCGAAGACCCCTTGCTGACCGTTCAGGACATCGCCGAGCTTCCGGACCTCGACTTGGCCGTTGCGGCCGGGGCCGACGGCCTTCGAAACGAGGTCAGCTGGCTCCACGTCTCGGAGCTCGCCGATCCGACCCATTTCCTGGAGGGCGGAGAGTTCCTCCTGACGACCGGGCTCGGCGTCGGCGAGCTCGCGACCACGCAGCGGGCCTACGTACGGCGGTTGGCCCGGCACAGTCTTGCGGGCCTCGGCTTCGGCGTCGGGTTCGGGTTCGCCGAGGTTCCCGCACCGGTGGTTGAGGAAGCGAATCGCCTGGCGTTCCCGGTTCTGACCGTCCCGTACGAGGTCCCCTTCGTCGCGATCACGAAGGCGGCCGTGACGCATCTCGCCAGCGAGCAGCTCGAGCAGCTCACGCGCGCGCTCGAGGTGCACGAACGGCTTGCGGACGCCGTCCTCCAGGGCCGAGGGCTGCAGGCGCTGCTCGCCATCGTCTGCAACCACCTGAACTGCAGCCTCGCCCTCGTCGACGAGCGGGGCCGGACGGTCGCCGAGAGACATGCGCGGAGACGGCTTTCGTTCGACCACGCACTCGAGCTTCCCGTCGTCGCGGGCCGCGAGCTCGCCACCCTGAAGGCGGCCCGCGCCACCGGCCAATTCAGCGAGTACGACCGGCTCGTGCTCCACCACGGCCAGACCGCCCTCGCGTTCGAGCTCTCGCGGCGGCGGGCAGTTAGCGCGGCCGAGCTCAGGCTCGCCGGGGACCTCCTCGAGGATCTCGAGGAGGACCGTCTGGACGACCGCGAAGCGGCGCGCCGCATGGCCGCCTTCGGCCTCGAAGCCGACCGCGAGTACGCGGCACTGCTCGCGGTTCCACGCGACGGCCTCTCCGGCGAGCGGCTGCGCGAGGAGGTTGCGCAAGAACTAGAGCGACAGGAAGTCCCGTACTTGTCCACCGCGCGCCGCGACCGCGCCGCGTTCCT
>DASQXE010000179.1:0-3719 GCA_035639875.1 Gaiellaceae bacterium | reverse complement strand
GCGGATGGTCGCCTACGACCGCCCCGGCTACGGCCGCTCCGACCCGCGGCTCGGCCGCTCGGTCGCCGACGCCGCGGCGGACATCGCGGCGATCGCGGACGAGCTCGGGTTCGAGCGCTTCGCCGTTGTCGGCGGCTCGGGTGGGGCGCCGCACGCGCTCGCCTGTGGCGCGCTCCTGGGCGATCGCGTCGTGCGCGTCGGCGCGCTCGTTACGCCCGCGCCTTCCGACTCGCCCGACTTCGACTTCTTCATCGACCTCGCCGAGATCAACGTCAAGGAGTTCGGCGCCGCGGTGCAGGGCCGCGAGGCGATCGAGGCGCACCTGCAGGCCTACGTGGACGAGCTGCGCCGCGACCCGCACGCGGTCGTGGAGGAAATCTCCTCCGAGCTCCCCGACCGGGACCGCGAGATCCTCTCGCGCCCCGAGGTGCGTGAAGTGCTCATCGACTCCTTCGTCGAAGCAGTTCGTCAGGGCACACGTGGCTGGGCCGACGACGATCTCGCCTTCGCCAAGCCCTGGGGCTTCGACCTCGAAGACGTCGAATCCGAGACGCGGCTCTGGCAAGGCGAGCTCGACGTGCTGGCGCCGCACAGCCACGGCGAGTACGTGGCGAGCCGGCTCCCGAACGCGCGCTTCGAGCTGCTCGAAGGCGGCGGGCACTTCCTCGACGAGGAGTGGGCGATCGTGCTCGACTGGCTCGCCGCGCCCGCGAGGGTCTAACTCAAGAGGCGTTCGAGCTCTTCGTCGCCGCTCTGGCGGGCGGCGTCGATTGCTCGGAAATCGCTGTCGCCCTGCGGGATGCTCGGATCGGCGCCGTTGTCGAGCAGCAGCTTGCAGAGCTCGAGGCGCACCCCGGGCGCCTTGTTCTCCGACGCGGCGGCGGCATGCAGCGCGTTCGTCTTGATGTGCTCGTTGCGCGAAAGCGTGTTCGGATCGGCGCCGTGCTCGAGCAGGACGCGCGCCCCCTCGACGTGGCCGTAGAAGCACGCGAGCGGAAGAGGCTGAAACCCGTCGTCGCCGTAGGCGTTGGCGCTCTCCGGCTCGGCAGCGAGGATCTCGTTCAGCCGTTCGGCGTCGCCGAACGCGGCGGCTTCGAAGACGTCGAGCTCCGGCCCCTGCGCCATGAGCTCCGCGACCCGTTCGTCGTCGCCGCTGTGGAGTGCTTGAAGTAACTCCGACATGGTATTTAGTTAGGCTAACTAAATGTCTTCGGGGAAGTCAAGCGCGCACGTCGAGGCCGCGGACCGGTTCCATTCCGCGGCGATCCACGCGCTGCGGCACGTGCGCCGCGAGGATCCGGCCATCGGGCTGAGCGCGGCCCGGCTCTCGGCGCTCTCGGTGCTCGTCTTCGGCGGCCCGCGCACCCTCGGCGAGCTCGCAGCCGCCGAGCAGGTGCGGCCGGCGACGATGACCAGAATCGCCCAGTCGCTGGTCGAGGACGGCTATGCGAGCCGCGCTGCGGATCCCGAGGATGGCCGCGTCGTGCGCCTGAGCGCGACCGCGAAAGGGAGGCGAGTCATGGAGCAGGGCCGCGAGCGGCGGGTCTCCGCTTTCGCGCGCCGGTTGGAACGGCTTTCGCCCGAGGAGGTCGCGCGTGTCCGCGAGGCGGCCGAGCTGGTCGAGCGCGCGCTCCGCGCGTAACTAGTAGTCCGCCCGAGGCCGCCGGCTCAGCGGCCAAAGCCCGGGCGGGGCGAGAATCGCGATGAGGCCTCCTGCGCCGGCGAGCCACTCGCCGAGGCCGACGTTGCTGTCCAGGTTGTCCCAGCCGAACCGCCGCCCGAGCTGGACGACTACCAGCGCGGTCGCCCCGAGAATCGCGACACCGCCGAGCCGCCGCAGGAAGTCCGCCGGCAGGGCTCGCCACAGCGAGACCACCGCGACGGCGCCCGCGACGGCCACCAGCGGAATGCCGAGCTTCGCGCCTCCGCTCGCGTTCTTGTCCCAGAGGAACTTGAGCGGGACCTTGAAGGCGTTCTTCCACGAGAGCTCTGAAACGTCTTCCCACGAAACGAAGCAAGACCAGACCGCGAGGGCACCCCCAAGGATGGCCAGCGGCGAAGGTTCCATTGAGCGGCGCATCGCGGCGAGCCTCGCAGACCGTCCGAGCTCGCGCAAGAGCCGGGAGAGACGGCAGTGCTTGCGCCCTCCGATGTGAGGACGGACACTCTCGGGCGTGGACGTACCGGAGACTCGCTACGCCCGTTCGGGTGAGGTCGCGATCGCGTATCAGGTGCTGGGTGATGGCCCGCTGGACCTGGTCTTCGCTCCTCCGATAAGCCATCTAGAGCTCGAATGGGAGACGCCGGCCTCCGCCGCGTTCTACACCCGCCTCGCCTCGATCTGCCGGCTGATCCTGTTCAACCAGCGCGGAGTCGGCATGTCCGATCGCATCTCGGGCGTGCCCCCACTCGAGACCCGAATGGACGACATTCGCGCCGTGCTGGATGCGGTCGGGTCCGAGCGCGCGGCGGTTTTCGGCCTCGGAGACTCCGGACCGCTGTGCGTCCTCTTTGCCGCGACCTATCCGGAGCGAACAGCAGCTCTCGTCCTGTTCAACTCCTCGCCCCGCTTCGTGAGAAATCCGGAGCTCCCCTGGCTGCCGACGCGCGCCGAGCAGGAATCCCAAGCCGACCAGTTCGAGCGTCACTGGGGCGAGACGGAATTCATGAACAAGATGCTGAGAATGTGGAATCCTGAAATCACCGAGGCCGAACTGCCGAGCGCCCTGCGTGAGCTACGCCTCAGCGTGAGCCCCGGCTCCGCAGCGGGGTACATCCGGATGAACATGGACGTCGACGTGTGCGACGTCCTGCCCTTGATTCGCGTTCCGACCATAGTCATGCACCGGAAAGAAGAACGCGCGTGGGATGTGCGAAGCGGCCGCTACCTTGCCGAGCGCATCGCGGGTGCGCGCTTCGTCGAGTTGCCCGGCACGGACTTCATGCCTCAGCGCGGCGACCAGGAACAGGTTTTCGCCGAGTTGGAGCGATTTCTCGCCGACGTGGTCGGGGGCAAGGCAGTGGAGATCGAGCCTGATCGCGTCCTCGCAACGGTGCTCTTCACCGACATCGTCGGCTCGAGCGAGAAGGCCGCATCGCTCGGCGACAAAGCTTGGCGCGAGCTCCTGGAACAACACCACGAGCTCGTGCGCCGTCAACTCGCTCGTTTCCGGGGAGTCGAGGTCGATACGGCGGGGGACGGATTCTTCGCCAGCTTCGACGGCCCGGCGAGGGCGATCCGCTGCGCCTGCGCGATCGTCGAGTCGGTGCCGGAGCTCGGGCTCGACGTGCGTGCAGGGCTGCACACTGGCGAGTGCGAGGTCGCGAATGGCAAGGTCGCCGGGATCGCCGTGCACACGGGAGCGCGTGTTGCCTCCCTCGCTCAGCCGAAGGAAGTGCTCGTCTCGAGCACGGTCAAGGACCTCGTCGCGGGCTCGGAGATCGGGTTCGAGGACCGCGGCTCGCACGAGCTGAAGGGCATCCCGGGCGAGTGGAGGCTCTATGCGGTCAGGGGTCTACCGCAGGAGACGTGAGAGCCGCCGGTCCTTGAGCACGCGCCCGCCCGTTTGGCACTCCGGGCAGTAGTAGATCGTGTGCTCCTCGAAGTCGACGCGGGCGATGGGCGTGCCGCAGACGTAACAGGGCTCGCCGAGCTTGTTGTGGACGCGGTAGACCTTCGCGTCCTTGGCGCCCCGCTCGCGTAGCTCGAGGCCGCGCTC
>DASQXE010000178.1:0-10612 GCA_035639875.1 Gaiellaceae bacterium | reverse complement strand
GCTCCATCCACCGGAGCGCTAAATCTGCCTTCTTCTCAACGTCGGTGCGGGGCGGTGAACGGAGGTCCGCGAACGGTTGCTGGGTAGCCAACTGGACCAGTTCTTCGGTGAGCCCCAAGTCATAGGCCGCCTCCTCGCTTCGCCTCCAGCCGAATGCCTTCTCCCCTTCGAAGGTGTGAGCGCGACCGAGACGGAAGCGAAGCTGCTCGACGCTGATGCGCTCCCAAAGGGCGACTCGAAGGAGGCGAAGCTTGTGCGACGCAGTCTCCTTTGACCTCTCCGCCATCCGGCTGTAACTCGTCCCGCGGGCATCTACCGCGGCTACCGAGCCGGCGCCCGGCTCGAGCTCGTCAAGCGCATGAGGCGATGGGCTCTGTGGAATGCGCGGGTCGGATGGATTCAACAACCGAAGCCCCAGAACCTCGGTTTCCTCTTGGACGGTCAGATTGAAGACCGGGAGGTAGCAGATAGCGTCGAAGGGGTCGCGTCGGTGCTCGTCGACAAAGCCGGACACGTGGCTTTCACTCCGCTGCGGCTTGGGCACCGTTCCATTTTCGATGACCTGCCACTACGAAAGCGGGTGCGCGAGCGAGGTACGCACCGGGGTACGCACGCCACGGCATTTCCGGCCTCTCTGGCACGAATGACTCACGCAACCATGCGGGTTCCGCGTAACCATGAGGGCGCGTATGGCCCCGGGAGGAGTCGAACCTCCGCACGCAGATTCGAAGTCAGGCTGCTTCTCCGCTAAGCGTGCAGCAGGCGAGGACTGGAACAACCGTGCGCGGCGCTCGTTGCGTGGGCGCCCGTCCAACATAAGCACCGGGGAGCCGGCTGCGGGCAGGGCATGAGTAGGCCCTTACCTCACCCGGGTCAGGAGTGAACGGCTCCCCGGCCGCCTCTGAGTTCAACGCTTAGGGGTGCTTACCTGCGTGCGGCCCGGCTGGCTGAAGGGAACACCTTGTGGCGTGGGCGCGGGAGGTGTAGAACGTGCGCCGCAGTCGCCCTTCTTCGCACTGACGGAGTGGAGGTTCCAGATGCCTTTCATGCTCGGCGTTTTCGATACAGGGGACTACGACAAGTGGCGGCAGATGTTCGATTCGGACCCAGCGGGCCGCAAGCAGTCGGCCACGAAGCACCGCGTTTTCCGGGGCGTGGACAACCCAAACGAGGTTTTCGTGAGCCTGGAGTTCCCCTCGATGGACGAAGCCAAGGCTTTTCGTGAACGCCTCCTCGCGTCCGGGGCTTTGGACAACGTCACACTTGAGAAGGAGCCCACTCTCGCGGAGCTCGTTGACGAGGTCACGTACTAGCCAGCGTCCGCCATGCGACAACCGGCCTCCGTCTGGGGAGGCGGCTGCCGGCGGGCTTTGACGCCGAGCTCAGTACCAGTAGCGCCGGCCGAGTACGGCGCGATCCAGTGCGCCCAGCATCCAGAAGAGAAGCCCGAGCACAACAAGAATGATCCCGATCACCCACAGGATTCCGAGGCCAAAGATGAGGCCGAGAACCAACAGGATGAGTCCGAGCACTATCATGGGTTGTCCTCCTCGCGGTTTGACGCGAATGGCTTCTTCTTGCCACCGGCGTCGTTTCCTACGCCTTAGGAGGTCACGCCGCGACGTTAGCCTCACCGGCCAGCGGGTACGCGCTCCGGTGGGGTGGGACGAGCCGGAACACTCCCCTCCGGTGCGTGGAGTGTGGCGCTGAGAGCGACGAGCTCGCGAACTCGTACGCGCCGCGACCTTGCCGATTGAGGTTGCAAGCGACGCGTTCATCGACCCGCGTTGGGGACTCGAGCAGATCATTGCTCACCTTGCTGGTCTGCCGCGGAGCGACGTCGTCCTTTTTGAGGCTTCGGCAGCTCAGAGGCTGCCGTCGAGCCCCCGCCGCTTTGATTTGCGCTGGCCGGCGAAAAAGTGGGGGTCGCGGGCCAGCCGCGGGCCAGTGGGGCCACCCTCAGGCGGTCTTTAGCTGTTTCTAGCGGTAAGCGGGTGGAGTCGACGGGCGAGGCGCAATCCCGCTCGTGATGCAGGATCCCGCTTGGACAACCGTGATGGCCCCGGGAGGAGTCGAACCTCCGCACGCAGATTCGAAGTCTGCCGCTCTATCCGCTGAGCTACGGGGCCGGGGCCTGGGTCAGAAGTGTAGCCCTGGCGGCAGCTACGCCCTGGCGGGCGTTTGAATCTGCTCCTCCGCGGGTTCGCCCTGCCGGAGCTCGCGGCTTCGCTCCGCCTCCGCGTTCACCTCGGCTCCGAACAGGAGGGCAAGCCCGCTGAGCCAGAGCCAGGTGAGCATGATGATGACCGCAGCGAGCGACCCCCACGTCTTGTTGTAGGAGCCGAACATCGATGTGTAGACAGCGAAGAGGCCGGAGGCGGCGATCCATACGACCACGGCGACGAATGAGCCCGGGGTGATGAACCTCCAGCGCGGGTGCTCGACGTTCGGGCCCAGATAGAGAACCGTCGCGAAGACGGCCAGGAGGCCGCCGATGAGGATCGGCCACTGCGCCAACCACCAGATCCACCCGAACACGCTTTCGATCCCGAGAGCGCTGCCGAGCCACCGCGAGATCGCCGGTCCGAGGACGAGCAGGCCGAAGACCAGGAGAAACGCCGCTGCCATCGCGGCCACCATTTGCGCGGCGACGAAGCGCTGCTTCACGAAGCCGCGGCCCTCGTCGGCCTGGTATGCGCGATTCATCGCGCGCATGAACGCCGTCATCGCACCCGTCGTCGTCCAGCCGGCCAGGACGAAGCCGATGATCGTCACGGCGAGACTGCCGCCGCGGTTCTCGTTCATGCGACGCAGGCTTCCCTCCAGGAGCTGGGTCGTCTGTGACGGCACGACGGTTCCGAGCTTGTCGATGAGCGTCGTGATGGCGTGCGGGCTCGCGAGCAGGGAGAAGAGGCCGACCACGACCAGCAGGACCGCTGGAATGGCGAGGAACGAGTAGTAGGCGAGAGCCGCCGCCAGGTCGGTGATCCCGTCCGCGAGCGATTTCTTGCCCGCGCGGATGAGGATCGCTCCGTAATCGCGGCCCGAGAGATCGGTTAGCCCGGGATCCTCGAGCCTTCGCTCGCGCCGCTCCGGCTGCGGCGTAGGGCCTTGCGTTCGGCTATCCCCCTCGCCCCGAATCTGGGGGCCGCGACGTGTCGACTTCCGCTGGAGAAGTTTCATCCGGATTTCTCTACCCAGCCGCTATCGTTTTTCACCCGCGGGCGTGGCGGAACGGTAGACGCGGCGGGCTTAGGACCCGTTGAGCCCACAAGGCTCGTGGAGGTTCAAATCCTCCCGCCCGCACCTCTCATGCCGGATGAGAGCCTGATCGCGCTGGTACGCGAGGCACGGCCGCACCTCGACCGCAGCGGGCCCGAATCGGAGGCCTGGCTTGGCCGCCTCGAGGAGGAACACGACGCCCTGCACGCGCTCGTCGAGGAGCTATTTGCGACGGATATGGACGCCGCCGGAGAGGTTGTCGCGATCCTGTGGCCGTTCTGGTGGCAGCGCGGGCACATGCACGAGGGCAGTGAGTTCCTCGAGCGGGCAGCCGTGGGCGATGGCCCGTCACGGGCGGCTCTGCTCAAGGGAATCGGGACGATCGCGTTCCGCCAAGGCGAGGTCGACGCCGCCGAGCGCGCGTTCAAGGAGCGCCTCCCGCTCGTCGAAGCCCACGGGACGCCGCGCGACCTGGTCGACGCTCTCACGGATCTCTCGCGTATCGCGCTGCGCCGAGGCGAGTTCGCCGAGGTTCGGCGGTACGCGGAGCACGCTTACGAGGCCGCCGAAGGGCTCGACGAGGAGGCTGTCCGCCTCCCATTGCACATGCGCGCGGCGGCCGCTCGCATGGAAGGCCGTTACGACGAGGCCCGCGCCCTTTACCTCCAGACGCGCGCGTTGAATGAACGGATGAAGAACGAGTTGGGGGTCGCGGGTGAAGACCACAACCTCGTCCACGTTGCCCTCCACATTGGCGATCGCGAGGAGGCCGGGCGGCGGTTCCGTGCCTCCAGCGAGTGGAGCTTCGCGAACGACAATGCCTATCTCCGTCCCTACGCCTTCCTCGACGCGGGCGTTCTCGCGCTTTACGACGGCGACCTCGAGCGCGCGTGTCTCCTCGTCGCGAGCGCGCAGCGCATCTTCGAGGAAACGAACTCGATTCCAGATCCCGACGACCGCGTCGAGCTCGACGTCGCCGTCGCGCGTCTGCGGGACGAGCTCGCAGACCGCTTCGAGGATCTTTGGGCCGAAGGCCGAAAGCTCACAGGCGAGGACGGAGAGGCGCTCGCCCGAGCCTGAAGCGTCGTTGCCCAGCCGTTACGAAGCCGGGCAGCGCAGGTTACACGACCCGCGGAGAATCCCGTCCATGAAGAAAGCACTCCTCGCACTCGTCCTCCCGGTCTCCTTCCTCGCCGCCGGATGCGGCTCGAGCGGCGCGCAAGAAGCCGGGCCGGTTCCGCCTTCCCCCGCCTCGTCCGAGCCGACGACCCCCGTAGAAACGACCGAGGAAACGATCCCCACCGAGTCGACCGAGACCGAGGGGACGACCACCTCGCCGAAGCCCGTGTCCTGCGCGCCCGAGACGGGCGGCGAGGAGGGCGTGTACACGAACCTCACGCACGTCCGCGTCGGAGCCCACAACGGTTACGACCGCATCGTCTTCGAGTTCGCGGCGCCGAGCCCCGACCCTGGCGGCAAGGCGGGGATCCCCCATTTCGAGATCAGGACGGCGAAGCCGCCGTTCACCGAAGACCCGAGCGACCGCCCCATCGAGGTCTTCGGCGATGCCTTCGCGAGCATCGTCTTCCAGGGCGCGAGCGGCTACGACTTCGAGGGAAATCCGACTTACGATGGCCCTCGCCGCCTGACGCCCGGCTTCGGCACGCTCGCCCAGGTGGTCGAGGGCGGCGACTTCGAAGCGACGCTCACGTGGGTCCTCGGTCTCAGCCGTCCCACCTGCTGGCAGATCCAGGAGTTGCACAATCCGGATCGGGTCGTCATCGACTTCCATCACGTTTAGTCGCCGCTCCTCCCGCCGCGAAGGGGCCGGGCTTGCCCGGCCCCTTCGCGTGAGCGCGCCGGTAGCTCTGGGGCCTTCTGACACAATGGCCTGCAGTGAAGACGAAGGTCGAAGAGCTCCCCGAAAGCCGCGTCCGCCTCGACGTCGAGGTGCCGGAGGCGGATCTCAAGCACGCGTTCGAGCACGCCGCGTCCGACATGGCCGCCTCGCTTCGGCTGCCCGGTTTCCGTCAGGGCAAGGCGCCGCTGCCTGTCGTCGTGGCGCGCGTCGGGCGTGAGGCGATCTGGCAAGAGGCGCTCAAGAGTCATCTCGATTCGTGGTTTTGGAGCGCGGCCGAGAACACCGGTATTCGCCCGGTGGCGACCCCTGAAGTTGAGTTCGAAGGTCTTCCCGCGGACGACGAGCCCTTCAAGTTCTCCGCAACCGTCGCCGTCCTGCCCAGGCCGGAGGTCACTGACTGGACCGAACTCGAGGTTCCGGCCGCGGAGCCCGATATTCCCGCCGACGTCATCGACCAGGAGCTCGAGCGCATCCGCGAGACCGCCGCGGAGCTCGTCCGCGTCGACGGCCGGGCGGCCATGGAGGGCGACACCGTCGTCATCGACCTCGCCGGCGAGGGCCTGACGGCCCAGCGCGACTACGTCGTCGAGGTGGGGGCGGACCGGCTCGTGCCGGAGCTCGACGAGGCCCTCGTCGGAATGAGCGCGGGGGAGACGAAGACAGTCGAGCTCGCGGGCGCAGGCGACCAGAAGCAGGACGTCGCGCTGACCGTCAAGGACGTGCAGGAGAGCGTCCTCCCGGAGCTGGACGACGACCTCGCCCAGAAGGCGACGGAGTTCGACACGCTCGCCGAGCTTCGCGCGGACATCGAGGGGCGTCTGCGCGAGCAGCTCGAAGAGGAGCTCAACGTCCACTTCCGCGAAGCGGCCGTCGACGCGCTGGTCGACTCCTCGCAAGTAGAAACCGTCGCCCCGCTTGTCGAGCGGCGTACGGCCGAGCTCTGGTCGGCGATCGCCCGTTCGCTCGAGCGCCGCGGCATTTCGACCGAGACCTATCTGACGATGACGGGCCAGTCCGCCGAAGACGTGGTCGCGCGCCTGCGCGCGGAGGCCGAGCGCTCACTGCAGCGCGAGCTCGTGCTCGACGCTGTGGCCGCGAAGCTCGGGATCGAGGTCGCCGACGAGGAGATCGACGAGCTCATCCGCGAGCAGACGGCAGAGGGCGACGATCCCGAAGAGGCGACGCGACTGCTACGCGAAAGCGGCGGGTACGAGAAACTTCGTGCCGACCTGAGACTGAAGAAGGCGCTCGACGAGATCGCCGCCGGCGTCAAGAAGATTCCGGTCGATCTTGCTCGGGCGAGAGAGAAACTTTGGACACCGGAGAAGGAGAAGGGCAGTAAGGGAATGAACATTTGGACCCCCAGCAGCGAGGAGGCACGATGAGTCCCCTGATTCCAATGGTCGTCGAGCAGACGTCGCGCGGCGAGCGCGCGTTCGACATCTACTCGCGCCTCCTCAACGAGCGCATCATCTTCCTCGGCACGCCGATCGACGACCAGATTGCGAACCTGATCGTGGCGCAGTTCATCCATCTCGAGTCCGAGGATCCCGACAAGGACATCTCGCTCTACATCAACTCGCCGGGCGGCTCCGTGTACTCGGGTCTCGCCGTCTACGACACGATGCAGTACATCAAGCCCGACGTGCAGACGATCTGCGTCGGCATCGCCATGTCGATGGGCGCGCTCCTGCTCGCCGCCGGCACGAACGGGAAGCGCATGGCGACGCCGAACTCGAAGATTCTCATCCATCAGGTGGCCGGCGGCTTCCAGGGCCAGGCGACGGACATCGAGATCCAGGCGCGCGAGACGCTCAACCTCAAGCGGCGTCTGGAGGAGATCATCGCCGAGCACACGAGTCAGGAAGTCGACAAGGTCTCGAAGGACATGGAGCGCGACTACTTCATGAACCCCAACGAGGCGCTCGAGTATGGGATCATCGACATGGTCGTCGCCAACCGGGGAAAGCCCCTGAGCAAAGCGGCCTAGCACCCGACCGGAAAACGAGCTAAAAGGTAAAGAGACGTGGCCCGCGCGACCGACGGCAACGAGCAGCTGCTCTGCAGCTTCTGCGGCAAAAGCCAGCGCCAGGTGAAGAAACTCATCGCCGGGCCGGGCGTCTACATCTGCGACGAGTGCATCGATCTCTGCAACGAGATCATCGACGAGGAGCTCACCTCTCCCGCCCAGCTCGACCTCGACAACCTCCCGCGGCCCAAAGAGATCTACGCGATCCTGAACGACTACGTCGTCGGGCAGGAGGAGGCCAAGCGCACCCTCTCCGTCGCCGTCTACAACCACTACAAGCGGGTGCAGATGGCGAACGACGAGAACGACGTCGAGCTCTCGAAGTCGAACATCCTCCTGCTCGGGCCGACGGGCTGCGGCAAGACCCTGCTCGCCCAGACCCTCGCCCGCATCCTGAACGTTCCGTTCGCCATCGCCGATGCGACGGCGCTCACCGAGGCCGGTTACGTCGGCGAGGACGTCGAGAACATCCTCCTCAAGCTGATCCAGGCAGCCGACTTCGACGTCAAAAAAGCCGAGACCGGGATCATCTACATCGACGAGGTCGACAAGATCGCGCGGAAGGCGGACAACCCGTCCATCACGCGCGACGTCTCGGGCGAGGGCGTGCAGCAGGCGCTCCTCAAGATCCTCGAGGGCACGGTCGCCAGCGTGCCCCCGCAGGGCGGACGCAAGCATCCGCACCAGGAGTTCCTGTCCATCGACACGACGAACATCCTCTTCGTCTGCGGCGGTGCCTTCGCCGGACTCGAGAAGATCATCGGAAAGCGGATCGGCAAGAACCAGGTCGGCTTCGGCGCCGACATCAAGTCGCGCAAGTCGATCGAGTCGACGGAGCTTCTCTCGCAGGTCATGCCGGAGGACCTCCTCGCGTACGGGCTCATTCCCGAGTTCATCGGGCGGCTGCCGGTCGTCTCCGCCGTGCATCAACTCACGCGCGAAGATCTCGTCCAGATCCTGCTCGAGCCGAAGAACGCGCTCGTCAAGCAGTACCAGCGCTTCTTCAACTACGACTCGGTCGAGCTCGTCTTCACGGAGGACGCTCTCTGGCAGATCTCCGACAAGGCTCTCGAGCGGGAGACGGGTGCCCGTGGCCTGCGCTCGATCATCGAGCAGGCGCTCCTCGACGTCATGTTCGAGCTTCCGTCCCGCAAGGACGTCTCCAAGTGCGTGATCACGAAGGAGACGATCGAGCGGAACCTCCGCCCGACGCTCGTCACCACCGGCGGCCGCTCGCTCGAGCTCGAAGAGCTCGAAGAGCTCGAAGAAGAGTCGGCCTAGTCTGCCGACCGGGTCGCCGCGTCGAGAGCGCGGAGGCTCTCGACGTTGGAGACGATTGCGATCAGGTTTCCGGCCGGGTCCCGGAACCAGGCTGCCTTGACCGTTCCGATTGTCGCGATCCCCTGCTCCGTCTTGATGCTCGGCAGGTCGTACTCCTCAAACGTGACGCCGTTGACTCTCAGAGCGGAGACGGTGCCCTCGACGTCGTCGACGGCAAAGCTGATGGGCGACTGGTCGCCCGGCTCCCCGTGACCCTCGTCGAGGCACACGATGCCGCCCCCGTCCGCCTGGAGGAGGGCCTCGCGGCTACCCGGCATGATTTCGCCCTCCCAGACGAGCTCGAGGCCGAGCTTGGCCCGGTAGAAGTCGATCGCCTCATCCATGTCGGATGCCTTGAGATTCGCCAGCAGCGTCGCGGACCCGAGCATCATCCCTCCTCTTCCGATTGCGTCACTTTGTCACGGCGCCGCTCCGCAGTACAGTCCGGTTCGTGTCTCCTGTGACGGACCGAGGCTGCCTGCTTATCGCCGACATCTCCGGCTATACGGAGTACGTCGTGTCGAGCCCGCTCGAGTACGCGGAGGACGTCGTCGCCGAAATCACTCGCGACGTCGTCGAACGCCTCGAGCCCGTCCTCCGGATCAACAAGCTCGAGGGCGATGCTGCCTTCGGCTACGCGCTCGACGATCAGCTCGACGCTTCCATGCTGCTCGATTCGATCGAGGAGTGCTACTTCGGCTTTCGCCGCCGGATCAGAGGCATCGAGCATTCGACGAACTGCTCCTGCAACGCGTGCGTGAAGGCTCCGGACCTGAACCTGAAGTTCGTCGTCCACCATGGCGAGTTCATTCGCCGGGCGGGGTCGCGCGGAGAAGAGCTGACCGGCCACGACGTCATCGTCGTCCACCGCCTCCTCAAGAACGCGGCGGCGGAGATCCTCGGCCTGAAAGGCTACGCGTTGTGCACCGAGGCCTGTGTGAGCGCGCTCGGCATCGATCCCGTCGCGCTCGAGATGCGCAGCCATTGCGAGCATTACGACGACGTCGGCGAGGTTCCCGGGTGGCTCATGGACCTCGAAGCACGGTGGCACGTCGAACGCGAGCGCCGCCGCGTCGCGGTGGGCGCAGCCGACGCTGCGTTCGCGGTCGAGGTGGCGCTGCCCGTGGCCGCCTCAGTTGCCTGGGAATACTTGACGTCGCCGCAGAAGCGCCTTCTGTGGCAAGTCGACCAGATCGAAGAGGTGGACGCCGGCGGGCGCCGCTGTACCGGGACGTCGACGGTATGCGTCGACGGCCGAGCGCAGATCTACGAAGAGATCCTCGACTGGCGTCCGTTCGATTACTTCACAGAACGGATGTCCTTGTCCGGCGGTCCGAGCGTCGTCCTGACAACCGAGCTCCAGGCGGATGGTGAGCGGACCCGCGTCACGACGCGCGCGCGGCCGGACAGCCGTGGCCTCGGCTGGTTCCGGGCCGGCCCGCGCCTTCGCCGCCGCTTGCAGCGGCGCTACGACCGTCTTGCGGCACTCATGCCGGCACAGATTCCCGAGGACAAGCGGCTGACGCTCGTACTTCCGGCGACTCCACCGGCGTAATCAGCGCCAGTCGATCGAGGTGACCTTGACGGGCTCGGTGAACCCCTTCAGCTGCGCTTCCGACGGGGTCGAGCAGACAAGGGGGATGCCGGTGATGCTGTCGCAGCTGGCCAGGATCTGTCCGCCATCCGCCAGCCCGCCGATGCGCGCGGCCAGGTTGATGCCCTCGCCCTGGTAGTCGCCGCCTGCGTCTTGAGCCTCGGCCGTATGGAGGCCAATGCGCACCTGGGCCGGGAACGCGTGGTCGTCGAGCCGCTTTTGGATCGCGACGGCCGCCTGCACGGCGGCGTTCGGGTCTCCGAACGCGAGGAAGAAGCCGTCCCCGGTCTGTTTTACGACCTCGCCGCCCTGCTCCGAGACGATCCGCTCGATCACCTCGTCGTGCGACTTGAGCACGACCTTCTCCCAGCGATCACCCATGAGCTCGGCGAACTTCGTCGAGTCGACCATGTCCGTGAAGACGAACGTCTTCGTGACGCGCTTCGTCAGCCGCTGGCCCGCGCGTTCGGCATCCAGCCGGGCTCCCAGACGCTGGAACGCGGACTGTGCTGCCTGCAACTCCGACTTCGCCCCGTCCTCGTCGCCCTGGGTCCGGTAGGCGGCGGCGAGCAGGACGCGGGTTTTC
>DASQXE010000177.1:0-8975 GCA_035639875.1 Gaiellaceae bacterium | reverse complement strand
GCGCGGATGCGATCACCGCCACTCAGGGACGCTGGTCGTCGACCGAAGGCATCTTCTTCGGCGAAGCCGACGCGCGCACGCTGGCCGAGCTCCTCCTCGAGCGCCAAGGCATCGTGACCCGCGACGGTGTACGGGCAGAGGGAATTCCGGGCGGCTATGCGCCCGTGTACGGCGAGCTACGCCGGTTGGAGATCCTTGGCACCTGTCGGCGTGGCTACTTCCTCGAGGGTCTCGGCGGGGCTCAGTTCGCGCTCCCGGGGGCCGTCGAGCGGTTGCGCGACCGACCCGCCGAAGACGCCGCTCTCGTGTTGGCAGCCGCGGATCCGGCCCAGCCGTACGGCGCCGCGCTGCCGTGGCCCAGGCGGGCGGGAGCGCGCGCCGCGCGGGTTGCCGGCGCCTACGTCGTCCTGCTCGGCGGCGAGGCGGCGCTCTTCGTCGAGCGCGGCGGTCGCTCCCTCGTCCCGCTCCGCGAGCCGGAAGAAGGATGGCTGCGCGAGGCCCTCGCCACTCTCGTCGAGAACATGCCGAGGATGCACCTGAAGCGGCTTGCGGTCGAACGCTTCGACGGCGCTCCGGTGGGTGAAACCGCGATCATGCCGCTCCTCCTCGACGCGGGCTTCCTCGCGGGCCCGCGCCGGGCCGTCTTGCGGAGATAGCGCCGTGCCCGAGGGTGACGCGCTGCACAGAGCGGCCGAGCGGCTTCGGGTTCTCGAGGGCGAGGTGGTTGCCGCCGAATCGCCGCATCCGCGAGCAGCGGTGCTCGGAATCGCCGAGCGGATCGACGGCAAGCGGCTCGAGCGCGTCGAGGCGCATGGGAAAAACCTCCTCCTGACTTTCGAAGGCGGTCTCGTCGTCCGCAGCCATCTTCGGATGCACGGCCGGTGGTTCGTACAACCGGTCGGCCGTCCCGTGCTCGGCTCGCCCTGGCTCGTGCTGCGGTCCGGCGAGTGGCAGGCGGTGCAGCGCAACGGCCCTGTCCTCGAGCTCGGCAAGCGGAACATCGCCCGGCTCGGCCCCGATGTGATGGCCGACTCGCCCGACATCGACGGCATGTTGGTGCGATTTCGTGGGTCCGACCAGAGCCGCGAAGTCGGCGAGGCGCTGCTCGACCAGCATCTCGTAGCCGGGATCGGCAACAAGTGGAAGGCGGAGGTGCTCTTTGCGACGTCGCTCTCGCCGTGGCTTCGCCTGCGCGAGCTCTCGGACGAGCGGTTGCGCGAGGTGTTGCAGACGGCTTCACAACTGATGCGGACGCCTCGCCGCGGCAACCTCGTTTACCGCCGAGCCGGCTTACCGTGCCGCCGCTGCGGCGCCCGCATCGCTTCTCGCCCGCAAGGTGAGAACGCGCGCGTCGCCTACTGGTGTCCCTCGTGCCAGGCAGGAACGGAGGCCGTCGGCGCGTAACGAGGAACGCCCGTGTCCGCGGCGCCCCGTTCTCCCGATCTCTTCCGCGCGCTGCGCGCGTTCTGTCTGGGCGCCTTCTTCGAGCTCGGCACGGAACTCGAGCGGGGCGCCGAGATTCCCGTCGCGCTCGCCGAGCATGCCGGACCCGACCGTCCCACCCTGTACGAGTACCGCCCGCTCGTGGGGCAATTCGTGGCGGCTCGCGCGCAGCGGCTCGGCCTCCGCGATGACGCCCGTGAGGCGCTCACCGCGTTGAAGGACGAGCCCGCGGCCGGCCTCTTCGCCCAGGCCCACGCCGACGAGCACGTCGGCGAAGACGAGGCGCTTCGCCGCACCGTCCTCATCCCCTTGTTGGTGGACGTCGCCGAGGGCTGTAGCGACTTCGACTGGGACGACGTCGTGTTCGAGCGCGCGTACGCGCGCCTCGAGGGCTCGCTGTTCGGCGCGCTGAGGGTCTACGCGGCACTCGCGCCGCTCGTCGGTTTGACAGCCGGGGGCACGATCGAGCTCGGTCGCGGGCTCCGAGTACGACCTGCCGCGACCGGCGAGTTTGCGGCGAGCTGGCCGGAGGCCAACCGGCTCCTGCCCAGGGATTTTGGGCGCGAGGTCGACCGCACGCTCGTCCTCGAGCTCGAACGCGACCTGGACGGGACGGCTTGCCAAGCGCCTGATGCCGCCGCCGAATTCGGACTTGCGGTGAGCGCGTTACGGCTGGCGACGCCCGGGGCGGTGGCGGCCGGACCGGTGCTTTTCGAGCGACTCGACTGGCGGCCGTACGGCGTCCGTCCCCTACCTCCGCTCGCGGCGCAGGTGCCGCCGGGGGAGGCAACGCGCCTTGACCCGTTCCGCGCCCGCCTGGCCGCCGGGATCCAGACGCGTCTGGCCGAGGCGCACGGCGAGGCCGACCTCCTCGAGGCGCTCGAGCGGTGGGAGCTCGCCCTCTTCCACGAAGGTCCCTTGCGCGCCGACGAGCTCCGCGAAGCCCTCGAGACTTTACTCGGTTGCGACGAGGGCCCGTGGGCAGCCGCGATGCGCGCCTCCGTTCTGCTCGGCGAGACCGCCGGCGAACGCGCCGAGCTTCTGACCGCCTTCCGCGCGCTCCTCGACGGAGACGGTCCGGGTGGCCGAGCCGAGGACGCCGTCCGGCGCGCGCTCGTGGAAACGCTGCTCCAGGGATCGCGGCGCGAGCTCGTGCTCGCGCTCGACGAAGCACTCCTCGGCCTGCGTCCGAGGCCCCAGCTGACCGTGGCGGCTCGCGTCGCGGCAACCGGATGATCTCTCCCGAGCGGCTGCGCCGTCGGCGGTGCATCGCTCTCCGAGTCGCCGTCTTCTTCGCCGTGCTTCTCGCCGCGTATAACTGGCGGGTTTGGGGGATCGTGGCGGTCGCCGTCGCCGGGGGCCTCCTGGCCATCGGCGCCTACTGGCGCGATTGCCGCGAATCCGGCACGAAGTCGTCACGAATGGGCACACACACGCGCGATTCGTAGCGCTAGCTTCGTCCCATGGACGAGGCGAGACGGGTCATCGAACGGCTGGAGCAGATCGAACAGCTGCGCAGGAGCGGCGCGGCCGCCGATGCGCTTCTCGCCGAGGTGCGGGGCCTCCTTGAGGACGGTGAGCGCTGGCTGTCTGCGGAGGGAGCTGAAGGCCTCGACGACGCGCAAGCGGCGCTCGAGCGCTGCCGGGCGGGGCTCGAGGACGGGGAACGCGGTGCCGACAGCTCGACAAAGGGGGTGGTTGTGGGAACCGCCATATAATCGCGCCCGCGTATGCCGCGCTACGGGCCGCCGGACGCGTTCGAGACGCCGCGCTTCTCGGGCCCGCGGACGTTCATGCGCCTGCCCCATGTCCGTGACCTAGACGGGGTGGACGTCGCCGTCGTCGGCGTGCCCACTGATGGGGCGGTCGTATTCCGTAGCGGTGCGCGCTTCGGCCCGGAGGGAATCCGGAGCGCCTCGGTCATGCTGCGGAACTACAACCCAATCCTGCGGGTCGACGTCGTCGGCAAGCTGTCGCTCGTCGACTACGGCGACGTGCCGACGGTCCCCGGTTCGACCGCGGACTCGCTCGATCGCTCGAGTGCCACACTCGCCGAGATCGTCCGCGCGGGGGTGACGACGCTCTGTCTGGGCGGCGACCACTCGGTCCTGCTCGCCGAGCTCCGCGCCGTAGCCGCGGTGCATGGACCGGTGGCGCTCGTCCAACTCGACGCGCATCACGACCTTTGGGACGAGTATTTCGGCCAGAAGCTCTTCCACGGGAGCGTTGTGCGCAGGGCCGTCGAGGAAGGCCTCGTCGACGCCACTCGGTCGGTCCAGGCAGGGCTGCGCGGGTCATTGACAGCCGAGGGGGACGCCGACCTCCCGCGCCAGTTCGGCATCGACGCGATTCCTTACGAGGAGCTCGCCGCGCTCGGTGCGGGGGGCTTTTCTCAGCGTGTCCGTGACCGCGTCGGCGACGGCCCGTGCTTCCTGTCTTTCGACATCGACTTCGTCGACCCGGCGTTTGCACCCGGCACCGGGACGCCCGAGGTCGGCGGTCCCTCGAGCCGGGAAGCGCTCACCTACATTCGCTCGCTCGCCGGCCTCGATTTCCGCGGCTTCGACTGCGTCGAGGTTTGCCCGCCGTTCGACCCGGCCGCGGTGACGTCGTTCGTCGCCGCAAACGCGTGCTTCGAGATGCTCTCCCTACTCGCGCTCGGGCGCTAATCCACCCGGCGCTTTTCCCTGCTTTTTCGCTGCAAAGGCGCAGAAGGATTGTGCTACGCTCACACGAAACAAGGAGCCCGAATGGGCCTCACGGAAATCTTCACGCGTCCGCGCAAGCGGACGTCCACGTCTAAAGGAGCGACGCTGGGCCAGGTCATCGCCTTCGCCAATCAGAAAGGTGGCGTGGCCAAGACGACGACGACGCTGAATCTGGCCGTCGCGTTCAAGGAGCAGGGCTTCAGCGTTCTGGCCGTGGACCTGGACCCGCAGGGCAACCTGACCATGAGTCAGGGCATGGACCCCGACCAGGTCGAGCGTTCCATGTACGACGTCCTCGTGCACTCCCTGCCCATCGAGGAAGTGATCCACCGAGCCGAGATCGACATCGCCGTCTCGTCGATCGATCTGGCGGGGGCCGAGCTTGCCCTCTCGAGCATGATCGGGCGCGAGCGTGCGCTCCAGAAGGGTCTTCTGCCCGTGCGCAGCCGCTACGACTACATCCTCGTCGATACGCCCCCGTCGCTCGGACTCCTGACGATCAACGCCCTGACCGCCGCGGACAGCGTCATCGTTCCGGTGCAATGCGAATACCTCTCGCTGCGCGGGCTCGTGCAGCTCGAGAACACGCTCGCCATGATTCGGGAAAACCTGAACCCGGTCGTCGAGATCGGCGGCATCCTCCCGACGATGTATGACTCGCGGACGTTGCACAGTCGCGAGGCCATCGAGATGCTGAAAGAGAACTTCGGGGATCTCGTTTTCGACACCCGCATCCGCAAGACCGTTCGGTACGCCGAGGCGCCCGTCCAGGGAAGCTCGGTTCTGAAGTACGACCCGACCGGTCCCGCGGCAGAGGCCTACCGCTCGCTGGCCAAGGAGGTGCTCAATGGCGCGTCGGCGCGCGAGCATGCGTGAGGGTCCGCTCGCCGAGCTCTTCAAGGCGACCGAGGCCGCGCAGCGGCAGGCCGAGCGAGCCGAGCGCGAGGGCCAAGCGCGCGTAAGCTCCGAGGCACCGACCGTCGAGCACGCCCCGGCGACGGTCGAGCACGCCCCGCCCGAGGAAAGCGCGTCCTCTCTCGCGGCAGCCGGCTCTCCCGCACCGAGCCCCACCGCACCCGCGCCGCGCTACGAGCAGCCGCCGGTCAGTCGGCTCGCAGAGGGGGCGCCGCGGCTCCATCGCACGCCTCGCCCCGAGTCCGCCGCGTACCTTGCGGTCATTCGCGTCGTCGGCGTGGGCGGCGGCGGCCTGAACGCCGTCAACCGCATGATCGAGGCCGGCATCTCGCAGGTCGAGTTCATTGCCGTCAACACCGACATCCAGCAGCTGCGCACGTGCGAGGCTCCGATCAAGCTCCACATCGGCCGCGACCTCACGCAGGGCCTCGGGTCCGGCTCCGATCCGGAGCTCGGGCGCAAAGCGGCCGAGGACGCCTACGACCAGATCAAGCACGTCCTCCGCGGCTCCGACATGGTGTTCGTCACAGCCGGGGAAGGCGGGGGGACGGGCACGGGCGCTGCTCCCGTCGTCGCCCGCATCGCGAAGGAGGTGGGGGCGCTGACCGTCGGAATCGTGACGCTTCCGTTCCGTTTCGAGGGAACTCGGCGGCGCTCACAAGCCGACACGGGCGTCGACGCGCTCCGTGACGTCTGCGACACGGTGATCGTCATCCCGAACGACCGCCTCCTCGAGGTGCTCGAGCGGTCGACGTCGATGATCGACGCGTTCCGGATCGCCGACGACGTCCTACGCCAAGGCGTCCAGGGCATCTGCGACCTGATCACGATGCCGGGGCTCATCAACCTCGACTTCGCCGACGTGCGCACGATCATGAAGGACGCTGGTTCCGCGATCATGGGCATCGGCTTTGCGACCGGGGAGACGCGAGCCCGCGAGGCCGCGAGCCGCGCCCTGCGGTCGCCCCTCATCGACACGGAGATCGTCGGCGCCCGCGGCATCCTCCTCTCGATCGCGGGCGGAGACGACCTCTCGCTCCTCGAGGTCAACGAGGCGGCTGAGGTCGTGCGCGAGGCGTCGACCGAGGAGACGAACATCATCTTCGGCGCGACGATCGACGAGCGCCTCGCCGGGCAGATCTGGGTGACGGTCATCGCGACGGGCCTCGGGCGCGGCGGCCGCGCTTTGACCGGCGGTGTGGGCGCCGGGGTCGCGCGCACCCCGCCCCCGGGCGACGACACGCTCGAGCCGCCGAGCTTCCTGCGCGACCTCTAGATTGGCTTAAAGGCGCGCATCGCCGTTCAGGTAGGGGTCGCTTGACTGAGGGAAACGCACCCACAACGCGTCAGGGCTGATCGCCATGGTCCCGGGTCTGAATGGGGTCTTGAGTGATGGCGAGATGGCGTGGCTCAGTGCGCTGACCCGTACGAGCGCGTGGCCGTCGACGTCCTCGAGCCAGGCGTTTCCGCCCCCCGCGATGATTCGCTGAATGTGAATCGGCACGCGGTGACGCCAGATCACGGCGCCGGTGTCCGGATTCAACTCACGGATGGTCGTCGCTGCAAAATCGCCTACCCACACCGCGCCATTTCCGACGGCGAGCGTCCACGCGCGCCCGACCCCGTCGACGCGGCTGAGCTTGTTCGTCGCGGGATCGATCCGGAAGAGCCGCTCGCCGTAGATCACCCATACACCCTCTCTTTCGCTCACAGCGAAGGCGTCCGGGTTACGCCAGCGGCCGACTACCCGATGCGTCTTGAAATCGATCCGCCAAAAGACGCGACCAGTACAGCAGCCGGGGGCGCCGGATTCTCTCACCCAGATCGAGCCAAATCCGGTCGCGACGTAGAAGCCGGCCTGCCTCTCCTGCGGGTCGAACGGCTGACCTCGGATCGCCTCGATCTCCTGATCGGGATCGGAAGGGTCGAGGAACATCACGTCATTCGTGCCAATCGTTCCGCCCGCTGCGCAAAGCCGCGAGCCGCAGCGAACGTACGACCATCCGCCCGTATTGAAGCGTTTGACCGCGTTCGTCTTCGGGTCGATTCTCGCCTCGCCTGTCTCGAGGTTCGCCCAGACGTAGCCGAACGCGTAACTGAGGGTCGGGCTCACGCGGCCCACCGGTAATGGGATCGCCGCGGTAAGGCGGCGACGCTGCGGATCGATTCGGTAGATGCCCTCGGTGACGGGTTGGACGGCGGACTGGGGTGGTCGTGGATTCCCGCGTCCGGAATAGACGAGTGCGACTGCGATTGCCGTGCCCACAACTAGCGCGGCGGCGGCCAACAGAATCAGCCGGTGGCGGCGCGTAGAACGCTTGCCAGAGGGCGATGGAAGTGGCGGAAGAGGTGTCTCGGGGACGACCTCGACCATCCGCACCGGCTCCGCCAGGCCTTTCAACTTCACGGGCCGCCGACGGTCATAACGGACACCGGCGAGTCCACCCGCTAACCGAACAGCCGTGTCGCTCGCCAGGACCTGCCCGGGTCTGGCGAGCGAGCACAGACGTGACGCGACGTTCAAGGCGGCGCCGCGGTAACCGCCGTTCACTGGCACCGCCTCTCCGACGTCTATCCCAATGCCCACGCCAAGGGGGAGTGGCGGCCCGTCGTCGCTCTCCGTGCGAAGACGCCTCTGCACCTCAATAGACGCACGTAACGCCTGCAGCGCAAGCGGGAAGACGCACATCGCCTCGTCGCCCCGTAGCTCCAGGAGCTCACCGCCGTGCTCGGAGACGGCGCTCCGCACCACGGCCGCGAACTGCTTGGCGAGCTCGGTCGCGGCCTCGTTGCCTTGCTCACTCGTGAAGCGCGTGTAACCGCGGACGTCCGCGATCAGGAAGGCGCGGAGCTGAACCGGCGCCACGTCGGTCGTCGCCCGCCGCCGGCCCTGCTCTTGAGCCATTGCCCGATGCTACGCCTCGGTCTGAGCGGCGTCTACGCCGCCGTTTTGCCGCCGGCGGTGTAGGAAGCGCGCCCGACGCTCGCTAACCTCAGAGGCATGAGAGGGGCAGTGGCCGCGGGCCACCCGCTGACCGCGCAGGCGGGCGCGCAGATTCTCGAGCAGGGTGGGAACGCAGTCGACGCCTGCATTGCAGCGGGTTTCGTCTCCTGGGTGACCGAGAGCCCGCTCACGGGTCCCGGCGCGGGCGGCTTCATGCTCGTCCACCGGGCCTCGGACCGGAGCGACAGGCTGCTCGACTTCTTCGTGGCAATACCCGGGCGCGGCCTCGACGGACATGAAGCGGCTTCGATGGTCGAGATCGAAGTGCCGTTCGATGCGCGCACCCTCCAGCTGTTCCGGATCGGCGGCGCCTCTTGCGCGGTTCCGGGTGCGGTCGCCGGTCTCGGCGAGGCGCATCGCCTCTACGGCCGCATTCCGTGGCCCGACCTTGTCTCGCCGGCAATCGAGGTTGCCCGCGCCGGGGTGCCGCTCAATCCCCAGCAGGCTTTTCTGCACGCGATCTTGGACGTCGCCCTGCGGGCGGAGGATGAAGGAAGGCAAATCTACGGGGAAACGCGTCCCCTCCAGGTGGGCGAGGCGCTCGTGATGGCCGATCTCGCCGACACGCTCGAGCTCCTCGCGGCCGAAGGGGCCGGCTCGTTCTACCGTGGCCGACTGGCGCGCGCGATGAGCGATGCCGTGCGGGAACGCGGCGGACTCCTGAGCGAAGAAGACCTCGCCACGTACAGGGTCGTCCGCCGTCGTCCCGTGCGGGCGCAGTACGCGGGGCACGAGTTCGTCTCCAACCCGCCGCCTTCGTCCGGCGGCCTGCTGATCGCCTTCGCGCTCCGCGTACTCGACCGGCTCGGGTCTCCGGGACCACCCGGAAGCGTCGAGGCCGTGGCCGCGCTCGCCGAGGTCATGCGTGAGGCTACGCTCGCGCGCGCCGGCGGTTTCGTCTCGAG
>DASQXE010000176.1:0-21597 GCA_035639875.1 Gaiellaceae bacterium | reverse complement strand
GTACGGCCGCGAACTGATGCGTGGTCATCGCCTTGTCTCTCGACGAGAGGCGGACTACGATCGCCGAACTCTGCCGGCCCGGCTCAGCGTCATCGCAACACTCGTCCTTACGGCGTTGACTGTTACGGCCCTCACGGCCTGCGGCGGCGCGGACGGGCAACGGTCGGCTGCGACCAGCGCGTCCACGGCACGAGACGGTTCGCCCGCCCCGACGGTCGTCGGCGAGACCGGTCAGCAGCCCCACGGCGGCCCTGCCCCGCCGGAGCTGCAAGGAACCTGGTTGACCAAATATCTGGGCACCCCCGCCCGCCTGTACATCAGAGCGAATGGGTTCGCTGTCTCGCTAGGCGTGGCTGGCAGCGGCCAGATCGTCGTCCGAGGCGACGAGATCGACTTCTTCGGCTCGGCTCACTGCGGCCTCAGCCTTCCGGAGGGAGTGGGACGCTACAGGTGGAAGATCAGCGGCGACAGGCTGCGCCTCCACGCGATCGGCAAAGATGCGTGCGGCGGTCGCGCTTCCATCCTGACGCATGGGGCCTTCAAACGGGTCGGGTAGCTTGGACTACCGCTCGATGAGCTCGACGCGGTAGCCGTCGGGGTCTCTCACAAAGCAGATGCGCGAACCGCCTTCGCGTACCTGGTAGGGAGGGCGCTCGGGCGCTGTGGGCCGTTGCCTTCTACGCGGGCCTACGGGCCGGAGAGATCATGGCGCTCGAATGGGAGAACGTCGATCTAGCCAAGGGCGTCATTCACGTCGAGCGCTCCTACGATTCCAAGGAAGGCGTCTACACCGATCCCAAGTCTCAGGCTGGCAAGCGCTCTGTCCCCATCCCGGCTGTGCTGCGCGATTACCTAGACGAGCACAAGCTCCATTCCGGTAGCAGCGGACTCGTCTTCGAGCACGAGGCGAACGGGCCACGTCGAGCGCAACGCATCTGGAAGCGAGCGGGGCTGCAAAGGATCACGTTGCACGAGGCGAGACACACCTACGCGAGTCTCATGATCGCAGCGGGCGTGAACGCGAAGGCGCTTTCAACCTACATGGGCCACTCGTCTATCACGATCACGCTCGACCGGTACGGGAAACTGTTCCCAGGGAACGAGGAGGAGGCTGCGGGCCTGTTCGATGCCTACCTCGAACGAGCAAACACTCAGGCTCGCTTGGCCCAGATTCGCTAGCTAGGAGGGCTCGCTGGGCAAGCGATGAAATCTTGCCGGGATATACCAGCGAAACAGATATCCAAGGCGAGAGCGCTTACACCAGCACTCCGGAAGACAGGCACACTCGAAGCCGCCTGGATTATGGAGCCGTGCAACGAGGCTACGTCCCACGCGAGAATCCTAGTCTCTGGTGCGGCCCAGTTGTGGCCCAGTGCGGCCCAGTCTCAGGCGGGTTTCTGCGGATTCGAGCAGAGAACACTAGTCGTCATCCGTGGCGGAACGCTGGCTCAAAGCCGCTGCTAATCGCCTACATTTGGCCTATCCAAGCGGAGGGGGAGGGATTCGAACCCTCGATCCGCCTAACGACGGATAACGGTTTTCGAGACCGCCGCATTCGTCCGCTCTGCCACCCCTCCGGTGCAGCGCTACGGCTGAGGCGGAGAAGGAGGGATTCGAACCCTCGAAGGAGGTTATTACCCCCTTAACGCCTTAGCAGGGCGCCGCCTTCAGCCACTCGGCCACTTCTCCGTGAAGGCCATGGTAACAACGCCTCAAGCGGGTCACCCACGGCCAAATCCCCCTTCGTGGGGACGGCGCTTCGTACCGTCGGGCGCATGATCCGTCTGCCGGCTCCCCTCACATACCCCCCGGCGTCTGGCGAGATTTCGCCCGTTTCGGACTAGCGGCTCCATACACCCCGAGGCGGGCCTCGCCATTTAAGGACGCATATCGCTCGCTAGGCTCGGGCGCGTGCGCATCGGCCGCCGTGACGTCGAGCTGACGAACCTCGACAAGGTCTTCTTCCCCCAGTGCGGACTGACGAAGGGCGACCTCGTCCGCTACTACCTCGAGGTCGCCGAGTGCCTCCTGCCACACGTGCGCCGCCGGCCGATGCAGATGCTCCGGTACCCCGACGGGGTCGACGGCTCCTTCTTCTACCAGAAGCGCGTCCCAGACCCGCACCCGGACTGGCTCGAGACGGTCCACGTCGTCTTCCCCGGTAGTGGACGCACCGCCGACTTTCCCGTCGTCACCGATTCCGCCAGCCTGGCGTGGATCGTCAACCTCGGGTGCATCGATCTCCACACATGGCATTGCCGCGTGGACGACGTCGAGCGGCCCGATTACATGCTTATCGACCTCGACCCGAGCGAGGGAAACCCGTGGTCGAGCGTCCGCGAGATCGCGCTCGTGGTGAAGAAGGTGCTGGACGACCTCGATCTGCCCAGCTTCCCGAAGACGTCGGGCGCGACCGGCCTGCACATCCAGGTTCCCATCAAGCCCGAGCTCCGCTTCACCGAGGTGCGGCGCTTCGCCAAGGCGCTCGCGCAGGAGGTGGAGCGGCGCATCGACGACCAGGACGTCGCCACGACGACGTGGAAGGTGGCCGACCGGCGCGGCGTCTTCGTCGACTATGGGCAGAACGCGCGCGACCGGACCATCGCGTCCGCCTACTCCATTCGGCCGACGAAGGACGCGCGAGCCTCGGCGCCCCTGCGTTGGTCCGAAGTGGCCAAGTCGGACCCGGCGGCCTTCACGCTCGAGACGATGCCCGCGCGCATCAAGAAGCTCGGCGAGCTGAACGCCGGGATTTGGCGGCAGAAGAGGAGCCTCGTGTCGCGGTTCGACCGGCTCGGCCTAGAAGTCCCTCGACCGTAGGGTCGCCCTTCTTCGGGCGCGGGCGCACCTGGTCGACCGTGCACTGTTCAGGCTCTTTGTCGGGGCGAAAGCGCAGGAACTTCGTCCCGTGCCGGAAGCGCTGGCTCTGCCACTTGTCGTAGCGCACCTCGACCACGAGCTTCGGCTTGACCGGACTCCACTCGAGAGTGACGTCCCGTCGCCAACGGCTCGGCTCGCCGCGCGGCCGTCGCTCGGGGTTCTTCCCGAGCAGCGGCTTGACGCGCGCGAGGATGTCGTCGCGGTGCTTGCCGACGGCCGATGCCGTCCCCACGTGGCGAAGCTGGTCCTTCGAGTCGTAGAGGCCGAGCATGAGGCTGGCGATGCCGGTTCCCTTCTCGCTCCAAGTGACGCCCATGACGACGCAGTCGGCGGTCTGTTCCCGCTTCACCTTGACGACGGCCTCCCGCGAGCCCGGGGTGTAGCTCCAGCCCAGGCGCTTGGCGACGACGCCGTCGAAACCCGCGCGCTCGAGGCTCTCGACCCAGCCGCGCGCGACGTCCAGGTCGCGCGTCGCCGGGGAGATCGAAAACGGCAGCTTCTCCACGCGCTGCCGGCGCGTCTCGAGCGGGAGCTTGTAGATCGCCTCGCCGTCCCAGAGGAGCGCGTCGAAGACGACGAACTCGGCCGGAATCTCGGCCGAAAGCTTGTTGACGCGACTCTCGGCCGGATGGAGGCGCATCTGAAGGGAGTCGAAGTCGAGCGCGCCGCCGCGGGCGACGACGATCTCGCCGTCCACGGCCGACCGTGGCGGAAGCCGGTCGCCGAGGGCGCGGAGCTCCGGGAAGTAGCGCAGAAGAGGACGTGCGTTCCGGCTCCAGAGGTGGAGCTCGCCGTCGACGTTCTCGAGGATGCCGCGGAAGCCGTCCCACTTCGGCTCGTACTGCCAGCCGTTCGACTCGGGGAGCTCGCGGACGAGCTCGGCTTCCATGGGTGGAAACGGCAGTTTGGGAGAAACCCTTTCGGACACCTCGTCCGTCTAACGCTAACGGGAACCATGCGCCGAGTTGCAATTACAGGCATAGGAGCGGTGACGCCGCTTGGTAACGACGCCAAGGGGACGTGGGAGGCTGCCCTTGCCGGGCGAAGCGGGGTCGACTACATCAAGGCCTTCGACGCGAGCGACTATCCCGTCTCCATCGCAGGCGAGGTCAAGGACTTCGATCCGACGGGCCTGGCTTCGTCAAAGGAGCTGCGGCGCCTGGACCGGAACGTGCTGTTCGCGCTCGCGGCCGCGAAGGAGGCGCTTGCCGACGCCGGCACCAACGGGCTCCGCTCCGACCGGGTCGGGATCGTCCTCGGTTCCGCCATCGGCGGCTTCACCGAGCTCATGCGCCAGGCAGACATCCTGCGCGAGCGCGGGCCCGACCGGGTCTCGCCCAACTTCCTCCCGAACGTGCTCGTCGATTCCGCGAGCGGTCAGCTCGCCATTGAGCTCGGCATCAGAGGGCCGAACTATGCGGTCGTCTCCGCGTGTGCAACCGGCTCGCACACGATCGGAGAGGGAGCGGAGCTGATCCGCAACCGACACGCCGACGCAATCCTCGCCGGCGGCACCGAGGCCTGCATCCACCCGCTCATCCTCGCGGGGTTCACGTCAATGCGCGGCCTCGCCGCCTCGAACGGCGACCCGACGACGGCCTCGCGGCCGTTCGACGCGACGCGCGCCGGCTTCGTCATGTCCGAGGGAGCCGGCGTCGTCGTCCTCGAGGACCTCGAGGCGGCGCAGAAGCGTGGCGCCACGGTCTATGCGGAGGTGCTCGCCTACGGTGCTTCCAACGACGCGTACCACATGGCCGCGCCCGACCCCTCCTCTGTGGGAGTGATCGAGATGATGCGCTCCGCGCTGGAGCGCTCAGGGGTCGCAGCCGAGGACGTCGACTACATCAACGCGCACGGGACCTCGACGCCGCTCGGCGACGCGGCCGAGACTAAGGCGATCAAGGAAGTCTTCGGCGACCACGCATACGAGCTCGCGGTCTCGTCCACGAAGTCGGTCATGGGCCACACGTTAGGGGCCGCAGGCGCAGTCGAGGCGATCATGTGCGCGCTTGCGATCCGCGACGGGATGCTGCCGCCCACGATCAACTACGCGAACCCGGATCCCGATTGCGACCTCGACTACGTCCCCAACGAGGCGCGGAAGGCGGACGTCCGTGTGGCGCTTTCGAACGCGATGGGCCTCGGCGGCCACAACGGCTGCGTCCTCTTGGGTCGGGTCGGCTAAAGAACCGAACCAGCCGCCAGGGGGCAAGGATTGACTTGCACTCGAAGCATGCGAGATAGAGGATTTTGCCCTCGTGCGGTCATCGGCCCTGACTCGCGCCACGGTGATGGTCTTCGCCGCGGCGGCGCTGGCTGCCTCGGCTTGCGGCGGCGGGGGCGGGGGTGGCGGCGGGTCGAGCGGGGGTGACCTCTCCGCTCTGGCCGATCAGGCGCAGCAGTTCGTGGCGACACACTCGAATCGCTTGCGACAGAGCAAGGGCGAGCTCGTCCAGAAGCTCAATGAGGCCCAGGACGCCGCGCACCGGCTTTCCAACGAGATAGAGGACGTCGACGTGCCGCCCGAGCTCATCAACGTGCGCGCGGACCTGGGTCTTGCAATGCGCACGATCACGCTCGACATCGGGCGCATACGCGGGGAGGTCGAAGCGGGTGACATCGCCGGCGCCCAAGCGGCGCTCGCCAACCTGCGCTCGCTCCAGGCACTCGAGGACGCGATCGCCGCCGTCAAGAACGCGGGGTAGCGCCCTCCACGCGCTCGGGGGTCAGTTCGTCCAACGAATCGAGCACCTCGTCGGCGAGCGCGAGCACGTCTTCGGCGGGGGGGAAGACGGGATTCGGCACGGCGAGGACCCGCATGTCGGCGGCTTTCGCGCTCCTGATTCCGTTCTCGGAATCCTCGATGGCCGCACACCTCCGCGCGTCGCCGCCCAGGCGGCGGGCTGCCTCCAGATAGACGTCGGGGGCGGGCTTTCCACGCGCGACCTCCTCGGAGGAGACGGTTGCCTCGAAGTAGCGGCCGAGCCCCGACAGCTCGAGTACCAGATCGATCAGCTCACGGTTCGAGGAGGAGGCCAGCCCGAGCGGCCAGCGGGCGCCGATCCGCTCGACGGCCGCGACTGCCCCGTCGAACAGCGGGAGGCGGTCTCGGTAGATCCGCTCCAGCCTGCGCACGACCTCCGCCGAGATCTCTTCGGGCGGGTCCGCGAGCCCGATTTCGTCGTGCATGTAGCGCGACCACTCGGTCGAGCTCATGCCCATCATGTCCCTCGACGCGCGCTCGTGCCAGCGCCCGCCGCGCTCGCGGGCGAGCTGGCGCCGCGCTTCGTCCCAGACCTGCTCGGAATCGAGGAGCACGCCGTCGAGGTCGAAGACGACGCCCTCGATCACAGCGAGACGTAACGCTGGCCGATGTAGACGAGGGGTTCCGCGGCCCGCCCGCGCTCGGCCGCCAGGACCTCGCCCACGAACAGCGTGTGGTCACCGGCTTCGTGCTCGGCCCGTGTCTCACATTCGAGCCAGCCGAGCGCGCCCTCGATGAGCGGCGCGCCCGCGGCGGCCTCCCTGGTCGCGATTCCGTGCCAGTGCGCGAGAGGCGGAACGCCACGGGCGAAGTGCTGCGCCACGGCTTCCTGGTCTCCCGCGAGCAGGCTGAGCGCAAAGCCATCCGCGCGGCGCAGGAGCTCGTGCATGGCCGCTTGCCGGCTGACGCTGACGCCCACGAGCGGCGGGTCGAGAGAGAGGGAGACGAGCGAGCCGATGGTCAGTCCGAGTCGCTCTCCGTCCACCTCGACCGTGAGCACGGCGACTCCGGACGGGAACGCGCGCAGAAGAAGACGGACGTCTTCGCCGAGCGAGCTCAGCGCCGGCGCTCGACGTCGAGCGCGTCGACGAGCGACTCCTCGTCGCCTGACCGCGTCGGCTCGACGAGCGCGTCCTGGAGCTGGGCGACCAGGTCGCGCAGGCCGTCCAGCACGCGCTGGCGCCGGTCCTCGAGGGTCTTGGCTTCGCGCTGCAGCGTCTCGTTGCGCCGGTGAGCGTCGGCCTGGATCTGCTCGGCCATGCTCTGGGCCGCCTCGCGCACGGCGCGCGCCTGCTCCTCGGCTTCCGTGACGAGGTTGCGAGCCTCCTCCTCGGCCTCGCGGCGCGCTTGCGTCCCGTAGGAATCCACGGCCTGGCGGATGTCGCGGGCGTAGTCGTCCGCCTCCGCTCGGATGCGCTCAGCCTCGCGCGTCAGCTCTTCGATGCGCCTCTGGGCGTCGCCCTCGGCTCGCCGCATCGTCTCGTGAGCTTCGCGCAGCGCGTCGGAGCGAATCTGCTCGGCTGCTGCCTCCGCGGCCTCGAGAATTCCCGTGACTCGCGTGCCGACGCCGGCCGCTTCGCCGGCCGGCTTCTCCTCGATCTGGCCCGTGTCGAACTCTCTCCCGGCGTCCTCGGAATCGCCCACCCTCTCTCCTTCGGTCGACCGTAAGGCGACACTTATTGCATCCCCGGGTCGCTCGTGCAACTTCTACGCGAGAATCACGTGGATGGCGCACCTGAGGCTGATTGACGAAGGCGAGGCGACAGGCGCGCTGAAACGCGAGTACGACGCCGCCGTCGCCCGCGCGGGGAAGGTCTTCAACATCGTCAAGTCGATGTCGCTCAATCCGGCGGTCTTGAGGGCCTCGATGGGGCTCTATCGCGCGATCATGTTCGGCCCCTCGGAGCTCTCCCGGGCGGAACGCGAGCTCCTCGCGGTCGTCGTCTCATGTGCGAACGATTGCCACTACTGAATCAGGGCGCACGCCGACGACCTCCGTGCCGAGGGCGCACCCGACGAGCTTGCGAGGCACGCGGCGCACGACTATCGAGCAGCTGATCTGGAGCCACGAGTTCGGGCGCTTTGTGACTTCGCCGTCCAGATGACACGGCGGCCGGCGTCGATCGACCAGGCCGACGTGGACACGCTGCGGGCGCACGATTGGAGCGAGGCGGCCGTTCACGACGCCATTCAGGTCGTGTCCTACTTCAACTACATCAACCGGGTGGCGGACGCAGTCGGAATCGAGGACGAGCCGGACTGGGTAGCGTCGTAACGCCGTCCGGCGGCGGCACTACGCTCGGGCGCCGTGGAGCGAGACGCCTTCCGGCGCAGCATGGCTGAACTCGTGGGCGCGTTCGCGCTCACGTTCGTCGGCGCCGGGTCGATTATGGCCACGGGAGGGAGCCTGCTCGGGATCGCCGCTGCGCACGGGCTCATCCTCGCCATCATGGTCACGGCGCTCGGCCACATCTCCGGCGGCCACTTCAATCCCGCCGTCACGTTCGGGTTTCTCATCACCGGCCGAATCGTCGCGGGGCTCGCGGCCATGTACTGGGCCGCTCAGCTCGCCGGCGCAACGCTCGCGGCGCTCCTCCTCAAATGGATCTTTCCCAACGACGTTGTCAAGCAATTCAAGCTCGGCGCGCCGGTTCTGAACGACCGCATCGCGGTGGCTCCCGGCCTCGTCCTCGAGATCGTCATGACCTTCTTCCTCGTCTGGGTGGTGTTCGCCACCGCCGCCGATCCCCGCGGCGCGTTCAAGTCGATTGCCGGGTTCGCAATCGGGCTGACGATCGCGGCTGACATCCTCATGGGTGGGCCGCTTACTGGTGCGGCGATGAACCCCTCGCGCGCGTTCGGCCCGCAGCTCGTCGACTGGGAATGGGCGGACGGCTGGATCTGGTACCTGGGCCCGCTCATCGGAGGCGGGATCGCCGCGCTCGCGTACGAGTTTCTCTACCTCCGCCCGCTGCGGCCGCTGCCGGTCGGGCCGCCCGAGACCGGCGTCGAGGAGCCACGGCCGGGCGACGCGGCGGTCTCCTAGCGAACGGATTGGTGAAACCGCAAACAACCTAGCTAGGTCTCTGGGCCGCCGCTCGCAAAGGGGGCCAGGCCTAGCTAGGTCGGTCGGGCTTCTTCTTGTAGTGACCCTTGGCCTTGCCTTGAGCCTTGGGTTTGTAGTGGCCCTTCGCCTTGCCGTGGATCGTGTCCTTGCCGGCCTGGCCGTGCGTCTTGGCGGGTTTGGCGGCCTGGCCGTGCGCCTTAGCGCCGTTCTCGACCTCGCCGGGATTCTCGGCAGCACCCTCGCGGCCACGGCGGAGAGCGCTCTTGCCGGACTTCCCAGGCCTTACGCCCTCGACCTCGCCGCCGGTTAGCGTCGCTGTGATCGGCGCGCCTGACGAGGTCGCCTCGGAGAGCGGCGAGGTCGAAGTCGGCGTCGGCGAGCCAGGGCGGCCTGTGTGCTCAGCGGCCTTCGGTGGCGCGCTGACCCGCGCCACTTCACGTGAGGCGGGAGGGACCGAAAAGGGGCCGAGCGGACCTCTTCCGCCCGGGAACAGTACGTCGGGAGCGAACGCTACCAGCGCCAGGGCACAGCCGACCGCGAGTAGGCCGACGACGGGTACCACTATTCCCCTCACAAAACTCCCCACGTTGCCCCCTTCGGCACCCGGTTGCCGCAGCTTGAATTCTAGTTGCTCGTCGGTGAAATCACACGGGTGCGCCTTCCTCCTGGAGCATGCGTCGGAACGTGGCCGCGTTCGTGGGTGCCTGCGAGATCCACCGGCTGGGGTCGTGCGGATCGCGCGAGCGGCCGTTGTTGTTGAACATGACGTAGGCCTCCTCAGCCTCCTCGGCGAGCGTTTCCACGGGCTCGGCCCACTCGCGCAGCTCCTCGTCGGAGTAGAGGTAGTCGAACCGCTCGGCGGCGCTTCGGCCGCGGATGTTCCATGTCTTCGCGTTGCGCCCGTGCATGCGCACGTAGGCGGTCGGACTCGTGAGTGCGAAGACGGTGGGGACGAGGTTCTTCGCGTCGGTTTTGGGGGCGTCGACGATGACGTGCGTGGCTCCGAGCTCTTCGAGAAAGGAGAGGACGCCCGCGCGGTTCTCGTCCTCGAGCCAGCTGCGGTGGCGGAACTCGACGAGCATGTGGTCGCCGCGGAGCTGCTCCTTCGCCCACTCCAAATACTCGAACGAGTACGGCTTGTGCACGATGTAGGACGGGAACTGGAGCAGGATGCCGCCGAGCTTGCCCGCGGCGCGCAGCGGCTCGAGCGCGGAGTGGAACCGAGCGAAGACCTCGGCGCGGAGCTCCCGTGCGGGCCGGTCGATGCGGCCTTTGTCGTCGACGGGAGCGCCGTCGCGGAGGTCAGGCGGGAGGACATCCGCCTTGACCGGATGGCGGGTCATCATCCCGAACGCCTTCACGTGCATGAGGAAGCCGTCGGGGACTCGCTCGGCCCACTTGGCGACCGTCTCCTCATCCGGGAGCCGGTAGTACGTGGAGTTCGCCTCGACGGTGTCGAAGTGGCCCGCATAGAAGCGGAGCCGCTCCTCTCCCGATCGGACCCCTTTCGGGTACCAGTACTTGACGAGCGACTCGTCCGCCCACGAGCACGTCCCGAGCCGAATTCTCGCCGCCACGCCCGCGATGCTAACCGGGCCGAAAAGGCCACGTCCCGGTGCCAGGCACGACCCCATGTCCGCAATGGACGGCCGGCGGGTCGTGCCAGGCACCGACTCAGGTCCTAAACGGACAGGGCGAGCTGTTCCTGGCGCGGCGGGGCTTCGCGATGGCCGGAGCCGGTCAGACCGTGGCGGAGGCGCACGCGCGCGAAGCGCTCAGCGACCGCCTGCTGGTAGGCCTTCGGTGCGTACGCGCGGGTTCCGTACAGCTCGACGTAGCGCGGATAGAGCCAGGGATACGTGCGCTCCACCCAGGGCATGAAGTGCTCGCGGATCGAGGAGCGCACGTGGAGGACGATCGGCGAGGCGTAGTCGACGCCGGCCTCCGCGCACGCGGCGAGCACTTCGTCCAGGTGCTCGTCGTCATCCGTCAGTCCGGGAAGGATGGGCGCGACGAGCACCCCGGTGCGGATGCCCGCTTGCGCGAACCGCCCGAGAATCTCCAGACGACGGCGTCCCGGCGGCGTGCCCGGCTCCACGATCCGCCGCACCGACTCGTCCAGGGTGCCGACGCTCATGGACACGCTGAGCGACGCCACCCCATTGAGCTCCCGAAAGAGATCGAGGTCGCGGACGATCATGGTCGACTTCGTGAGGATCGAAAGCGGGTTTCGGAAGTCGACCAACGCGCCGAGGATCCCGCGCATGAGCTTGTAGCGGCCCTCGCAGTGCTGGTAGGGGTCCGTGGCCGTGCCCATCGCGATCGTCTCGCCCTCCCAGCGCGGCGCTGCGAGTTCGCGGCGCAGGACCTCCACGACGTTCGTCTTGACGACGATCTTGCTCGAGAAGTCGTCGCCGATACCGAAGTCGAGGTACGCGTGGAATGCCCGGGCGAAGCAGTAGTGGCAGCTGTGCGTGCAACCGCGGTACGGATTGATCGTCCAGCGAAAGGGAACGCGGCTCGCCTCCGGCACGCGATTGAGGGCGGTCTTGCAGGTGTCCTCGAGGTACTGTGCCCTCGCCATCGCCCGGTATCATAGAACATACGTTCGCTGTTTGTCCCGGCCAACACCGCGAAATACGACAGGTATGGACGAGCAAGTTCAGGCTCTCCTCGCGCACGGCGAGGAGCATGGATGCCTCGAGTTCTCGGAGGTGGACGAGGTCGCGCAGACGCTCGATCTCGAGGACGAGGACGTCCAGGCCATCTACGAGGAGATCGAGCGCCGCGGCATCGAGTTGAAGGACGACTGCGCCCGCGAGTCGGCACCGCAACCGACGTACGTGAACGGCGACCTGGCGCACGCGACGACTGACGCGCTCCAGCTCTTCCTCAACGAGATCGGGCGCTACCCGCTGCTCACAGCCAAGGAGGAGGTCGAACTGGCGAAGCGGATCGAGCGCGGCGACCGCGAGGCCAAGGAGCGCATGATCAACTCGAACCTGCGTCTCGTCGTCTCGATCGCGAAGAAATACCAGGGGCACGGCCTTCCTCTCCTCGACCTGATTCAGGAAGGGATCATCGGCCTGATTCGCGCTGTCGAGAAGTTCGACTGGCGCCGCGGGTTCAAGTTCTCGACCTACGCGACGTGGTGGATTCGCCAGGCCGTGCAGCGTGGCGTCGCCAACAAGTCGCGCGAGATTCGCATCCCCGTCCACATCGTCGAGCGCGAGCAGAAGATCGCCCGCGCCGAGCGGGAGCTCACTATCAAGCTCGGGCGGCCTCCGACGGAGTCTGAGATTTCCAAAGCCGCCAAGCTGCCTGGCAAGCAGGTGCGCGAGGTGCGCGAGGCGGCGCGGGCGGTGACGAGCCTAGATCGGCCGATAGGCGAGGAAGCCACCGGCACGTTCGGCGAGCTCGTGGCCGGCGAGTCGGAAAGTCCCGAGGAGGAGGTCACGGTCGGTCTCGGCGAGGACACACTCCGCCGGGCGGTGTCCCAGCTCCCGGAGAACGAGCGCGAGGTGGTGAAGCTGCGCTACGGACTGAACGGGGACGTGGACCCGGTCTCGCTGGAGGAGATCGGACGCCGGCTCGGGCTCACCCGCGAACGGGTGCGGCAGATCGAAGCGCGGGCGCTCGAGCGGCTGGCCGTTCAGCGCGAGATCGAGGCGCTGCGCTCGGCTGCCTAGCCCGCGGCCTCGGCGAGCGCAGGCTCGTCGAGCAACTCGCCGAATTCTTCGGCAGGCACGGGCCGGCTGATCAGGTATCCCTGTGCCAGCGTGCATCCGTAGTCTCGGAGCGCGTCCCAACACTCGCGGGTCTCAACACCCTCGGCGACGATGTCCAAGCCGAGGTTGCGGCCGAGGTCGATCGTGGAGCGGACGATCGTGGCGTCGTTCGCGTCCGCCGTCATCCCGAGGACGAACGAGCGGTCGATCTTGATCGTTTGCACCGGGAGACGTCGGAGATAGGCGAGGGACGAATACCCCGTACCGAAGTCGTCGATGGCGAGCCGCAAGCCCATCTCGTTGAGTCGATCGAGGACCTGACGCACTCGGAACGGGTCGGCGAGGATCGTCGTTTCCGTGATCTCGAGCTCGAGCTGCCCCGGGCGCACTCCGGTTCTTGCGAGGAGCCCGGCGATGTGGTCCGGCAGCTCGAGATCGAGCAAGTCCGGAATCGTCAGATTGACGGAGATGTCGAGGTCGTGGCCGGTCGAGGCCCAGGCCTGGCATTGGCTCAGCGCGGCTGACAGGACGGAGCGCGTCAAGGGCTTGATGAGGCCCGTTCGCTCCGCGATCGGGACGAAGTCGTTCGGAGGGATGAAGCCGCGCTCCGGGTGCGCCCAGCGAACGAGCGCCTCTGCGCCGACGATTCGCCCGCTTGCGAGGTCGGCTTTCGGCTGGAAGAAGACGACCAGCTGGTCGCCGGCGATCGCGCGTCGGAGTTCGCCGGCGAGCGCGAGCCGGGCAGCGTCGTTCTGATCCTGCTCGGGATCGTAGACCGCTGTCCCGACGTGGGTGTCCTTGGCGACGTACAGGGCGACGTCCGCGCGCTGCAGAAGCATGTCGGCGTCATCGCCGTGCGCCGGAAACGTGGCCACGCCGGCGCTGACCGCAACCTCGAGCGGCAGCCCGCTGAGCGTGAACGGCGCATGGAGGGTGGCGTGGACACGCGCGGCCGCCTCGACCGCGTCCTCAGCGGACGCGCCGGGGAGGAGCAAGCCGAGTTCGTCGCCGCCGAAGCGCGCCAGCGTCTCGGGCGCGCGCAGCTCGCTCCGCAGGCGCGTCGCAAGCTCTTGGAGGAGGATGTCCCCCGTCTCGTGACCGAGTGCGTCGTTGACCTCTTTGAAGCGGTCGACGTCGAAGACCACCACGGACACGGACTCGCTTTCGCGGGTCGCCGCGAACAAGGCCTGCTCGAGCCGGTCGCGGAAGAGCGTTCGGTTCGGAAGGCCGGTGAGGTCGTCGTAGTACGCGTGCCGTTCGATCTCGTCCATCTGCCGCCGAATGCGTGCCGTGACGCGACTGAGGATCGGGAGGAGGATGATGAAGAGAGCGACGAGCGCGGCCTCGAAGATCCCCGCGACGGGGAAGAACGTTGCATTCGCGGAACGTGCGATCGGAGCGTAGTCCTGGAAGATGGCGACGACCCCGGTGCCGCCGGTCACTGCCACCGGCGCGTAGGTGCGCAGCACCTTCTGCCCGGATGCGGCGGTGCTCGTGGAGCGGATCGTCGTGACATCTCCGCGAACGGTCCCGCTCAGGGCCTCGTGGACGTGCGCAGGCTCGTCGGCCTTCGTGCCGACGAGTCGGTGATTCGTGCTGTACGTCATCGTGCCGTCTGCGGCGTATACGTCGACGCGCAGCACGCCCTTCTCGAGAACGTGCCGGGCGAAGAGGGCGTCCAACTCCGAGCGGCGCGTGCCCTCGACCGCGTTCGCGAAGTCGGATTGCCGCAGAGACGCGCTGAGCACCGAGCTCGCGATGACGCGCGCCTGCGAGGTCGCCGCACGTTCGGCCTGGATTGTGTTGAAGTGGCGGACGACGAGCAGGATCGCTGCGGCCGCGAGCGCGAGCGCAAGCGCGAGCGAGACAGCGAATCGCAGGATGAGCCGCGGTGGCCCTTCGCGGCTCGCGATGGGCCGAGAATGCCCGAGCTCGAGCGACACCGCTACTTTCCGAGGCTCGACGCGACGCCGTCGACCGTGTCGCCGGCCGTGTCCACTACGCCGGTGACCGTGTCGTCGACTTGGTCGACCGTGGGCTGGGTCGTCTCCTTGACCTGGTTCACGGTGGCGGATACGGGGTCGGTGCCAGGACCGGTATCGCCGCCGGGCGAAGTCGTGCCCGAACCTCCTGCTCCACCGACACCACCACTACTACCACCACCACTACCGCTCGGAGATTCGCTCCCTCCGCCTCTCGATCCCCCGCCGGCGCTCGTGCTCGAGCCGTGGCCGTGGCCGGTGCTGCCGACGGACGCCGTCGGGAGGTTCGCGGGCCTCGGGTTGGTGGCTGCAGAGGGCGTAACGGCCGCAGCCCGTCCGCGCACGCTCTTCTCGCCGGGCGCGCGGACGATCGAGCCCGACGCGCCAGCGGGAAGAGCCTGGTTCTCGTCGAGCGTCGCCGAATCCGACCAGGGGACAAGCGCCACTGCGATTCGCTCGACCGAAGACGGAAGCGGCATCGAAAGGCCAGTGGCGGCAAAGACGGGGACCGGCAGGCAGATACCTACGACGATCAGCGCTCGTTCCCAGCGCTTGGACAGGCGTGGGCGCGCCGGCGCAAAGGCGTGAGCCGGGAACGGGCGGAGTGATTCAGGGGCCGCAGTCATGTCGCAGACGAACGCTCCGTAGCGAAACGTATGCGCGTCCTTGCCGGCCGTCGTCCTCCTAACGGGGGATCCTCTGCCGCTCGTCAAGATCGTTGCCATCGGGCTCGATCCGCTCTGCGCCGCCTGATGCTAGATCACTCGAACTAGCGACACCACATAGGGCGATTGGCTGCCCTCTGGCGGAGACCTACAACGTGACCAGTGAGGGCACAACTGGCGTTCGGGGTGGTGGCGCTGTTCCTCGTGATGGCGGCGGCATCGAGCGCTGCTGACGCTCCCTCCTTGTCGGTGAACGACGCGAGCGTGACCGAGGGCGATTCGGGCTTCAAGAACGCGACGTTCACCGTCACGCTTTCGGCGGCTTCGGCGACGCCGGTCAGCGTCGACTACGCGACGAGCGACGGCTCCGCGACGGCCCCGGACGATTACGCGGCCGCCAGCGGCACGCTCAGCTTTGCGCCTGGCGAGACGTCCAAGCACGTGACCGTGGCTGTGGCGGGCGACACGCTCGACGAGCCCCACGAGACGTACTACCTCTTTCTCTCGAACCCGTCAGGCGCGACGCTCTCCCGCAACCGCGGGCTCGGGACCATCCTCGACAACGACCCCCTCGTCTCGCTCTCGGTCGACGATCCCGCGGCGCTCGAGTCGAGCGGAAGCCTCTCCTTCACGCTCTCCCTTTCCGCGCCAAGCGGGAAGCTGATCACGCTCTCGTACGCAACCGGCGACGGCACCGCTACGGCACCCGGCGACTACGCCTCCCGCAGCGGAGCGCTGATCTTCCAGCCGGGCGAGGTGTCGAAGACGGTCGCCGTCGGCCTCGTCGACGACCAGCTGGTCGAGGGCGACGAGACTTTCACTCTGTCACTTTCCAACGCCGTGAACGCCTCGCTCGCGGATGGTCAAGCCACGGGGACGATCCTCGACGACGACGCGTCGGCGCCTCCCCCGCCTGGTGGCGGGGATCCGCCGCCGCCTCCTCCGCCGCCCGACGACAATCCACCGCCGCCCGACGCCAATCCGCCGCC
Organism: Gaiellaceae bacterium; assembly: GCA_035639875.1. Taxonomy (GTDB): domain Bacteria; phylum Actinomycetota; class Thermoleophilia; order Gaiellales; family Gaiellaceae; genus JAIBJP01. The sequence goes on along the minus strand of DASQXE010000176.1, from coordinate 5,522 downwards.
TCCTCCGCCTCCGGATGAAAATCCGCCTCCGCCCGGCGAGAATCCTCCACCGCCCGGCGACGGTGACCCGCCTGTCGTGCTCGAGAACCAGGCGCCCGACTGCTCTGCGGTGGCTCCCAGCACAACCGTTCTCTGGCCGCCCAACCACAAGTTCCGCTACCTCTCGTTCGGCGGCGCCCAGGATCCGGAAGGCGATCCGCTCGAGTACAGCGTTGAAGGCGTGACGCAGGACGAGGCCGTGGGCGGCCGCCCCGACGCGAGATTGGCGGACGATCCGAACGGGCTCTGGCTGCGGGCTGAGCGCAACGGACGGGGCGACGGGCGCGTGTACACGATCACCTACAGCGTCTGGGACGATCACGGCAACTCGTGCAGCGGGACCGCAGAGGTCGTCGTCCCGCACGATCGAGCCCACTTGGCGCACGACTCCGGCGCCGCGTTCGACTCCTTCGGCCTCTGACGCAGCCGCGTTGTGGCCGGGTAGCCTGAAGTCATGCCCTGGCTGCTGTTCGGCTGGGCCAGCAACTTGCTGGCGATCTGGGTTGCCTCGCTCGTCTTCGACGGCGTGACCTACGACGCGAAGTTCTGGGTCCTCGCCGTCGCTGCGCTCGTATTCGTGCTCGTGAACGCGATCGTCCGTCCGATCGTCGTCCTCCTCGCGTTGCCGGCCGTGATCCTCAGCTTCGGGATCGCACTCATCTTCGTAAACGCGCTCATGCTGTACATCACCGACAAGATCGTCGGCCCCTTCGAAGTGCGCGGCAGTGTTTGGACCTACGTCGGGGCCGCGCTCATCATCTGGCTCGTGAACATGGCCGTGCATGGGGTTTTCAAGCCCGAGCGGCCGGCCAGACCTCGCTACGAGATCACTTCGTAGAGGCGCTGCGACAAGAGCCTTCGCCGGCTAACAGCGTATTTCTGGCTTGCCTACACGGCGGGGGTGGGATTCGAACCCACGAGACGCCTCACGGCGCCTAGCGGTTTTCAAGACCGCCCCTTTCAACCACTCGGGCACCCCGCCTGAAGCCCAGTCTAGCCCGGTGTTTCTGCGGTGAAAGTCACGCGCTGCTCGCGCCCTTCATGGAAGAGTCGAGTGTCCGCGGGTGTTGTCTCTGCGATCACGCGACCGCTGCGCACGACCCAGCGGCGCGCCGGCATGAGCCGCAGCGCCTCGATCACGCTCGGCGCGTCGAAGACGACGAAATGGGCGGGCTTGCCTTCCTCGATCCCGTACTCGTCCTCGACGCCGAGCGTCTTCGCGCCGCGCCAAGTGGCGCAGGCGAGCATCTCGGGAATCTCGTCGAGACCGCTCATGTACGTGAAGTGGAGCGCGAGGTTGGCGGCGTGGAGGAGATCCGCCTTCCCGAGCAGATACCAGGGATCCATGATCACGTCGTTCCCGAGCGAGACATTGACGCCGGCGCGCAGAAGCTCCTTGAGCTGGGCGAACCCCCGCCGCTTGGGATACGGGTCGAGGCGCCCCTGGATGAGCGAGTTGGCGTACGGATTGACGACGACGTTCATCCCCGCCCGCCTCAGGAAGCCGTGTAGCTTCGAGGAGTAATAGGGCTCGTACGACCCCATCGCCGTGCAGTGACTCGCCGTCACGCGGCCTCCCAGCCCGTGCTTGACGGTGTTGTCCGCCATCACCTCGAGGAAGCGCGAGTTGGGATCGTCGGTCTCGTCGCAGTGCACGTCGATGCGGCGCCCGTTTGCCTTGGCGAGATCGAAGACGCGATGCACCTCGCGGAGCCCGAGCTCGGCGGTCGGCTCGTAGTGCGGGATGCCGCCAACGCAGTCGACGCCCGCCCGAATCGCAGCCTCGAGCCGCTCCTCATCGCCCGCCCGCGCGAAGATGCCGTCCTGCGGGAAGGCGGTCACCTGGATCGTGACGAGCTCGGCGAGCTCGTCACGCACGCGGAGAAGTCCGCGGAGCATGGCGTCGTTTTCGCCGGACACGTCGGCGTGGGCACGGATCAAGAGCGTCCCTTGAGCCGCCGACCAAAAGACGATCTCGCGCGCGCGCGTGAAGACGTCCTCCTCGGTCAGGGAGCCTTTCAGCTCACCCCAGACCTGGATTCCTTCGAGAAGCGTGCCTGACTCGTTGTAGCGTGGCCGCCCGGCCGTCAGGCTCGAATCGAGGTGGAGATGGCAATCGACCAGCGGCGGCGACGCGAGCCGTCCCTCGGCGTCGATCGTCCGTTCTGCATCGAGGTCCAGCGCGGGGCCGATGCGGGTGAAGCGGCCGTCCGCGACGGCGAGATCGACCGGCTCTTCGCGACCGACCAGCCGCACGTTGCGCACGAGGAGGTCGGCCGCCACCGCGTTATCGTAATCCGGTGCGTGTCCGGATCGAGGGCGGCCTCGTCGTCACGATGGACCACGCCGGCACGGTGATCGACGGCGGCGTCGTCGAGATCGAGGGCGACCGCATCGTCGCGGTGGGAACCGAACCGTCCGCCGCAGCGGACGAGACGATCTCGGCGGACGGCTTCATCGTCGTTCCCGGTCTCGTCAATACGCACTGCCACCTGAGCCAGCAGCTCGCGCGCGGTCTCGCGGACGATGTCGACCTGCTCACGTGGCTGCACAACCGCATATGGCCGTACGAGGCAGCGCTCTCGGAGGATGACGTCGAGGCCAGCGCACTCGCCTGCGCCCTCGAGCAGATCCGCAACGGCGTCACGACGATCGCGGACCCCGGCGGCCAGCACGTCGACGGCGCCGCTCGGGCGCTCGAACGCGCAGGCATCGGCGGCTTCCTCGGCCGCAGCACGATGGACGAATGGGAGGGCGTGCCGGAGGCGAGGCGAGAGTCGACCGAAGAGGCCTTGGCCATCCAGGACGAAGCGGCCGAGCGCTGGAACGGCGCGGCCCAGGGGCGGTTGCGCTTCTCCTACACGCTGCGAACCATCTTCAACTGCTCGGACGAGCTCATCGAAGCGAGTGCCGAGCGTGCCCGTTCGCTACGGACGCCGCTGCAGATGCACATCGCCGAAATCCCCGCGGAGAACGAGCATGTGCAGGCGACGCGGGGGACGACTACCGTGCGCCACCTCGCCCGCCTCGGCGTGCTCGGCCCCTGGTTCCTCGGCGCGCACGCGGTCTGGGTCGACGACGAGGAGATCCAGTTGCTCTCGGAGGCCAGCGCCGCCGTCTCCCACAACCTCGCTTCGAATTTGAAGGTTTTGGGTCTACCGCGCGTCGCGGACATGCTCGATGCGGGCGTCGTGGTGGGCCTCGGCACCGACGGCGCGCCGGCCAACAACCGCATGAGCCTCGTCGACGAGCTGTGGGCGGCTTCGCTTCTCCAGAAGGGCCTCCGGCTCGACCCGACCGTGCTCGACGCGAGCACCGCTTTCGCCATGGCGACGAGGGACGGGGCCCGCGCGTTGGGCCTCGCTCACGAGATCGGCTCGCTCGAGGCCGGGAAGGCCGCCGACCTCATCCTCGTCGATCCACGGACGGCGAACATGGTCCCCGCGCACGATCCTGTCTCCGCCCTCGTGACGAGCATGAAGACGGAGAACATCCACTCGGTCATGTGTGCGGGCCGCTGGCTCCTCCGTGACCGCCAGGTCGTGGCCTTCGACGAGGGGGAGGTCCTCGCTGAGGCCGCGGAGCGAGCGCGCTCGATTGCGACTCGCGCATTCGTTCGCTAAGAGCGACAATTTTCTGGTTGTAACTCCTCCGCGAAAAGTCGGAAAATCCAGCTACCCGAATCCCGGGACCACAGGAGGACATAGATGGCGATAATCGAGCAGGAACGGCGCGAGCTGGCCGAGGCTGTACGCCTCGACGCGCACGGGATCGAGCCGGTTCCGGTGGCAGACCGGGACTCGACACCGCTCCAGCAGTTCTGGGTTTGGATGGGCGCGAACCTCGCGCCGATCAACTGGGTGCTCGGCACGCTCGGCCCGATCTTCGGCCTCAGCCTCGTCGAGACGATCCTCGTCGTCGTGATCGGAAACATCGTCGGGTGCGCCCTCTTCGGCCTCTTCACGACGATGGGTCACAAGACTGGGGTCAACCAGATGGTGCTCTCGCGAAGCGCCTTCGGACGCCGTGGAGCGTACGTACCCGCGGCCGCCCAGCTCCTCTTGACGATGGGCTGGATCGGCGTGAACACGTGGGTGATCCTCGACCTCGTTGTCGGGAAGTCGGGCATCCTCGACAAGCTCGGCTACCACGGCGGGCAGGGGACCCGTTACTTCGTCGGGCTCCTGGTGATGCTCGTTCAGGTCCTCATCGCCATCTGGGGCTTCTATCTGATCCGCACCTTCGAGAAGTACACGGTGCCGGTAACGGCGGCGATCATGGTCGCAATGACCGCCCTCGCGTTCACGAAGGTGAACGTGCACTGGGGCGGCTCGCAGGTGCATGGCGGTGACAAGATCTCCGCCTACGCTGCGCTCATGACGGCCATTGGGATCGGCTGGGGCATCTCCTGGCTGACGATGAGCTCGGATTATCCGCGCTTCGTCAATCCGAAGTACTCCGCGAGGCAGGTGTTCTGGGGCACATCGCTCGGAATGTTCATCCCGACCGTCTGGCTCGCCATCCTCGGTGCCGCCATCGCCACCGGCGGCCAGGGGACGGATCCGGCTCAGCTCGTAGCGGCTGCGTTTGGAGCGATGGCGATCCCCGTGCTCTTCGTGGTCCTGCACGGGCCGATCGCGGCGAACATCCTGAACATCTACTCCTGCTCGCTCGCCTTCCTCTCGCTCGGGCTGAAGGTGGCACGGCCGCTCGTCGCGGGTCTCGCAGGCCTCGTTGGCACCGGAGTACTGATCGCGTTCGTCGAGTCGGCGAGCTTCGCTCACTCGTTCGACAACTGGATGGTCTCCATTGTCGTGTGGATCAGCCCCTGGGCCGGGATCACGATCGTCGAGTACTTCATCGTCCGGCGCCAGCGGATCGATATCGCGGGGCTGTACGAACCGCCGGAGCGCTCGCCCTACGGCGACATCAACATCCCGGCGCTCGTCGCGCTCGCGTTCGGGCTCGCGGCCGGCTGGGCGTTCGAGTACGGCCTTGTCAGCCAGATGCAGGGGCCGATCGCGAAGGCTCTCAACAACACCGACCTTTCGTGGGCGGCGGGACTGCTTGTTGCCGGGGTCGTCTACTACGTGCTCGGCGGCGCGAAGCTGCGCCGACCGATCGCGGCTCCGGCTACCTAGTCGGCGGATTGAAGCGAAGAAAATGAGCGGCCCGCGCGAGCGGGCCGCTCTTATTTCACGCCCTGCGCGAGGACCCAGAAGGTGGCGTCAGATTCACCGTAGTCGAGCGCAGTTTTAGGCAGGACGAGTTTTCCGGCGACTTCGCCGGTGGCGGGGTTGATACGCGTGATGCCATGCGCACCGGTTTGCACCCAAACAGCGTCGCGGCCAGCCCTGACCCAGTCGGTGCGCCCGAGCGGGATCGTCTGAATGACGCGATTCGTGTCCGGGTTGATCTCCGTGACCGTGCCCGTGCCGGGGTTCCCCAACTCGGTACCACTGCGCGCCCAAACTGCTCCCCCG
>DASQXE010000175.1:0-5237 GCA_035639875.1 Gaiellaceae bacterium | reverse complement strand
GAATTCCTGCTCGGCGTCGTCGACCGGCTCGAGGACCCGGGGAGCTAGACTCTCCTCACGCCGCAGCTTCGACCTGGGCGGGTTCGAGGTGGGGGGCGATCATGCGCTCGATCTGCGGCGCGCTGACGCGTCCTTCGAGCCGGTCGACCGGACGCCGGTCCTTGACGAGGACGAGCGTCGGGATTTCCGTGACGTTGAGACGCTCGATCCACTCCGGGTGCGAATCGGCGTCGATGCGGGCGATGCGGAGGCGCTGGCGCTCCTTGCGGGCAAGGTGGGCGAGAAGGCTCTCCATCCGGCGGGCGGGGCCGGAGCGTGGATTCGTGAAGAACAGCAACATCGGGGGCTTGGTTTTACGCATATCCCAACAATTCCCAGCACAAATCTCCTGGAAACTGCTGGAAGGGGTATTTCGAGAGGTACTGCCGCCTACGGACGGCGTGGTTTCGCCGGCGGCTCGCCGGCCGGCATGGGTAGTGGCACGTACTGGACGCTGGGCCGGCGCCCTCCCGCTTGCGGAAAGAGAGCCATCAGGTCGTAGACCTCCTGCGGAAGACCGACTTCGACCGCAAGCCCGAGCTCCTTGGCCTCGTGCACCGTGATCGGATCGTCATGGGTGTAGTGGCCCCCGGCGAGTTCCTCGGCGAGGGAGTCGGCTTTCTTCTCGTCCATGTGACGGGCCGCCAGCTCTCGCACCACCTGCTTCATGTGCCGGACGGCCTTCTCGGCGACGTCGGCCATGATCAGGGTGCGGTCTTCGATCCGCTCAAGTGGTTTCTTTCCCGTCACGCGTACGAGCGACGCCGCGGGCAGGTCGCCGAGCTGGGGATCTACGGGGCCCAGGACCGCGGCGGCATCCATCCGGATCTCGTCTGCCGCGAGCGCGAGCAACGTCCCCCCTGACATGGCGTAGTGAGGGACCAACACGGTCACTTTGGCCGGATGCGCGCTCAACGCGTACGCGATCTGCTCCGACGCGAGGACGAGGCCGCCGGGGGTGTGGAGCACGAGATCGATCGGTGTGTCCTCGGGGGTCAAGCGAATCGCGCGCAGGACCGCCTCCGAGTCGTCGATGTCGATGAAGCGATAGAGGGGGACGCCCAGGAGCCCGACCGTCTCCTGGCGGTGGATCATGGCGATGACGCGGCTCTGACGAGAGCTTTGCAGCGCCGTCAGCGCGCGTGCCCGCCGCGTGCTCAGCGTCCACCGCTGGAGGACCGGAAGCACGATGAGGGCGAACAGCAGGACCGTGAAGAGGTTGCCCAGGTCCACCGCGGCGAGGATAGGGAAGGGCACGGCTAGACTCACGCGGGTGGACGGCCTTTTGGACTGGTACCTGCTCGGCGTGATTCTTGGCCTGGGTGTCGCCGACGGCGTGATCGGCGGCGAGGCGCGGCGTCCTTTGCCGGGCCTCGCCGCCGTGGTGCTGCTCGGCACCGCGGTGGCGATCGCGCTGGCCGCCTTGCCCTGGTGGGCGCTCGTTGCGCTCGCCGGAACGGTGGTCGTGAGCGGGCTCGCGCTCGTCCGGCTCTCCGGTGCCGCCCGCCTTCTGGGCGCGCTGGCGACCGCCGGACTCGCCTTCGTTCCCGCCCTCGGCTACGGGCTCGCGGCGGCCGTGCCGCTTGCGGGTCTCAGGCTCGGCCGACGCGCCGGCTCGCGCTACGCGGGCCTGAGGATCCTTGCCAAGGACTAAGGGCCTCGTCCTCGCCGTCATCGACGGCCTCACCCCGGAGATGCTCGAGCGCGGCCTCGAGGACCATCGCCTTCCGGCGCTCGGCCTCTTGTCCGAGGCCGGCACCTACGCGCACGGGACGACCACCTTCCCCTCCGTGACGCCGGTCTGCCTGACGTCGATCGCGACGGGCGCCCATCCAGATGCTCACGGCATCCCGCATCTCGTCTGGTACCACCGGGGTGAACGGCGGATCGTCGAATACGGGTCCTCGTTCGCGGCGGTTCGGGCGGCGGGAACACGGCGCGCGATCCGCGACTCCATCTTCGCCATGACCCAGGAGCATCTGGCTCCGGAGGCCCTCACGGTCTTCGAGGCGCTCGAGGACGATGGGCTCGACTGCGCGGCCATCAACTTCACCTGCTACCGCGGACGGACGCGCCACACGCTCAAGCTTCCCGTGCCGGTCGGCCGCAACCGGTGGTACGAGGGCGCCTGGGGGCCGCGGCGGTTCTTCTTCTTCAACCTCTACGAGTCCGACGCGACCGGCGCGCGGCTCGCCATCCGCTCGCGCCCTGAGGGCTCGATCGACGCGTACGCGGCCACGATCGGCCGCTGGCTCGTCACACGCGACGGCTTCGACTTCCTCGTCTTCTACCTCCCCGATTACGACTATGCCTCGCACTTGGCCGGCCCAGAGGGCGCGCTCGCTGCCTTGGAGCGCGCAGATGGGAACCTTGCCGAGCTCATGGTTGCTGCGGGCGGGCCAGACGAGTTCCTGGACCGGTACGCGATCGTGGTCTGCTCCGACCACGGTCAGACGCGCGTGGATCGCATCGCACGGCTGCAGGATGCGTTTGGCGACCTGAGCATCTTCACCGGTCGCCGAGCGGAGGATCCGAGCACAGCGGACGTGGCGGTCGCGGCCTCCAACCGCGCTGGGATGGTCTATGCCCTCGACGGCCGTGACCCGCGCGGGCTCGCGCAGCGGCTCGACGGGCATGCAGCCGTCGATCTCGTCCTCTTCGAGGAGGACGGCGACGCGATCGCCCGCCGCGAGCGCGCCGAGCTTCACTTCGCGCCGGAGGATGGAGGCTGGCACACCGTCGGCGATCGGCAGGTGCTCGACCCGAGCATGTACCCAAACGCGCTCGAACGCGCCTGGTGCGCTCTCGCCTGCGCGAATGCCGGCGAGGTCCTCGTCTCGGCCGCTCCGGGTTGGGAGTTCGAGGACCTTGGGCGCCGCCACCACGCCGGCGGCGGCAGCCACGGATCCCTTCTCGATGGCGATTCGACGATTCCGCTCGTCGCAACAGGTCTCGACGAGGTGCTCGTCCCTGAAAGCCCCAGCGTGACCGACCTCGCTCCGCTCGCGCTTGCGCACTTCGGAGTCGAGGCGCCGGCCTCCATGCGCGCGCGCATGCGAACCGGTGTCTGACTTCGACACGGAGCGGTCGCGAATGGTGGCCGAGCAGCTCGAGTCACGCGGCATCGTCGACCGGCGCGTGCTCGACGCGATGGGACGGGTTCCCCGGGAGCTCTTCGTGGACGACGAGGAGCGCGTGCGCGCTTATCTCGACATGCCGCTCCGCATCGGCTATGGCCAGACGATCTCGCAGCCGTACATGGTCGCGATCATGTGCCAGACGGCCGAGGTCGGAGAAGGCGACCATGTGCTCGACATCGGCACGGGCTCCGGCTATCAGGCGGCGGTGCTCGCGGAGCTCGGCGCCGAGGTGCACACGATCGAGCGGATTCCGGAGCTTGCGGAGCGAGCAACGGAGCGCTTGCAGGCCGCCGGCTACGACTCGGTGGACGTTCACGTCGGCGACGGCTCGGTGGGCCTTCCCGAGCACGCGCCCTACGACGCGATTGTCGTGGCCGCTGCCGCTCCCCACATGCCCGAGTCGTTGTACGAGCAGCTCGTCCCCGCGGGCCGGCTGGTCGTTCCGGTAGGCGGTCCCATGGGTCAGCGGCTCGAAGTGATCGTGCGCAGTCCCGAGGGCCCGGCCATCACGCGCTCGGTCCCCTGCCGCTTCGTCCCCCTCGTCGGCGCCGAGGGGTTCTAAGCACCGGCTCGACACACCCGCCGTCTAACCTTCTTCAACCGTGGCAACCGGCTCGGATACTGCGCCGAGGCGCTCGAGCGCCCTTGGCGAGGCCGCGGCGCAGGCTCTCCGCCGGCGCCACAACTGGGTTCAGCTGGCGAAGTTCTGCACGGTGGGCGCCAGCGGCTACGTCGTCAACCTCGGCGTTTTCACTCTCCTCCTCCATGGAGCGGGTCTCCACTACCTCCTCGCCGCGACGTGCTCGTTCCTCGTCGCCGTGTCGAACAACTACGCCTGGAACCGGCTCTGGACGTTCCGCCACGAGCGCGGCCACTTCGCCTACCAGGGCCTCCGCTTCCTCATCGTGTCCACGATCGCGCTCGGCGCCAACCTCCTCTTCCTGAGCATTCTCGTCGCCGCCGGAGTGCCGAAGGTGCCGGCTCAGGCAACGGCGATCGCCCTCGTGACCCCGTGGAATTTCGTCGCCAACAAGCTCTGGAGCTTCCGACGGCGCGCCTCTGCGTAGTCGTTACGGCTGCCGCGCTGCTGGTCGCCACTCCCGCGGCGTTCGCCGCGCCGACCAATCCCGTCTACGACTCCAACGGGAACCTAATCGGCACGCCCTTCGTCCCGCAGGAGAAGTCCTCGTCACCATCCCTGAAGGAACAGCAGGCGATCCAGGCGGTCTTGCGGACGCCCAAGGTGGCGGACTGGGTCAAACGCTATCCGCCGAAAACGCTGACGAAGCAGGCCACGCTCGATTCGGACGCGGGAGTCTGGGAGGTCGACGTCTGGTCCTCCCTTCCGGAGGCGGGGCAGATCGTCGAGGCGAAGGTGGACGACTCGACCGCCCGGGTAACCGAGGCCTGGACCGGCCCACAGGTGGCGTGGAAGATGGCCCGCGGCTACAACGGTGCCTTCGGCCGAGAGATCAACAACGCCTGGATCTGGCTCGGCTTCTGCGCCGTCTTCTTCTTCGGACTGGCGGACTTCCGTCGGATCCTTTCCGTCCGCAACCTCGACCTGGCCGTGCTCCTCTCCTTCAGCTTCTCCCTCTACTACTTCAACCATGGCCGGGTCTTTTCGGCGATGCCGCTCGTCTACCCGCCGCTCCTCTACCTACTCGGGCGCCTGATCTGGATCGGGGCGCGAGGCCGCGGGAGCGCGACGCCACCGCTCTGGCCCACGTGGGTGCTTGTGGCGGCCGCGGTCTTCCTCATGGGCTTCCGCGTCGGGCTGAACGTGGAGGCTTCGAACGTGATCGACGTCGGACTGGCGGGCATCGACGGCGCGCAGCGAATCGCGGGCGAAGGGGAGATGCCGTACGGGCACATGCCCACGGACGACGGGAAGGCGTGCGGGCCCGCCGACTCTGAGGGCTACGTCCGGGAGCACATCCAGACGAACGGCCGGTGCGAGTCCTCGAACGGGCGCGGTGACACCTACGGCCCGTTCAGCTATCTCGCCTACGTCCCCGCCTACGCGATCGTCGGCTTCGACGGGAAATGGAACGGCGG
>DASQXE010000174.1:0-25347 GCA_035639875.1 Gaiellaceae bacterium | reverse complement strand
GTCAGCCGCTGGCCCGCGCGTTCGGCATCCAGCCGGGCTCCCAGACGCTGGAACGCGGACTGTGCTGCCTGCAACTCCGACTTCGCCCCGTCCTCGTCGCCCTGGGTCCGGTAGGCGGCGGCGAGCAGGACGCGGGTTTTCGCCGCTTCGTAGGGATGGTCGACCTCCTGAAAGAGCTTGATCGCCCGGCGCAGGCAGACCACTCCGCCTTCGCCGTCCTGTTCGGCGAGCCGGACGGCGCCCCATGCCATCTGCGCCGTCGCCTCGAGAGCCGGCGTGACCCGGTCGGAGATCTTGTACGTCATCGTGATCTCGTCCAGCTCCTGGGCCGCGGCGCGCGCCGTCTTCACGTCCCCGGCTGCGAGCGCGATCTCGACCTGGGCCGGGAGGAGCCTGGCGCGGTCCAGCCGCGAAAGCGACTCGTCCTCGAGCGCGCGCTTGATCGAGCGGCCGGCCGCATCCACCTTCCCCTGGGCCAGCCGCAGTAGCGACAGTCCCGGCTCGGGATCCCTCGCCATGTCGCGGGCCTGGTTGAAGGCCTCCTCGGCCGCTTCCAACTCGCCCATCCGCAGGCGGATCTCACCGATCTCGTAGAAGGCCTGCCCGGCGACGCGCGGATTGAAGTCGGCGAGCTCTTCGGTCGCGCGTTGCAGTTCCTGGTCGGCGTCGTTCCAGGCACCGCGCAGCCGCATGATCTCCGCGCGGTCGACGCGGCACATGCCAGGGAAGCCGGCGATCGCCATTCGCTCGCACCAGCGCGTCGCCGTCTGCTCCCACTCGCCCGCTCGGCTGTAGTCGCCGAGATCGCGGCAGGCGTCGATCGCGTTGCAGTAGATGATTGCGGTGGACATTGGGTTCAGCTCGCCGGCGACGGCGGCTGCCGTGACCTCGTCGATCAGCGCGAGGCCTTCGTCGACCTGACCCTTGCTCACCCGTGCGACGCCCTCGCGGAGAGTCGCCTGCGCAAGGAGGTCCTTGTCGTGGTGTCGCGCCGCGATGTCAAGCGCCTCCTGGATGTGCATGAGCGCCGCCTCGTAATCGCCGCGGCCACTCGCCATCATCGACTTTTGCAACGCGAGGAACCCATGGGCCGGCGACTCGTCCGCGTCCTCGAGCAGGCGGGCCGCGCGCTGATGCCAGCCCTGGGACGCGGAGACCTGCAGTTTGTTCCGGTACTCGGCTGCGAGCCCGAGCGCTGCCATTGCTGCCTTTTCGGTATCGCCTTCGTCGCTGTACCGGGCGTACGCTCGTTCCGCGTACTCGATCGACGCGCTGAGGTGGCCGGTCCAGAGCGCGGCATGCGAGAGAAGCTCGAGGTCGTGGCCCGTGAGGTTGCCGTTTTGATCCGCCGCAAGGAGGAGGTCATATGCCTCGGGCCACGCACCGCGGTTGGCCGCATCACGGCCTGCCTCGAGGGGATTCTGTACGACCTGGCTCATTCCGGGGGTTGTCGAATTGTACGCTTCGTACAATCCGGTAAGCATGGACGGCCGAAAGATCCTGATCGTCGATGACGACCAGGACATACGCCAGCTCCTCGGCCATCGCCTGAAGGCGCAGGGATTCGAGGCCGTCTTCGCAGGCGATGCCATCTCCGCCGTCAACCAGGCGAGAAAGGAGCAGCCGGACCTGATCCTGCTCGACCTCTCGCTTCCCGCCGGTGACGGCTACATCGTGATGGATCGCCTCAAGGCGATGCCGGCGCTCGAGGGAATCCCGGTCATCGTGGTCAGCGCACGCGATCCGCAGACCGAGGAGGAGCGCCTTGCGCAGTCAGGGGCGGACGCGTTCTTCCGCAAGCCCTTCGACTACGACCAGCTCCTGACCGCTATCTCGCGCGCCCTGGGCTTGCGGCCTGCCGAGTAGTACGCTCGCCCCAAAGGAGGCTTGATGCGCGACCTCCCGCGGGGAACCGTCACCTTCCTCTTCACGGACGTCGAGGGCTCGACACGCTTGCTCAAGCAGCTGGGCGAGCGCTACGGCGAGGTTCTAGCCGAGCACCAGCGGCTCCTGCGCGCGGCGTTCGCGGAAGCGGGAGGACAGGAGATCGACACGCAGGGCGACTCCTTCTTCGTCGCCTTCCCACGGGCGAGGGAGGCAGTGCAGGCGGCCGTGGCCGGGCAGCGGGCGCTCGCCTCGCACGGCTGGCCCGAAGGGGCGGCGGTGCGCGTCCGCATGGGCCTCCATACCGGCGAGCCGACGGTCGGCGAGGAGCGCTACGTCGGCATGGGCGTCCACAAGGCGGCCCGGATCGCTTCCGCCGCCCACGGCGGGCAGATCCTTCTTTCCAACACGACGCGCGGGCTCGTCGAGGACGATCTGCCCGCCGACATACGGCTGGCCGATCTGGGAGAGCACCCGCTCAAGGACATCGATCTTCCTGAGCGCCTCTTTCAGCTGAACGCGCAGGGACTTCCCCATCAGTTTCCTCCTCTGCGCACGGATGCGCCGCTCCCGCAGGCCCGCCGCTGGCGCCGCCCGGCGCGTATCTCGCGTGAGCGGGCGCTGATCGCTCTAGTGGCCGCGTTGATCATCGCCGCGGTTATCGTCGGCCTGGCGGTTGCCATGGGGAGGCACGAGGCACAGTCGAGCGCGGACACTGGGCTCGCAACCGGATCCGAGCCGGTGACGGCGCCAGGCGACGATCCGAGCGCCATCGTCCCGGGGAGATCGATCGGAGCGGTGAAGCTCGGCATGACTGAGTCGGATGTCGAGGGGCTCTACGGCCACGGGATTGAAGAGCAGTGGCTCTCGAGAGGCAGGAACGGAATGCGGCGGACGTACTCCGGCCCCGGCGGAGCTCTTCGCGTGGCGTTGTACGACGGCAAGGTCGTCCAGGTATCGACGAGCAACGCGTATTACGCGACCGCCAACGGCATTCGAGCCGGCGCCGTCGCGCCCTGGGGTTCTGCAGAGCTCCAAGCCGCGCTTAGCCGGGGCGAAGTCGAGAGGATCGAGGCCGGCGTCTATGCGTGGAGAGGGTTCGTATTCGACTACGACTCTGGCAGTTACTGCCTCCGTGGTGAGAACGCTGCGACCCAGCTCATCTTTCGCCCTGGAGCGGCCGGCCATATCAGCTCGATCTACATCACCGACGGGCGGTTTCTTGCGTATCTCCCGGCGCACGTCACGAGCCCGACCGGGTCCATTCCTGGCCATGACGTGTTCTGCGCTGCGCAGCCGCTGCAACCGTAGCGGCCCGCACCGCTCCCTAGAATCGAAGCATGGAGCCGCTGTATCGCCCCGAGGGCGTCGAGGAGCACTGGCAGACGACCTGGGAACAGGAGGGCCACTACGAAGCGCACGCCGACGCGCCCGGCGAGACCTTCGTCATCGCGCACCCGCCGCCGAACGTCACCGGCGAACTGCACATGGGACACGCGCTGCAGCTCGCGCTCGCCGACGCGCTCGTACGTTGGCGGCGGATGCAGGGCTACAACACGCTCTTCCAGCCCGGCTACGACCACGCCGGCATCTCGACCCAGAACGCGGTCGAGAAGGATCTCGCGCGCGAGGGGAAGACGAGGAAGGACCTCGGCCGGGAGGCGTTCGAGGCGCGCGTCTGGGAGTGGCTCCGCCTCTACGGGCGGACGATCATGACGCAGTTCCGGCGCATGGGCGCATCTCTCGACTATCGCCGGGAGCGCTTCACGATGGACGACGACTACGTGCGCGCGGTCATGCGCTTCTTCGTCCATCTCTACCGCAAGGGCTGGATTTACCGCGCGAACCGGATCATCAACTGGTGCCCGTTCCACGAGACTTCTCTTTCGGACCTCGAGCTCATCCACGTCGAGCGGGACGACCAGCTCGCCTACGTCACGTATCCGTTTCCGGACGGGGAGGGCGGCGTGACCATCGCCACGGCCCGCCCCGCGACGATCCTCGCCGACGTGGCCGTCGCCGTTCATCCGGGCGATAAGCGCTACCAGGACGCGGTCGGGCGCGAGGTTGTCGTGCCGTACGTGGAACACCGAGTCCCGGTCGTCGCGGACGACGCGGTCGATCCCGAGTTCGGCACCGGCGCTCTCAAGGTCACTCCCGGCCACGATCCCCTCGACTTCGAGATCGGGCGGCGCCACGGGCTCCCCGAGCCGATGGTCGTCGGGCCGGACGGGCGCATGAACGAGCACGCAGGCGATCTCGCCGGGCTCACGCAGGAGGAGGCCGGGGAGCGGATCCTCGAGTGGGCGCGTGAGCGCGGCCAGCTCGAGAAAGTGGAGCCATATCGCCACTCGATCGCCCTCTGCGAGCGCTGCGAGTCCCGCATCGAGCCACTGATCTCGGACCAATGGTGGTGTGCCATGGGGGAGCTGAAGAAGCCGGCGCTCGAAGCCCTGAGATCACGACGCGTCCGGTACCACCCCGAATCGCAGCACCGCTTCGCGATCGATTCGCTCGAGAACGCTCCCGACTGGAACATCTCCCGCCAGCTTTGGTGGGGGCACCAGATCCCGGTTTGGCATTGCCCCGACGGGCACATCACCGTCGAGGAGACGGAGCCCGAGGCGTGCGCCGAGTGTGGCTCGACTGACCTTCGCCGCGAGGAGGATGTGCTCGACACGTGGTTCTCCTCGGCGCTCTGGCCGTTCGCCACCCTGGGGTGGCCGGACGACACGCCCGATCTGCGCCGCTTCTATCCAGGCGATCTCAACACGACCGCGCGCGAGATCATCCGGCTCTGGGAGAACCGCATGATCTTCTCCGGGCTCGAGATGATCGGCGACATCCCCTTCACGGACGTGATCATCCATTCGACGGTGCTCGCGCCCGACGGGCGACGCATGTCGAAGAGCCTCGGCACTGGGATCGATCCGCTCGACGTCATCGGCGACCACGGTGCGGACGCGACACGCTACGGCCTTTGCAAGATGTCCTCGACGCAGGACGTGCGCTTTTCGTACGGCGCCGTCGAGGAAGGCCGTAAGCTCGCCAACAAGCTTTGGAACGTCTCGCGCCTGCTCCTCACCGCGACGGACGCGACGGAGGTGGAGGCTCGCCCGCAGGCGATTGAGGAGCGCTGGATCCTCGCGCGGATCGACCGAGCGAGGGCGACGGTGGAGGAGACATTCGCGCAGTTCGACTTCGCACGGGCGGTTCAGACGCTGTACCGCCTCACGTTCGACGACTTCTGCGACTGGTACGCCGAGGCGATCAAGCCCCGTCTGTACGAGCAGGACGCCGACGCCGGGGCGACGGCGCTGGCCGCCCTCGAGCGGCTGCTCAGGCTCCTGCATCCAGTTCTTCCGCACGTGACGGAGGAGATCTGGACCAATCTCCCAGCGCGCGAGGACCGTCTGATTGTGTCCTCCTGGCCCGCGGAGGACCGGCGATTCGACGCTGACGCCGACGCACTCGAGCGAGTTCAGGACGCGGCCGCGATCTTCCTCCGCAGCGGCGTGCTCGTCGAGCTCGCGGGCGACGAACGGCGGATATTCGAGGCCAAGGTGCGCCCGGAGCGGGTGCAGGTGAACGGAAACGCGGAGGCCGAGCGCGAGCGTCTGCGGAATGAGATCGCGCGGGCCGAGGGGATGCTCGGCAACGAGCGCTTCGTCCGGAACGCGCCGCCGGACGTCGTCGAGGGTGAGCGCGAGAAGCTCGCCCGCTACCGGCGCGAGCTCGATGCCCTCGGGGGCTGACCACGTCACCTGGCTCGAGTCGCCCACGCCGTGGCCGGAGGAGTTCGGTCTCGGCCGCATGCGTGAGCTGCTGAAGGCGCTGGGTGATCCGCAGCTCGTCTATCGCTCCATTCACGTCGTCGGCACGAACGGAAAGACCACCACGACTCGGTTGGCGGAAGCTTTGCTCTCGGGCGCGGGCCTGGCCGTCGGCGCCTATACCTCACCGCATGTAATCGGGTGGAGCGAGCGGATTCGCGTGCGCGGCCGCGAGGCCGACGTCGAGGCCGTTCTGGCCCGCGTGCGCGCCGCGGCGGAAGAGATCGGCGCGACGCAGTTCGAGGTTCTCACGGCGGCGGCGCTGGCCGAGTTCGCGGCCGCGCCCGTGGATGTCGCCGTGGTAGAGGCGGGCCTCGGCGGGAGGCACGACGCGACGAATGTCCTCGAGGCGCCCGTGGTCGTCCTCACGAACGTGGCGCTCGAGCACACCGACGTGCTGGGGGACACGCGTGAGGCGATCGCCGGGGAGAAGCTCGCCGTCGTTCGGCCGGGCGCTACCGTCGTCCTGGGCGAGCCTGAATGGGAAGAAGCGGCAAGGGCTGCGGGGGCCGAAAGCGTGGTGGTGGCGGGACGAAGCAATCTTGCGCTCGCGATCGCGGCGAGCGAGTCCTTCCTCGGCCGGCAAGTCGCCGCGCCGCCGACCGAAGAGGTCGTCGTCCGCGGCCGACTCGAACGCGTGGGCGAGGAGCCGCTCGAGATCTGGGACGGAGCGCACAACCTCGCGGGTGTCGGTTGGCTTCTCGCTCGACTTCCGTCGCGACAGTACGTCGTGGTCGCGTCGATCCTGAGCGACAAGGACGTCGAGGGGATGCTGGCCGCGCTCTCGGCTCTCGGAGAGCATCTCGTCGCGACGTCGTCGAGCAACGAGCGGGCTCTGCCCGCCGGGGACCTAGCGGCGCGCGCAGACCGTTTTTTCCGCGAGATCGATGTCGTTGCGGATCCCGCTGCGGCCGTTGCGAGAGCCCGTCAGGCCGCCGGGGAGGAGGGCGCAGTCCTCGTCACCGGCTCGCTTTATCTGCTCGCGGATCTCGTCGCGCTCCGACCGGCGACTGCCGTACCATGGCAACCGTAGGCGAGCGCCTGAGCGTCTTCGCGCTCGCCGCGATCGTCCTCGCGGCGATCGTGGCGCTCTCGTTTGGCGCAGGGTGGCTCGTAGGAAAACTCCTCCTATGAGGACGACGTGTTTGTAGCTCAAACGACAACCGGCTCGAACGACGATCTCTTTGGAGGCTTCAAGGACTTCTTCCACTCCGGGACGTGGCTGGCGATCCGGAACGTCTTCCTCTTCTTCCTCGTCATCTTTTGGGCGGCGTCGGCGTACTGGGTCTACAAGGACGCGCGGCGGCGGATCGAGGATCCGTGGCTGCTCGCGATGGCGGTGGCGCTCGGTATCTTCCCGCCCTTCCTGGGGCCGCTTCTGTACATGTTCTTCCGCCCGCCCGAATACCTCGAAGACGTGCACGAGCGCGAGCTCGAGATCAAGGCGATGGAGGAATCGCTGGGGACTGCCGAACGCTGCCCCGTGTGCCGCGCGGTCGTCGATGCAACTTTCCTCGCTTGTCCCGTCTGCACGACGAAGCTGAAGGAGGCCTGCCGTCGCTGCAAGGCGCCGCTCGAGCCGCTCTGGCAGATCTGTCCGTACTGCGAGACGCCGGTCGAGTCGCCGCGGGCGGTCGAGAACCTCTAGTTTTTCCGCCGGGTGGCGGAGCGCACGCTTGTCCTTATCAAGCCTGATGCCCTCGCGCGGGGGCTCGCGGGGGAGATCCTCCGGCGCTTCGAGCAGCGCGGGCTCGTCATGGGCGCCGGGAAGCTCGTCCAAGTCGATCGCGATCTGGCCGAGCGTCACTACGCGGAGCACAGCGAGAAGCCGTTCTTCGGCGAGCTGGTTGAGTTCATCACGTCCGCGCCGACTCTGGCGTTGGTGTTAGAGGGGGAATCGGCGATCTCGGTAGTGCGCGCGACCATCGGGGCGACGAACCCTGCGGATGCGGCGCCGGGGACAGTTCGCGGTGACCTCGCTCTCGCGATGCCGGACAACCTCGTCCACGGTTCGGATTCCGCGGATTCGGCTGAACGCGAGATCGCACTCTGGTTTTCCGACGCAGAGCTTGTCTAGCGCCGACGCAGAGCTTGTCTAGCGCGCCGGCACCACCGATCCTGCTCGCCTCGGCATCGCCGCAGCGGCGGGCGATCTTGGAACAGCTCGGGATTCCCTTCGAGGTCGTGACTCCGCGCTACGAGGAGGCCGATCCGCCGGGACTGACGGTCACGGAGCTCGTCCGATCGCATGCAGCCGGGAAGGCGAGGTCGGTTGCTGCGGGCGCCGGGGACCGCCCAGTGCTCGGGGTCGATACCGCAGTCGTCCTCGGCGGCCGCGTCTACGCCAAGCCGGGCGGGGCGGAGGAAGCCGCCGAGACGCTGGAAGCGCTGTCGGGGCAGACCCATCAGGTCGTGTCGGGACTCTGCCTGGTGACGCCCGCGTGGGAGGAGGTCGAACACGACGTCACTCGCGTCAGCTTCCGCGTGCTGACGCCGCGCGACGTCGGCGCCTATGTCGACTCGGGCGAGTGGGAGGGCCGCGCCGGCGGGTACGCGATCCAGGGGCTGGGCGCTGCGCTCGTCGAGCGCATCGAAGGGGATTACCTCAACGTCGTCGGCCTCCCCGCCGCCCTCCTCGTTCGGCTCCTGTCCAACCGCTTTCCCGGCACCTACGGCCTCGGCTAAAGGGGCCCTGTCCGGGGTCTGACCCCGGCCATGGCTCGTGCAGCCAGGTCCTCGAGGGGGATCGGGCGCGCATCGTGAACAAATCGGTGCAACCTCTCGCGCCGCACGACCGGGTGCGCACCGAAGAATTCGAGGAATCGGTCGACGTTGAGAAACGGAGGCTCGGGTGTGGCGCCTATGACGGCCCGATAGCTGCTCCACGGCCATTGTTCGGGCCTCGCACACAAGCCAGCGCGAACCGGATTCAACGCGAGATACCTCGTGAGTTCAAAGAGATGTTCGTCGGTCCGAACCACGACCGAATGAAAGCGACCTTGGAAAAGATGCCCGGTCAGGGAGTAACGGGCGTTGAACGTCTGCGCGTACCGGCCGTTGAGGAGCTGGAGGCCGGTCGAAAGATCTGCGCCGGGCGTTTCCACGACAAGGTGGTAATGGTTTTCCATCAAACAATACGCGTGGCAAATCCATCGCAGTCGTGCGGCGATCCTGTCGAGTAGCGTAAGAAAGAACCGTCGGTCGTCGTCGGCAAGAAAAATTCGCTGCTTTCGGTTCCCGCGCGCGGTTACGTGGTAGATCCCACCGGGCTTGAGTTCCCGCGGGGGTCGAGGCATGCGCCCAGGCTAAGCGATTCATAACGGGGTGGGGCGATTTCGCGCACATGTTGACGTCAAACCGCCGACCTTTTGTGACATGGCTGGGGTCTGACCCCAGCCATGGCTGAAAGTGGCATGGACGAGAATTGGTGGGGCTACTGCTCTAGACTGGGCCGTTCGTGAGTCTTTGGAACTCGATCAGCGGGTTCGGCGGACGGGAGATGGCCGTCGACCTCGGCACCGCGAACACACTCGTCTACGTCCGCGGGCGCGGAATCGTTCTCTCGGAACCCTCCGTCGTCGCCATCGATCAGCGCACCGGCGAAGTCCACGCAGTCGGGATCGAGGCGAAGCGCATGCTCGGCCGCACCCCGGGAACGATCTCCGCCATCCGGCCGCTCAAGGACGGCGTCATCGCCGACTTCGACGTCACCGAGCAGATGCTCCGCCACTTCATCCAGAAGGTGCACCACAACCGCTTCGCCCACCCGCGCGTCGTCGTCTGCGTCCCCTCCGGCGTGACCGGCGTGGAAAAGCGGGCAGTTGAAGAAGCGACTCTCTCAGCCGGCGCCCGCCAGGCCTACCTGATCGAGGAGCCGATGGCGGCTGCAATTGGGGCCGGCCTCCCCGTCTCCGAGCCGACGGGGAACATGATCGTGGACATCGGCGGCGGCACGACCGAGGTCGCTGTCATCTCGCTCGGCGGAATCGTCGTCTCCCAGTCGATCCGCGTCGGCGGCGACGAGATGGACGAGGCGATCATGAGCCACATCAAGAAGGAGTACAAGCTGCTGATCGGCCAGCAGACCGCTGAGGAGCTGAAGCTCGAGATCGGCTCAGCCTGGGAACTCCGCGAGGAAGTGCAGGCCGAGGTGCGCGGCCGCGACATGCTCACCGGACTGCCGAAGACGATCGTGATCACCTCCGAGGAAGTCCGGCGCGCGCTCGACGAGCCCGTCGGCCAGATCCTCGACGCCATCAAATCGACGCTGGACAAGACCCCGCCCGAGCTCGCGGCCGACATCATGGACCGCGGCATCGTGCTCGCGGGGGGCGGCTCCCTCCTGACCGGCCTCGAGGAGCGCCTCCGCGAGGAGACGCAGATGCCCGTCCAGCTTGCCGAGTCGCCCCTCACCTGCGTCGCCGTCGGCTCAGGGAAGAGCCTCGAGGAGTTCGAGGTCATCCACCGCGCCGCGAAAGCGCGCAGTCGAAACGGCCGCCGCCGCTAGCCGCCCTCTAAACCGTCACTTTCCGGCCAAGCCTCTAGAATCTGGCCCCCGTGCCCCGGCAACGCACAGCACGGCTTCCTGTCCTGGACGCGAGTCTCCGGCGGCCGGACGGGCTCTCGCCCCGCACGAGCAGAGCGCTGCGCGCACGCCTCGTCGCCCTGACCCTCGTCCTCATCTCGCTCGCTCTGATCACCGTCTACTTCCGAGAGTCGGACGACGGCACGCTCCATTCGGCTCAGCGCATCGGCCTTTCGGTGGCGATGCCGTTCGAGGTCGCGGGCGAGCGAATCGCGCGCCCCTTCCGGGACGCATGGGGCTGGGTGGCAGACCTGGTGGGTGCGAAACAGGAGAACAAGAAGCTCCGCAAGGAGCTCCAGGATCTCCGCTCGCGCGCCGTGCAGGAGCAAACGGCCCTCAGCGACAACGAGCAGCTCCGCAGGGACCTCCAGTTCCGCGACGGCCCGAGGTTCCCGCAAGGATTCAACGGCGTCGCCACGCGCGTCGTCGGCCGACCGCCGAGCGCGTACAACCAGGAGGTCCTCATCGCCGCGGGTACCTCCGCCGGCGTCCGCCGCAACGATCCGGTCGTCACACCGGACGGACTAGTCGGGCTCGTCACCGAGGTGACCTCGAACGGCGCGCAGGTGACTCTGCTGACCGACCAGCAGAGCGCGGTCTCCGCCACCGTGCTCGAAAGCGGAGCCGCCGGCATCGTCCGGCACGGGTCGAGCGACTCCTCCGCGCTCATCCTCGATCGCGTGGGCAAAGACGCCTTCGTGGAGACGGGCGATCTCGTCATCACTGCTGGCTGGCGCACCGGCAAACTCGAATCGCTCTATCCGCGTGGGATTCCGATCGGCACGGTCAAGTCCGTGGGCCAGCAGGACGTCGACCTCTACAAGCGCATCCAGGTGACGCCGCTTGTGAACTTCGACTCCCTGTCGGACGTCATCGTCCTCGTCTCGAAGAACCGATGACCGCGGACGTCCTCAAGGCGGGCGCGCTTCTCCTGGTGGCCGCGCTCGTCCAGGTCTCCATCGCCTCGACGATCGAAGTCGCCGAGGGACATCCGGACGTCGTCCTCGTTCTCGTGATCGCCATCGCTCTTCTCCGCGGGCCGCTCTTCGGGGCGGTGGCGGGGTTCTGGGCCGGTCTCGTGCTCGACGTCTCCTCGCTCGAAACCCTGGGCCTCACGTCGCTCCTCCTCACCCTGGCCGGGTACTTCGCCGGCAGATTCGGCGACGTGACGACGAAGTCGTCCGCGCATCCCTCGCTGGTCGCCGTCGGCCTCGGCACGATCGGCTTTGGGATCGGCTCCGCCCTCGTCCACTTCATGCTCGGCTCGACGCTCTCGCCGACGGAGTTCTTCGTCGGCGTCCTCCTGCCCAGCCTCGCCCTCAACCTGCTCATCGCCTATCCGCTGTACGGCGGGTGTCGACGCCTGTTCCAGCCCGAGCCGCGCGAACGCCGGGAGGTGAGCCCCGTCGTCTAGCCCCCCGACCAGCCTCCCTGGCGGCTTCCTCCCGCCCGACCCGCGAGTGGAGGAGCCCTACCGCGTCACGCCGCAGCTGGCGCTGCGCATCGGCATCCTCGGCATCTTCGCCGTCACGATCTTCTGCGTTCTCTTCTTCCGGCTCTGGGCGCTGCAGGTCATCTCCGGCGACAAGTACCTCGAGGAGGCGCGCAACAACCAGATCCGGACGTTCCGCGCGCCTGCCCAGCGCGGTTCCATCCTCGACCGCAACGGCAAAGTGCTCGTCTCGAACGTGCCCGGCACGGCCGTACAGCTATGGCCCGCCGCGCTCGACGACGTCAGCGCCGAGCGGCGCGATTTGACGCTTCGCCGCGTCGCGCGTCTGCTCGGGATCCGCTATCGGACGATCGTCCGCGAGCTCGACGAGCGTAAGAACGATCCGCTCACCCCGATCACCGTCAAGACCCAAGTACCCGCCGCCACGGTGGACTTCCTCCTCGAGCACCAGGCCGACTTCCCAGGCGTGCAGATCGCCCAGATCTCTCTTCGCCATTACGGCCAGGGCGCACTCGCGCCGCAGATCCTCGGGTATGTCGGAGAGATCTCGAAGGAGCAGCTCGCGGCGAAGGAGAAGGAGGGTTACGCACCCGGCGATCGGATCGGACAGGCCGGCGTCGAAGGCGCCTACGACCCGTATCTGCGCGGTCTTCCGGGCATCGGGCGGGTATATGTCGACGCCCTCGGCCGGGTGAAGAGCGCTCGCGAGTTCGAGCAGCTCCCGGAGGCGGGCGACAACGTTCGCCTGACGATCGACGCCGACCTGCAGCGCACTGCCCAGGATGCCCTCGCCTACGGCATACGCATCGCGCACGAGGACGGAAAGTGGGCCGCGGACGGGGGCGCCCTCGTCGCCATGGATCCCAACACGGGCGAGATTCTCGCGCTCGCCTCCAACCCGACGTTCGACCCGAGCGTCTACGTCGGGCGCGTGAAGCAACGCGATCTCAACCGGCTCAAGGATCCGAGCGCGAACCACCCGACTCTCGACCGCGCCGTTGCCGGCGTCTATCCCGCGGGCTCGACGTGGAAACCGGTCACGGCGCTGGCAGCGCTCGAGGCCGGGCTTCTCGCGCCCGACGAGATCATCCAGTGCACGGGCAAGGAGGTCGTCGACGGCCAGACGTTCACGAACTGGGATCCATACGCGAACGAGCCGATGACGCTCCGAACCGCACTGGCCGCCTCGTGCGACACGTTCTTCTACCAAGTCGGGTTGCGGTTCTATGAGCGGCCCGACTCGCCCCTGCAGAAGTGGGCGCGCAGCATGGGCTTCGGCCGTCCGACGGGCCTCGACATCGGGCCCGAGGAGACAGGGCTCGTGCCCACGCCCGCGTGGCGGCGCCGTTACTTCAAGAGTGAGATCGACAAGATCTGGACGAGTGGCGACTCCGTCCAGCTCGCCATCGGCCAGGGCGACCTCCTCGTCACCCCGCTCCAGATGACGCGCTTCTACGCCATGCTGGCGAACGGCGGCAAGCTGGTCGAGCCCCACGTCGTCAAGTCGGTCGAGGAGCCAGGGAACGAGGGGCAGCCGCCGGTCGTGCTCCGGCCGTACGCGCCGAAGCCGGCCAAGGACGTCGGTCTCAACCCGACGGCTCTGCACGTCGTCCAGGAGGGCCTTTATGCGGCGACGCACGAGAGCTACGGGACGTCCTCGGGCATCTTCGGCGCGTTCCCCGTCCCCGTCGCGGGCAAGACCGGCACGGCCGAGAAGTTCGTCCGCATGCCCGGGTATCAGGGGCTGCAAGACCAGGCGTGGTGGTGCGGCTACGGGCCGTATGCGAATCCGAAGCTCGTCGTCTGCGCCCTGATCGAGAACGGTGGACACGGAGGCGTCGCTGCGGCGCCGGCGGCTCTCCAGGTCTTCCAGAAGTTCTTCAAGGTCGACCCGAACTCGTACAGCTCCGCGGTGAAGAACTCCGACTGATGAACCCCGACTGATGGCTACCCGCGCTTTTCCAGCTGCCCGCCCGCACCAAGGCACCGAGCTCGGCGCCTTCCTCCGCCACGTCGACTACCTGCTGCTGGCGGCCGTCGGTGGTGTGATCGCCTACGGCCTCTGGGTGCTCGGGGCCATCACGCGGCACGACGTCCCGGGAGACTCGACCTACTACATCTTCCGCCAGGAGATCTACGTCGCCGTCGGCGTGGTCGCGCTCGCGGCCGTCACCGCGATCAACCCGGACGTGTACCGCCGCCACGCGCGCCTTCTCTACGCCCTCGCGGTCGTCCTGCTACTCATCGTCTTCCCGCTCGGAGAGCGCGTGCGCGGCTCGCAGCGCTGGATCGAGTTCGGTTCGTTCCGCTTCCAGCCGTCTGAGCTCGGCAAGGTCCTCCTCGTCCTCTTCCTCGCGGGCTTCGTCGCCGATCGCGCCAAGCGCGTCGGCGAATGGCGCGTCGTCTGGTCGGTGGTCGGTCTCGCGGCCGTGCCCATCGTGTTCGTCTTCAAGGAACCGGATTTCGGGAGCGCGCTTGTGTACGGCTCCGCAGCCGCGGCAGTGCTCTTCTTCGCGGGTGCGCCGTGGAAGCATCTTGCGGTTCTCCTCGCGGCGACGGTGCTCGCCACGGCCTCCCTTCTTTGGTTCCTGCCTTCCGCCGGGGTGGAGGTTCTCCAGCCGTACCAGGTCGACCGCCTCACCGGCTTCCTCCACCCGGACGTCGATCCGAGCGGCTCGACGTACAACGTCAACGAGTCGATCACCGCCGTCGGATCGGGCGGCTACGACGGGCGCGGCGTCGCGGGCGCGACCCAAACTAACCTCGACTTCCTTCCGGAGCACAACACGGACTTCGTCTTCTCTTCGCTCGCAGAGCAGCGCGGCTTCGTCGGCGCGGCGATCCTCCTTCTCCTGTATGCGCTGATCGCGTGGCGCGGGATCAAGGTCATCGCCGTCGCGCCCAGCGTCTTCACGGCCGCCGTCGCAGGCGCCGTCGTCTTCGCCTTTCTCGTGCAGATCTTCATCAACGTCGGCATGACGATCGGGATCGCGCCGGTAACGGGGATCCCGCTTCCGTTCGTGAGCTACGGCGGGAGCTCGATGATCACGACGCTCGTGATGATCGGTCTCCTGGAGGCGATCCACGTGCGCGGCAGGCTGGAGGGACGGAAGTAGCACGGTTGCGCCGGTTCCCGATCCATCCGGGCGCCGTCTACGGAGTCGTGAAAGAGCTCCGCGCGGCCGCGGAGGACTTTCGTCCCATCGTCGTGGCCGGCGCGGAAGGGCCGGCGAGCGAGCTGCGGGAGGCTCTCAGGGTGGGCGGCGACGGCGAGACGATCCGCGACCTCGCCGGCCGCGAGCTCTCGGCCTATGACGTGGAGGGCGCGGGACTTCTCCTCTACGTCGTGGCCGGAGACCAGGTGTCCCCTGACGACGAGAAGGCACTCATGCTGGCCGACCGCAAAGGCGTGGAGGCTCTCTGCCTCCTCGCTGGCACCGGCGCGGCCGATCCGGTGGACGTCCCCTACGTGCTCGCGACGAACGTCGTTCGCGTGCTGCCCGGCGCCCCCCTCCCGGTCGAGGAGCTCGCGGAGCGGATCGCCGACAGCGCAGACGAGCGCGCCTACATGTGGGCCGCGCGGCTCCCCGTTCTGCGCAAGGCCGTCGTCGAGCAGACCATCCACAAGTTTTCGCTTCAGAACGGGATCCTCGGCGTGGCGATCTTCATCCCGGGCGCCGACTTGCCCGCGCTGACGCTGAACCAGATCCGCATGGTCTTCCGGATCGCGGCCGCGTACGGCGAGAAAATCGACCGCAACCGAGCACTGGAGATCCTGACAGTCGTCGGCGCGGGACTCGGCTTCCGGGCGGTCGCGCGCGAGGCGTTGGGGATCGTCCCGGGCGTCGGCTGGGTGATCAAGGGCGGCGTGGCATACGCGGGCACGCAGGCCCTCGGCCGGGCCGCGGCGGCGTACTTCGAAGCCGGCGGTCAGAAGCGCATCAAGGAAAAGGTCGGCTCCGTCCGGTCCCGGTCCTAGCCTGTCGGCGCATGAGCCTCGAGCCGACGCTATCGGACAACGAGGCCCTGGCCATCGAAGAAGCCGACGCCTGGTTCGAGTACCTGGAGGTGACTCGCGCCGAGATCTCCTCCGGCCGCTATCCCGAGATCGAGCCTTGGGCGTGGGCTCGTCTCAGCCAGCGCCTCCGCGCCGTGAAGCGAAAGCGAGCAGAACTCAGGCCGGCAGCGGCGTAGCGCCGCGCGGCTGCTACCCTGAGCAGGAACGGCGCAGGGAGCACCGAGCCCGAATCGGGCGAGCGGGATCCCACGCTCAACGACATGAGATTTGAGGCTGACATTCCGACGGCTGCCCTGCTGGGTGGCCGCGGCATGCGCCCGAAAGGAGATTCGACCAGTGCCATGGTTTCGGAGGCGCCGGCGCACCGAGGAGGAGGCGCCCGTCGAGGCGGCCGCTCCCTCGGGAGTGCCGGAGGCGCCCGAGCAGGATCAGACCCCGCAGGAACAGCCTGAGAGAAAGCCCCGACGCCGGCGCGGAACCCGCGGCGGACGAGGGCGAAGAAAGAAGACCGAGGCTCAGACGGCGACCGCCGCGGCCGAGCTCGAAACAGAGCGGGGAAAGGACGAAGAGGCGCGCCCCCGTCGCCGGCGCGCGCCGGCGAAGAAGCCGGCGCTTCCTGCTGTCCGTAAGGAGATCCTCGTCGCCGTCAACGTAGGCGAGCAGCGGGTCGCCGTGCTCGAGGACGGCGTCGTCTCGGAGGTCTACCTCGAGCGACCGGGGCGCCGTTCGGTCGCCGGGAACATCTACAAAGGGATCGTCGACAACGTCCTCCCCGGCATGGAGGCCTCGTTCGTCGACATCGGCCTGGAGAAGAACGGCTTTCTCTATGTGGACGAGATCGTCGTGCCGGAGCTGGAGGGACGGCGTCACGGGCGCCGCATCCAAGAGCTCGTCGAACGCGGCCAGGAGGTGCTCGTCCAGGCGGTCAAGGATCCCATGGGAACGAAAGGCGCCCGTCTCACCACGGAGATCTCGCTCCCGGGCCGCTTTCTCGTCTTCGTTCCGTTCGGGGACGGAATCGGCGTCTCGCGCCGGCTCGAGGACGACGAGCGCGAGCGCCTCAAGGCAATCTGCAAAGAGCTCGAGCTTCCCGAGGGCGGGCTGATCGTCCGCACTGCCGCCGAAGGAGCGTCCCGGGACGAGCTCGCCGGCGACCTCGCGCTCCTGCAGAAGCTGTGGTCGACGATTCGTGGCCGCGCCAACCGCGCCGAAGCGCCGGCGCTCGTCTACCAGGAGTCGGAGCTGCCGCTGAGGATCATCCGCGACCTCTTCATCAGAGACTTCGAACGGGTGCTCGTCGACCACGAGCGCACGTACCGGCGCGTCATCGGCTACCTGAAGCGGACCTCACCCGAGCTCGCCGCGCGCGTCGAGCTCTATCGGGACGCCGAGCCGATCATGGAGCGCTACGGCGTGGACCAGGCGGTACGTTCGACGCTCAACCGGCGCGTCGATCTTCCCTCCGGCGGCTATCTCGTCTTCGACTACGCCGAGGCGTTCACGGTCATCGACGTCAACACGGGCCGCTTCGTCGGCGCGCGGGGGCGCACGAGCCAGGCACGTCTCGAGGACACGATCACGAAGAACAATCTCGAAGCGGTCACCGAGGTCGTGCGCCAGCTGCGCCTGCGCGACGTCGGCGGAATCATCGTCATCGACTTCATCGACATGGCGAACCCAAAGAACCGCCAGCTCGTCGAGGGGGCGCTCAACCGCGAGCTGGAGCGCGACCGGACGAAGACCTACGTCGTCGAGATCTCGCCCCTCGGGCTCGTCGAGATGACGCGGCAGAACGTCACCGACGGGCCGCGGGAGATCCTCACCGACCGCTGTCCCACGTGTAAGGGCGACGGAGTCGTCGTCTCGATGGAGACGCACGCTGTCGACATCGAACGGCGCCTTCGCGGGGCGATTGCCGGCTCGAAGAGCGAAGCGTTCTTGGTCGAGCTCAACTCACAGGTGGCGAGCACCCTGATCGGCCCGGGCGCGTCGCGGCTCGCCGAACTCGAGAAGGAGACCGGGCGCCACTTCGCCTTCAAGACGAAGCCACGCGCTGCGCACGACCACTTCGCGATCCTCGCGGAAGGCTCGGCGACCGAGATCGATCCCCAGTCCTTCCCGGTCGCGCGCGGCCAGGAGCTCGAGGTCAAGATCGAGGAGCCGCACCTCCACGGCGAGCAGGACGCCATCGCGCGTCTCGACGGTTATGTCGTCACGGTGGCGGGAGCAGCGGAGAAGGTGGGGGAGACCGTCACGATTCGCGTCGAGGAGGCCAACCGCACATCCGCGCGCGCGGTCCTGGCGGATGCGGCGACTGACGGGGCAGCGAAGCCGAAGAAGAAGACCCGCCGCGGGACGCGCGGCGGCAGAGGCCGCAAGAAGAAAGCTCCGGTCACGACGGATGCTGTGGTCGAGGACGCAGTCGAGACCGAAGAGCCCCCGATCGGGAGCGCGACCGAGGAGAAGACCGAAGAGAAGCCCAAGAAGAAGACGCGGCGCGGTTCGCGCGGCGGCCGCGGCCGCAAGCGCAAGCCGGTAGAATCCGCTCCCGAAGCGGGCCAGGAGAGCCCGCTCGCTTAGCGCAATGGCAGAGAAAAAGGCTTACGCAATCATCGCCGTGGGCGGAAAGCAGTACCGCGTCCGTGAGGGCGAGCGGCTGCTCGTGGACCGGGTCGCGGTGGACGAGGGCAAGACCTTCCATCCCGACCTCCTCCTCATCGGCGGCGAAGGCGAGCCGACGCTCGGGGACAAGCTCAAGTCCCAGCAGGTGACGGCCAAGGTGGCCGCGCACGTGCTCGGTGAGAAGGTCGTTGTCGGCAAGCACAAGCGCCGCACGGGATACAGGCGGCGGAACGGCCACCGCAGCCGGCTCTCGCAGATCGAGATCCAGTCCATCGGAACGAAGGCAGCGAGGGGCAGATCCCCCTCGCCCACCCCCCAGGAAAAAGGCCGATCGACCGCGAAGACCACGAAGACCACGACGAAGAAGGCAAAGGCGGAGTAGATGGCGCACAAGAAAGGACTCGGCTCCTCGAAGAACGGGCGCGACTCCGAGTCGAAGCGGCTCGGCGTCAAGATCTTCGACGGGCAGGACGTGAAGGCGGGCATGATCGTCGTCCGGCAGCGCGGAACGCGCTTCCGCGCCGGCCCGGGAACGGGTGTTGGCCGGGATCACACGATCTTCGCGACGCGCGACGGCAAGGTCGCCTTCCGCGACCGCATCATCTCGATCGTCTAGGAACCGACGCGATGTTCCACGACCGGGCCCGCATCGAGGTGCGTGGGGGCCGCGGCGGTGACGGCGCGCTCAGCTTCCGGCGCGAGAAGTACGTGCCGAAGGGCGGCCCAGATGGTGGCGACGGAGGGGACGGCGGCGAGGTCGTGCTCCTCGCGGATCCCGATCTCCGCGACCTGTCGTTCTTCCAGCGCAAGCGGCGCTTCGTCGGAGGCCGAGGCGGCCACGGCCGCGGTGCAAACAAGCACGGCCGCTCAGGCGAGTCCGTGGAGCTGCGCGTCCCGGTCGGGACGCAGGCGTTCGACTCCGAAGGTCGGCTGGTGGCGGATCTGGCACACGCGGGCGCTCGCGCGACCGTTGCGCACGGCGGCCTCGGCGGGGCCGGCAACAGGCGTTTCACAACGCCGACGGAGCAGGCTCCGCGCTTGGCCGAAGTCGGTCTCGGCGGCGAGGAGGACGTCATCGAGCTCCGGCTCAAGCTCCTCGCGGATGCCGCGCTCGTCGGCTTCCCGAACGCCGGCAAATCCTTGCTCCTGCGCCGCATCTCCAACGCAAAGCCGAAGGTGGCGGAGTATCCGTTCACGACCGTCGCTCCGGTGCTCGGGACCGTCGAGAGCCCCGACGGACGGCAGCTCACGGTGGCCGACGTGCCGGGGCTGCTCGAAGGAGCGCACCAGGGGATCGGGCTGGGGGACGAGTTCCTCGCGCACCTCGAGCGCGCGCGGCTCCTCCTTCACGTCATCGAGGCGCCGGCGGAAGACGTGGCGGAGCGTTTTGCCACCATCAACAGCGAGCTCGAGGCATATGGCGCCGGACTCGCGGAGCGACCGCAGATCGTCGTCCTGAATAAGGTCGACCTCGGTCGAGCGCCGCTCGAGACGGACGATTCCCGCGTGCTCGCCGTCGTGGAAACCTCGGCGATTACGGGCAAAGGAATCGATGACCTTAAGCGTCGTTTGTTTCAGCTCGTTCCGGAAAGTGCGCCAGCACCTTCCGGAAATATCGAGGAGCTGGCCGACTTTCTCGTCTACAGGCCGACAGCCGTGCGGCGGCGGCCGTTCCGGATCTTCCGTACCGACAGCGGCTATCGCGTCCGCGGCGAGGCGTCTGAGGACGCGCTTCGCGCCGCGGGCGTCAAGCCCGACGACGAGGTCGAGTTCGAATGACAGGCCTCTACGGCGGCGTGTTCGATCCGCCGCACGACGGCCACGTCGCGCTCGCGCGCGCCGCGATCGAGCACTTCGACCTACAGCAGTTGCTCGTCCTCGTCATCGTCGACCCGGGCCACAAGCCCGCCGAGCTCCAGTTCGAAAAGCGCTTCGAGCTGGCGCGGCTTGCGTTCTCCGACCTGCCGCGCACCGAAGTCCATCCGGAAGGGCACGCGTACACGGTGGACGCGCTGCGGGCGCACGAGCGCCGCGAAAACCGGTTCGGCGACCCGGCCTTCTTCGTCGGCGCCGACGAGTTCGTGGACTTCCTCTCCTGGAAAGATCCCAACGGTGTGCTGGAGCTGACGCGTCTCGCGGTCGCGACGCGGCCGGGCTACCCGCGCGAGAGGCTCGAGACGGTTCTGGATGGCTTGAAGCATCCGGAGCGGGTCGAATTCTTCGAGATCCCGGTCGTGGAGGCCTCATCGCGGGACATCCGCGCGCGTATCCGCAACGGCGATCCTGTCGACGACCTGGTTCCGAAAGCAGTTGCTAGGGAAATCGAAGTCGCCGGCCTGTACCGGTGATACCCTGATTCCAAGCGACCGAGGAGCCTTTCCCAACCTGACGTCTCTCGAGCAAGCACGCCGAATCGCCGACCTCGCCCAGGAGAAGCTGGCCAGGGACGTGCTCATTCTCGACATGCGTCCGGTGTGCTCCTACACCGACTATTTCGTCGTCTGCACCGGCAACAACCCGAGGCAGGCGAAGGCGATCTATGGCGAAGTGCGGGAGGGGATGAAGCGCGAGGGCCGCGTCGTCCCGCGTCACGTGCACGGCGAGCGCGACGCGAGTTGGATCCTGGCCGACTATCTCGACGTCGTCCTGCACATCTTCACGCCCGAGGCGCGCGCGTACTATCGGCTCGAGGAGCTGTGGGGAGACGTGCCGTCGGTCGAGGTCGCCGCCACCGTCGGCTAGCGCAGCACGTAGTAAAGGACGACGACGGCCCCGGCGAGGATCACGGCGTAGATCCAGAACAAGTTGGCGCCGCCGAGGAGCGTCCACCATTTCCGGCGCGCGCGGCGCTTCTCCGCCTCGCCGGCTTCTTGGATGACCGGGCTGTAGTCGGTCTTGTTGGCCATCGGCTGGGTGGTGCCCAGGGTGGCCGCCCGGGAAACGATGCCATCCGACTGGCGTCGTATCCTATTGCCTGTGCTGACAACAGATCAGAAGGGCCCGATTGCCGAGCAGGCCATCGCGCTAGAGGCACTGAAGCTCGGCATCGGCGTTTACAAGCCGTTGGCTCCTGAGCGATACGACTTGATCTTCGACTTGAGGCACGAACTTCTGCGTGTCCAGTGCAAGTGGGCCTCCTGTCAAGTCGATGTAGTCATCGTTCGCTGCTATTCCTGCCGTCGATCAGCTGACGGCCTTGTAAGAAGTGTTTACGGTCCGCACGAAGTGGATGCGCTTGCCGCCTATTGCTCTGACCTCGAACAGTGTTACTTCGTGCCTATCGAAGCGGTCCCGCCAAGTGGCGCGGTCCAACTGAGGCTAACGCGGCCTCGGAACAATCAGCAGCGGGGCATCCGCGAAGCCAAACGGTACGAGTTCGCCGCTACACTGGGCCGACAGCAAGGGGCCATAGCTCAGTTGGGAGAGCGTCTGGATGGCATCCAGAAGGTCGCCGGTTCGAGCCCGGCTGGCTCCATTGGCGAAACCGCTCTCCGGGTACAGGCGGATGGCGGCCGTTAGACGGCCGCCATCTCCCGCACCTGCGTGAGCCGAAAATTGTTGCCCGAGGGATCCCGGAACGCCGAGTCGATCCCGTAGGGCATCTCCGTCGGCTCCTCGGTGAACTCGACGCCGCGAGCCTTCAGCTCCTCGTAATCTCGCTGGACGTCGTCGGTGGTGAAAAACACCGTCCCGGCGAAGCCTTTCGCCATCAGGTCCTTGACCTGCTCGGCCGTCTGCTCGTCCATGACCGGCGGCCCCGGGATGGCCATCAGGACGATCGCGACGTCCGGCTGATCGGCCGGCCCGACGGTCAGCCAGCGGAAGTTGCCC
Source organism: Gaiellaceae bacterium (assembly GCA_035639875.1). Classification (GTDB taxonomy): domain Bacteria; phylum Actinomycetota; class Thermoleophilia; order Gaiellales; family Gaiellaceae; genus JAIBJP01. The sequence continues at coordinate 3,121 of DASQXE010000174.1, read as the reverse complement.
ATCTCCGCGACGGTTACGTCCGAGCGAACTTCCATCCCGAGCTTCTTGGTGTAGAAGTCGAGCGCCTCGTCCTGGTCATGCACCCACACCTGTGCGGTGGCGATCTTGTACGACATTGGTTCCTCCTCGGTCGACTGAACGCCCTCCATCCTCGCTGGGAGCTGCGCGCTTGTCTTCTCGAAACGTGCTCCGTTGTGGCCGACCGTAGGCGCGCAGGACACACGTCGGAATCAGCACGTAATCCGAGGCCGGCGGGAAGGACGCGCGATATGCGGTCGGGGACATGCCGTAGGTGCGCGTGAAGCTCGTGGTGAAGGAGCCGACGCTCTGCAGCCCGACCGAGAAGCAGATCGCCGCAACTGACCTATCCGTGTTCCGAAGCAGCGCCGCAGCCCGCTCGAGCCGTCGTGTCAGGAGATACGAATGGGGCGACTCACCGAACGCGCGCCGAAACTCACGGCTGAAATGAGCCCGAGAGAGCCGCGCCGCGCGCGCCAGATCGTCGACGCTGAGAGGCTCGAAGTAGCGCGCATCCGCGAGATCCTTGGCACGCGAGAGGTGGCGGGCAGGCGGAACGAACGCCATCGAAACCAGTATGCCGCTACGGTGGGGGCCTATGACTCAGGCCACTTTGCATACGAATCACGGCGCCGTCTCGCTCGAGCTCTTTGACGAGGATGCCCCCAAGACGGTCGACAACTTCGTGAAGCTCTCGCGCGACGGGTTCTATGACGGCATCACGTTCCACCGCGTGATCCAGGACTTCATGATCCAGGGCGGCTGCCCGCGCGGCGACGGCACCGGCGGCCCCGGCTACGAGTTCGAGGACGAGCCCAACGACCACCGAGTCGTGCGCGGCGCCCTCGCGATGGCGAACCGAGGGCCGGACACGAACGGGAGCCAGTTCTTCATCGTCACGACCGAGGCGGCGCCGTGGCTGGACGGCAAGCACACCGTGTTCGGGCGCGTCTCGGACGGGATGGATGTCGTCGACGCGATCGAATCGACGCCGACGGACGCCAACGACCGTCCGCGCGAGACGGTCACGATCGAACGCGTCGAGGTCAGCTAGGCGAGTTCGCGCCGTAGCACCGACGCGACGGCGGCCAAGGCCACACGAGTCTCCTCCAGCGAGGGCTCGCGCGTCGTCAGCCGCTGCAGGACGAGTCCGGGGAGGAGAAACACGCGGGCCAGTCGCGCGCGCGAGGCCTGCACGGCGCGCCAGAGCTCCATCGTAAGCGCGAGCGACAGGACGGTGACCAGGGCGGGCGTGTACAGGGCCGGGGCGAAAGGCCACAACCGGTCGGCCATGAGCGTGGTCGGAACGACGAGCGCAGCGAAGTTCGTCCCGCAGCGCGCGGAAAATCGAGACGGCCGCGCCGCGCCGGCCCACGTGGCCGCGAGCCGCCGTTCCTCGGCAGCCGCGATCGCGCGGTGCTCCGCGCCGTGCAGGCGCAGCGTCCGGCCGCGGAAGAGCCAAAGGATCAGCGCCGCCGTCGCAAGCCCCCAGGCGGTCCATGCCAGGGGTCCGGGGAGAAAGACGAACCCCAGGGGCGCGACGAGGAGGACGCCGAGCACCCGCCGCTCGCGCCGACCCGAGACGCCCGAGCGGCGCAGCAGGGGCGACAGCGCGGCGGCCAGCTTCACGAGGCCGCGCACCAGCGGCACCCGGTCGAGCTTCCTGCGGGGCATGAGCCCCTCGCGCACGCTCCCGTCGTACCCGGCGAACGCCCAGTAGCGCTCGCTCACGATGACGACGCCGTCAGGACGGGCCATTCCGCCGAGGCGCGGGAGCTCGGAGCGAGCGTCGGCCTCGCCGAGCACGGCTGGGCAGGCACGCACACGTCAACCGTGCCTGATGCGGGCCGGCTAGGCAAGAGCCAACCGGCCCGTTTCGAGGTGTCCTGGGTCCTACCAGTAACCGCGCGAGAAGAAGCCGAGCAGCGCGAGGACTAAGACAACGATCAGGATGATCCAGAGGATGCTCATGGCCCCTCTTTGCCCGCTTCGTCGAGTTCGAACACCCAGAAATCCCTGCCCATGACCGGGACGGAGACGTTGAAGACGGGCACAGCGCCGATGAATCCTTCGAACTGACCGGCGTGGCCATGCCCGTGGAGGACGAGGTCGGGATGGTGCTCCGCGATCGGCCGTGCCAGCCGGTCGCTGCCCAGGAACGGCCAGATCACGCGGGGCTCGCCCTCGAGCGTCGTCGTGGTCGGTGAGTAGTGGAGGAGAACGACCCGGAGAGGGCAGGACGCAACCGCTGCCAGCCCCTCCTCGAGCGCCTCCACCTCCGCGCTGGTCTCTGCATAGACCTGTCGTAGGAGCGGTTCGCCGAAGTCGGGGAGCTCGGAGTCCGGAAACCCGCCGATGAACCCCTTCGTCCCCACGACTCCGACGCGCGTCCGGTTGACGGCGCACACGGTCCAGCCGCGGTCGAGGACGACAACCCCGCCTTCCTCCAAGACCCGGACGACGTCGTCTCGCCGGTTTGCATGCCAGTCGTGGTTGCCGAGCACTGCGACGACCGGCGCGCTCAGGCGCCCGCGGGCACTCGCAAGGACCTCAGCCTGCTCCGGATCGCCGTGCGTCGTCAGGTCGCCGGCGAGGAGGACGAGATCCGCTTGGCCCTCGAGGCGGGCAAACGAATCCTCGATCTCGCCGCGCCGCTCCGGTGTGCAATGGATGTCCCCGGCTGCAGCGATCCTGACCATCGTTCCCCCTTCGGCGTGGCAGGGTACCGGGAAGCCCGATGCCGAACGAGGATCTCGATGCGATGGTGGCCACGATGAAAAAGGCCGCCGGAGCGCTCCGGGAAGCCGGTGTTCCCTTCATGCTCGGCGGAGGACTCGCGACGTGGGCGCGCGGCGGTCCCGCATCCGATCACGATCTCGATCTGATGGTCCGGCGGGAGGATGCAGACGAAGCTCTCGCTACGCTCGCCGCGGCGGGCCTCCGGCCAGAGCGCCCGGTCGAAGGGTGGCTCTACAAGGCGTGGGACGACAACGACGTCCTCGTCGACCTGATCTTCGCCCCGACCGGTGTGGCTATCACCGAGGAGACCTTCGAGCGCGCCGACGAGATGGAGGTGCAGGCCGTCCCGATGAAAGTCATGTCT
>DASQXE010000173.1:0-2180 GCA_035639875.1 Gaiellaceae bacterium | reverse complement strand
ACAAGCGAACAGGGGCGAACGCCCGCCAGCCCTTGCCATGCAGAAGGTCGAGGGTTCGAGTCCCTTCATCCGCTTCTAAAACCCCCGTAAATCGGGGGTTTGTGTTTGAGGCAACAACGCGTGAGGCAAGACAGACGCGCTGGTCATCATGCGCTCGGATCGGGAGGATCGGCTAATGCGGTGCGTGTTGCGGGAGGTGCGGGACGAGGATCTGGCGGTGCTGTTCGAGCAGTGGGCGGATCCGGTTGCCGCGCGCATGGCTGCCTTCACGGCGCCCGATCACATGGACCGGGACGCATTCGAGCGCCGCTGGTCGAGGCTGAGAGCCGACGAGACCATCATCGCCAGAGCGATCGTCGTCGACGGCGAAGTCGCTGGAACGATCGGGTCGTGGGGTGACCCCGACGAGCGCGAGGTCACCTATTGGATCGGCCGCTCCTACTGGGGCAAGGGGATCGCGACCGCCGCCCTGAACGCGTTCTTGACTGTTGATCAGTCGCGCCCGCTCCACGCGCGCGTCGCTTACGACAACTTCGCGTCCCACCGCGTCCTCGAGAAGTGCGGCTTTCGCGTCATCGCGACTGAACGAAGCTTCGCTCAAGCGCGTTCCACCGAAATCGAGGAATTCGTCCTGCGGCTGGAGGAGCCCGGGTCCGCGCGTTGAGCGAGGCCCAGCGCCGCCGGAAGCACGAGCCGCTCGTCGACGAAGGCTCTTTGATCGTAAAGAGCTACGATTTCCGGCGCTTTTGCAGAGCCCTCTGACGGACTCGAACCGTCGACCCCTCTCTATGAAGAAGGGCCGTGTGTCATCCATGAAGGAGCGGGCCTCGTCAAGGTCACGGACTGCGGGCGGTAGGGCGCCGAGCTTGGCGGGACGGCGGCGCCGGTAGCGGAAGCGGTCCAGTCATCCATTCGGCCGCGCGGGGCTGGCCGGAGTGTCTCGCGGGGCTCGAGGGCTCAATCAAGTGGGCGGCCGTCAGTCGTCCTGGGGACGGGGAGAGGCCATTGACAACACCCGAGCTCGCTCGAGCGATCCCGCTTTGCCCTCGAGCGGGGCGGCACGGTGGCGGGCGCGGCGGGTCATCGGCTGACCGCCGTTGTTCTGTTCGTGCGCGCCCCGGCGCGCGGCGCCAGGCAACGGATCTCTCCGTCGCGCAGGCCGTCGTAGCAGAGGGTGAGGATCTTGCGGGCGACGGCGACCTTGGCGACCTGCTTGCCGCGGCGCTTGGCGATCCGCTCGTAGCCCTGACGGAGCGGGCCGCCGCCGGTGGGAGCGTGCTGGGCGGCCTCGACCAGGGCCCAGCGCAGCGCCGGCGAGCCCTGCCCGGAGATGTGACCGAGGCGGGCCTTGCCGTCGGAGCTGCGCACGGTCGGGGTGAGCCCGGCCCAGGCGCAGAGGTGGCGAGCGCTCGGGAAGCGGGTGATGTCGCCGACCTCGGCGATCACGAGCATGGCGATGTAGCGGCCGACGCCGCGGATCTGGCACAGCACCTCGACATAGGGATCCGCGCTTGCTCGGTGCTCGATCTCCTTGGTCGTCGTCTCCAGCTCGCGGTCGAAGGCGGCGATCAGTGCGAGCAGGCTGTCGAGCCGCCGGCGCGGCCCTTCGCGTAGCTCCAGCTCGGCGAGGAAGCGGCTGCCGCCGACGCCGAAGAGGTTGCTGTAGGGACGGGCGATCCCGTGCTTGGCCAGGATCGCGCCGACGCGCTGCTTCAACGCCGAGCGGATCCTGGTCAGCGCGACCCGGTGGCGGAGCAGATCGCGCAGGTCGCGCAGCTGGCGCGGGGCGATGTAGGCCTCCGGCAGCAGATCGGCGCGCAGCAGATGCGCGAGCGTACGCGCGTCGACTGCATCCGTCTTCACACGGGCGGCGGCGATCGCCTTCGTGCGCAGCGGGTGCGCGAGATGCAGCTCGTAGCCCGCCTCTTCGAGCAGGTCGGCCAGCCACTCCCAGCCGTAGGTCGCCTCGAGCGCGACCTCGAGCTCATCGCCCAGTCCCTGCAGCAGCTCGAGAAAGCTCTTCGGGTCGTTGGTGATCCTGCGCGAGAGCAGTTGCTGACCGTCCCGGTCGAGGACGGCGATCTGCGAGCGATTGCGGTGGAGATCGATCCCGACGTACAACATTCCTGGGCCTCCTTCGGTCCCGACTTCGATGACGCCCTCGGCATACCGCCCCGGGC
>DASQXE010000172.1:0-13498 GCA_035639875.1 Gaiellaceae bacterium | reverse complement strand
CGCCTCGAGCACGCGCGCGTGGTTCGGGAGCCGCGTTCGCGCGCCCTCGCAGCGCTCACCGACGCGGGTGCGCTCGACGACGCGCGGCTCGCCCGACACCGCGCGGCCTCGCTGGCCGAGCGCGGCTGGGGCAACGCTGCGATTACGGCGAGGCTGGAGGAGGAAGGGATCGCGGAGACAGAAGCTCGAACCGCGGTCGAGGCGCTCGCGCCCGAGGCCGAGCGGGCTTTGCTCCTGGTGCCCCGGTTCGGGGACACGAAGAAGGCGTGGGCGTACCTCGCGCGGCGCGGCTTCGAGCCGGACACAATCGACGCCGTCCTCGGTCCACTAGACGACGAAGGCCGCGGCGGGCTAGGATAGCCGTAGACCAGCAATTACCAAACCGCCTGCAAGGAACGGTTTTTCGCGGAATCGGAACCCGAACGAGCTCCCTGACGACTACGACATGACAAGCGGCACCGCGACACGGAGGGCGTCCCGCTCATAGGCCGGTAGGCCGGTCTTCGCGTCGCGCACCGATCCCACGACGCCGTTCCTACGGGCGACGACGTAGGAGCGAGCAATGCAGCTTGCAATCGGCGTACTGGTCGGCCTGGCGGCCGGGACGGTCGTCGCCGCCCTCGTTCTTCGTCTCCTCGGGAGCGGACGGCTCGCGCAGGCGCGGGAAGAAAGCAAGCGCCTGACCGAGGAGGCACAACGCTCGGCGGATTCGACGCGGCGCGAAGCGCAGGTCGAGGCGAAGGAGCTCGCGCTCAAGCTCCGGGCGGACGTGGAGCAGGAGCTGAAGGACAAGCGTGCCGAGATCATCAAGATCGAAGAGCGCGTCGTCACGAAGGAAGAGGAGATCGACCGGAAGCTGACGGACCTCGAGCGGCGCGAGCAGGGGTTTGCGGACCGCGAGACGCACCTGAAACAGCTCCAAGAGGAGCTCAAGGCCGCCAACCAAAACGAGTTGAAGGAGCTCGAGCGCATCTCCGGCATGACCGTCGACGAGGCGAAGCGGCATCTGCTCGAGCGCTCCGAGGAGCTCGTGCGCCACGAGATGGCGCGCATGGTGCGGCAGCTGGAGGAGGAAGCCCGCACGGACGCAAAGCGCCGCGCCCGCAACCTCGTCGCCGACGCGCTCCAACGGGTGGCGGCGAGCCACGCAGCCGAGACGACGGTCTCGATCGTCGAGCTGCCCTCTGACGATATGAAGGGCCGGATCATCGGCCGCGAGGGGCGGAACATCCGCGCGCTCGAGAATCTGACCGGAGTCGACTTCATCATCGACGACACGCCGCAGGCCGTGGTGCTTTCCTCATTCGACGGCGTGCGGCGCGAGGTGGCCAAGCTGACGCTCGCCAAGCTCGTCGAGGACGGACGCATTCATCCGTCGCGGATCGAGGAGATGTACTACCAGTCGAAGGCGGAGATCGACGAGCACATCCGGCACGCGGGCGAGCAGGCCGTGTTCGAGGCCAACTGCGGGAAGATGCACGACGAGCTGGTCAAGGTCCTCGGCCGGCTTCGCTATCGGACGAGTTACGGGCAGAACATCCTCAAGCATTCGCTCGAGTGCTCGCACCTGGCCGGAATCATGGCCTCGGAGCTCGGCGCGAGCGTCAAGACCGCCAAGCGCGCGGCGCTCCTCCACGACATCGGCAAGGCGATGACGCACGAAGTGGAGGGCTCGCACGCGCTCATCTCGGCGCAGCAGGCGAAACGCTACGGCGAGTCACAGCACGTCGTGCACGCGATCGAGGCGCACCACTACGAAGTGCAGCCGCAAACGGTGGAGGCTGTGCTCGTGATCGCGGCCGACGCGATCTCCGCCTCTCGCCCGGGGGCCCGCGGCGAGAGTCTCGAGAGCTACATCAAGCGCCTGGAGACGCTCGAGAAGATCGCGGGCGAGAAGAAAGGGGTCGAGCGTGTCTTCGCCCTCCAGGCAGGGCGGGAGATCAGGGTCATGGTCAAGCCCACGGAGGTGGACGACGACACCGCCGTCCTTCTCTCACACGAGATCGCACGCGAGATCGAGGATCAGCTCGAGTATCCGGGGCAGATCAAGGTCACGGTCATCCGGGAGAGCCGCGCCGTAGAGTTCGCGAAGTGAAGCGCTACCACGTCACCACGTTCGGCTGTCAGATGAACGCGCACGACTCCGAGCGCATCAAGGGCATGCTCGAGTCGCTCGGCCTGGGCGAGGCCGTCTCACAAGAGGAGGCAGACATTCTCGTCTTCAACACGTGCACGGTCCGCGAGAAGCCCGATCAGCGCTTCGCCGCCCACCTCGCGCAGGCGGTTGCACTCAAGCGAGCCGACCCCGAGCGGGTCATCGCCGTCGGCGGCTGCTACGCCGAGGCGCAGCGGGAGCGAATCTTCGAGCTCCACCCGGAGGTCGACGTCGCCTTCGGGCCGGGTTCGATCTCGCACCTCGGCGAGTGGATCGGCGCGGGAGGGTTCGGCGTCCCGCGCGGCCGTTTCGGCGTCGTCGAGAGGAGCTTCGCGGGACATCTGCCCGCGCACCGCGAGCGCAGGTTCCAGGCGTGGGTGCAGATTTCGATGGGCTGCAATTCCGTGTGCTCTTACTGCATCGTCCCCGCGGTGCGCGGTCGCGAGGTGAGCCGGCGGCCGGGAGACATCGTCGCAGAGGTGACGCAGCTGGCTGCCGAGGGCGTCCGCGAGGTCACGCTCCTCGGCCAGAACGTCAACTCGTGGGGGCGCGACCTGCTCCCCGACGTCCAAACGGAGTTCGGCGAGCTCTTGCGCGCGGTGGACGGAATTCCAGGCATCGAGCGGATTCGATTCACGAGCCCGCATCCCAAGGACTTCCGCGCACCGGTGATCGCAGCGATGGCCGAGTGTGGCGGCGTGTGCGAGCACGCGCACCTGCCACTTCAGTCTGGATCGACCCGCATCCTCAAGGCGATGCGGCGTACGTATGGGCGGGACCGCTATCTGGCGCTCGTGGACAAGCTGCGAGCCGCTATCCCCGACCTCGCCTTGACGACCGACATCATCGTCGGCTTTCCGGGCGAGACCGACGCCGATTTCGGCGAGACGCTTGAGGTCGTCGAGGAGGTGCGGTACGACAGCGCCTTCACGTTCGTCTTCAGCCCGCGCCACGGCACGGAGGCGGCGAAGATGGCCGATCAGGTGCCGGAGGAGGTCAAGCGCGAGCGCATTGAGCGCCTGGTAGCGGTCGTGCAGAGGGTCGCCGGCGAGCGCAACCGCGAGCGAATCGGCCGCGTGGAGCAAGTGCTCATCGAGGGCCCGAGCCGGACGGATCGCTCGCTCCTGCGCGGTCGGACTCGGCGCAACACGACGGTGAACTTCCGCGGCTCGGCTGCTCCGGGCGATCTGGTCGAAGTGCAAATCGAGGACGCGACCTCGACCACCCTACGCGGAACGCAGTCAGCTCTCGTTGCCGCCTGACACGCTCTCGCACCATTCCGCCCACCACACGCGTGTTTTCGCGCACTACCCTTGAAGTGGGTGGAGGCGTGGGGTGGCCCCGGGGGATGAGCGCGCCGCAGCCTCGCGTCCTCGCCATCTTCGGGCCCACGGCGAGCGGCAAGTCGGCCGTTGCCGAGGCTGTCGTCGCGCGCATTCCGGCCGAAATCGTCTCGGCAGATGCGATGCAGGTCTACCGCGCGCTGCCGCTCCTCACGAACCAGCCGAGCGCCCCGACACGCCTCGTGGCGATCTGGCCGCTCGGGTACGAAGCGTCCGTCGCGGAATACGCAGCGCTCGCGCACGAGGGCGTCGACGACATCCTCGCCGCGGGTCGCACGCCCATCGTCGTGGGCGGTACGGGGCTCTACCTGCGCGCGGCTCTCGCCGATTTCGACCTCCCGCCGGCCCCGCCGCCCGGTGTCCGCGAGCACTACGAGCGCCTCTACGACGACAGTGGCTCCGAGCGAGCACACGCCCTACTCGCCGAGCGCGATCCGGCGGCCGCTGCCGCGGTCCATCCCAACGATCGCCGGCGGGTGGTCCGCGCTCTGGAGCTGACGGAAACGGGGGAGACGTTGGCGCCGCCCCGCAGCCGTCTCTGGACGGGCGAGATGCGACACCCAACGCTCGTCTTCGGCCTCGAGGTTCCCAAGGAGGTCCTCGAAGCTCGGATCGAGACGCGAACGCGCGCCATGTTCGAGCTCGGCGTCGAGGAGGAGGTCGGTAAGGCACGCACGCGGCCGATCTCGAGAACCGCACGCCAGATCATCGGCCTCCGCGAGATCGGTGAGCTTCCGCGCGACCAGGCGATCACCGCCATCGCCCGCCGCACCGCGCAGTACGCCGCCTATCAGCGGAAATGGATGCGGCGTATCCCCGGCCTCGTTCGTCTCCGCGCCGACCGGCCGCCCGCGGCCGTCGCAGCTGATCTCGTCGCCGCTGCGCGCGGCGAATCACCCCGTCGGGGCAACGAAATCTCAGGCCGTCGTACCTGAATGAGTACGCGGCCCACTTTCAACGCCCGATCGAAAGGTGGGCAACATGAAGCGCGCGGTCCTCGTACTGCCGGCCGTCTGCGGCCTGGCGGTACTCGCGTTCCTGGCCGGGTCGCGTGACGCCGGCGAACGCATTTCCCATACCGGGTGACACAAACGGGCACGATCACGTCTCAGGGGTAGTGGGCGGACCCGAAGACTGCAGTACGTACATCCGTGGGGCCGGGGGAAGCGGCGCCCAGACCGACCCTGCAAGCTATTTCGGACGACTGGGTGTCGCGTTGGTCCTTTTCGACTGCGTACCGCTACATCGGTGTGCATTGCGGTGGTCCCAAGGCGCTCGAATCCGACGGGGACGCGGAACGACGCTGTGTGTGCCCCAACGCACCCCTAATTGCTCCGCGTTGACCGCGGGAGAAGACCTCTGGACGCCGAATCACCGCTACGGCCTGGTCACCGCCGGCGGCGCGACCGATCCGAACGGCGATGCGCTCACGTACACGATTACCGGCGTGACGCAGGATGAACCGCTCGACGGGGCGGCCGAAGGCCACACGTCGCCCGACGCGGCCTGGGCGGACGATCCCGGCCAGGTGGGACTCCGCGCTGAGCGGAGTGGGCGCGGCGACGGTCGCGTTTACAGGATCGCCGTCGAGGTCGCTGACGGCGCGAGCAGCTGCGAACGGACGGCGCTACTCGGCGTCCCGCATGACCGCGGGAAGCACCGCACCCGGGTCGAGTCCCCGCTCGTCGTCGACTCCTTCGGCTCGTAATCGCACGACGCGGAGGGCCCGTGCTGGCCGGGCCCGCCGCGATTCCCCCTTTTGAGGCAGCAAGAACGGGGTGCAAGCGGCATCAGGAAAGGTGAGGCCGATCGACACCGGGCACGCCGTTTGACTCCTTCGGCCCGCACGCCAACCCGGAACGGTCGGAAAAGACGAGGGCCCGCCGAAAGCGGGCCCTTTCCTTCTCCGCGGGATAGTCTGGACGCGTGGGCGTGCTGCCGTTCGAGAAATGGCACGGGCTCGGGAACGACTACCTGCTCGTCGTGCGAGGGACGCTCCCGGCGCCGCTCGAGCCTGAGCTCGTACGCCGCCTGTGCGACTACCACTTCGGCGTCGGCTCCGACGGCGTCCTCGAAGTGGTGAGCGCGGGCGACGGTCGTGCCGAGATCGTGATCTGGAACCCGGACGGGTCGACCGCCGAGCTGTCCGGCAACGGGACACGCATCGCCGCGCGCTGGCTCGCGCGCCGGAGTGGCAAGCCCGAGGTCACAATCGTCGTCGGCGGGCGCGAGGTCGTGGCGCGCATGCGCGGGGACCTCGAGGTGGAGACGGACATGGGACCGGTTGACGTAGCGCCGCTCGAGAATCTCGAGGTCGACGGAACACGCCTCGAGTTCACGCCCGTCTCCGTCGGGAATCCGCATGCCGTCATCGCCAGGGAGCCTGACCGCGCGGAGCTCCTGCGCCTGGGCCCGCTGGTCGAGAACCATCCCCGTTTCCCCAACCGCACGAACGTGCAACTTGTCCGCATCGACTCGAGGCGAGAGGCGACGGCCGGCGTCTGGGAGCGTGGGGCGGGGGAGACGCTTTCCTCTGGGACGAGCGCCTGTGCGGTGGCCGCCGCGGCCGTTGCCAACGGGTGGTGTGAAAGTCCGGTCACCGTGCATCTCGCCGGCGGCGACCTGCTCGTGGAGCTCGACGAGGGGATGCACGCGCGCCTGACGGGGCCGGCACAGGAGATTTGCCGCGGCGAGACGGCCGAGGAATGGCTCGGGACATGAAGTTCGCGCGCCGTCTCGATCTCGTCCCGCCCTATCTCTTCGCCGAGCTCGAGCGCAAGATCGAGCAGAAGACGAAGGCCGGCGTGGACGTGATCAGCCTGGGCATCGGTGATCCCGACCTGTCGACGCCCGCCGAGGTGGTCGAGGAGATGCAGCGCCGGGTGGCGGAGTCGACGAACCATCGCTACCCGTCGAATCGGGGTCTCGATGCGTTCCGGGAAGCCGTCGCTGGGTTCTATCGCGACCGCTTCGACACCCGGATCGACCCAAACGACGAGGTCATCCCCGTACTGGGCGGGAAAGAGGGGGTCGCTCACGTCGCGCTCGCGTGCCTCGAACCAGGCGACGTCTGTCTCGCGCCCGACCCCGGTTATCCGCCGTACACGTCGGGCCCGCTGTTCGCGGGCGCGGAGCTCCACTACCTGCCGCTGCGGGCGGAAAACGAGTTCATGCCCGCCCTGGACGAGGTGCCCGAAGGTGCGCTCGAGCGGGCGAACCTCCTCTTCCTCAACTACCCGAACAACCCGACCGGAGCGGTGGTCGCCGCGGGCTTCTTCGAGCGCGCAGTCGAGTTTGCCCGCCGGCACGGCCTGATCGTCGTCCACGACTGCTCGTACTCGGAGATCGCGTTCGACGGCTACCGGCCGCCGAGCTTCCTCGAGACCACGGGCGCGAAGGAGGTCGGCGTCGAGATTTTCTCGCTCTCCAAGGGATGGAACATGACAGGATGGCGGGTCGGCTGGATCGCCGGGAACGCCGAGGTCGTCGAGCGGTACCGCCACCTGAAGACGAATCTCGACTCGGGCATGTTCGACGCGCTCCAGCTCGCCGCGGTGGCGGCGCTCACGCGCGCGCGCGACTTTCCGCAGCGGATGTCCGACGTCTATCGGCGCCGTCGGGATCTCATGGTCGACGCCCTCGCCGCCATCGGGCTGCCGGCCACGCCGCCGAAAGCGACGCCGTACATCTGGGTCGCGGTTCCCGAGGGCTACTCGTCCGCAACCTTCACCGAACTCGTCCTCGAAGAGGCTGCTGTGGTTGTCTCCCCGGGACCCTCATTCGGTCCGAGCGGCGAGGGTTACGTCCGCATCTCGCTGACGGTGGCCGACGATCGCCTCGAGGAAGCGGCGCGCCGGATCGCATCTTCGCTCCGCGTGGAAGCGACGGCATAATCAGGCCGTGACCCAACACCAGCCGGACCCCGCGCCCGGGGCTGAGCCCGAGCGCGGCTTTCTCGTAGCGGTGCTGGCCCAGGGCGTAGACGAAGGCGAAGAGCTGGCGGAGATGCGAGAGCTCCTGCGCACGGCCGGCGTCGAGCCCGTGGGCGAGCTCGTGCAGCGCCGTCCGGCGCCCGATCCGCGCACGTACGTGGGCAAAGGAAAACTTGCCGAGCTGAAACGAACGGTGCCGGAAGCGGGAGCGGAGTCGCTGATCGTCGACGACGATCTCGATCCAGGCCAACAACGGCGTCTCGAGGACGAGTTCAAGCTGCGCGTGGTCGATCGCACGCAGCTCATCCTCGACATCTTCGCCCAGCACGCCATCAGCGCCGAGGGCAAGCTGCAGGTCGAGCTGGCCCAGCTCGAATACAACTTGCCGCGCATGCGGGGGATGTGGCAGCACCTCGAGCGCCTCGGCGGAGGGATCGGGACGCGGGGCCCCGGGGAGTCCCAGCTCGAGACGGACCGCCGCCTCGCCCGCCGGCGGATCGCCCAGCTGCGACGGCGGCTGCGGGAGCTCGAGCGACGCCGCGATACCCAACGCAAGGCTCGGCGGCGCGGCGAGACGCCCGTCGTCGCTTTGGCCGGGTACACGAACGCGGGCAAGTCCACGCTCCTGAACGCGCTGACGAGCGCCGAGGTCTCCGTCGACGACCGTCTCTTCGAGACCCTTGACCCGACCACGCGGGCCTTCACCCACGAGGGCCGACGATATCTCGTGACGGACACCGTCGGTTTCATCAGGCGGCTGCCGCACCAGCTTGTCGAAGGATTCGCTGCCACCCTCGAAGAGACCGTGCATGCGGACCTCGTCCTCCATGTCGCCGACGCCTCGGCCCAGGACGAGCGGCTCGACGAGACGATTGCAGCGGTCGCCTCGGTGCTCACGGAGATAGGTGCGGGCGAGCTGCCCGTCGAGCTCGTGCTGAACAAGATCGACGCGGTCGATCCGCTGCGGCGGCGACGGCTCGTGAACAGGTTTCCCGGAGCCCTGCAGATCTCGGCGCTCGCCGGCGAGGGGCTCGACGACGTACGAGCGCGGATCGCGGAGCGGTTCGCGGAGCGGCTGCGTCCCGTCCGCCTCCTCGTTCCGTACGAGGCGGGGAGGGCGCTGGCCGAGCTCTACGAGCTGGGCGCGCCGATCGAGGAACGACTCGACACGCCCGAGGGCGTCATCGTCGTCGCCCAGCTTCCGCAGCGAGAAGTGGCCCGCTTCGCTCCGTACCTCGTCTCCGAGCAGGCGGCCAGGGCCCGCGGACGGTGATCGAACTCGAGATCCTGCGCGTTCGCGAAGGGGCGCGGGTGCCTGACCGTGCCTACGCCGGCGACGCCGGAGTCGATCTCGCGACATGCGAACCCGTCAGCCTCGCGCCGGGCGAACGCGCGCTCGTGCCGACAGGCATCGCCGTGGCCATTCCAGAGGGCTACGCCGGCTTCGTGCAGCCGCGCTCCGGCCTGGCCGCCCGGCACGGACTCGCGGTCGTCAACTCCCCCGGGCTGATCGACTCCGGGTATCGCGGCGAGATCCAAGTCGTGCTCCTCAACACCGACCGCGAGCAGACCTTCAGCGCAGAGGCGGGTGAGCGAATCGCGCAGCTCGTCGTCCTGCCCGTGCCCGAGCTGACCGTGCGCGAGGTCGACGCGCTCCGAGAGACGGAGCGCGGAGTGCGCGGGTTCGGCTCCTCGCGGGCCGTCTGAGATGGACCCGCGAATTCGAGTTTCGGCCATCCTGCGCCGTGAGAACCGGATTCTGCTCGTTCGCCAGGAGAAGCTCGGACGCGAGTACTGGCTCCTCCCGGGGGGCGGCGTTCGCCTCGGCGAGTCGCTCGTCACCGCCCTTCGCCGCGAGCTTGCCGAGGAGATCGGGCTCGCGAGCGATTTTCCGGTCGAGGGCCCGGTGGCGGTCGTCGACTCGATCGCGCCCCCGGGGACGCCCGCCAAGCACGTCGTTCACCTCGTCTTTGCCGGGCATCTTGCACGCTCGCTCGAAGGCGCGACCTCCGTCGACGAGGCCGTACGAAATCACCGCTTCTTCGACCGCGACGAGCTCGCGTCTATTGTCCTCCACCCGCCGATCCAACGTTTTCTGGAGCGCTGGCAGCCCGGCGATCCGGTCGTGTATCTCGGCGCCGTGTGGGCACCTTAGACGCTTGTAACAGTCTGTTCCTTGGAAGGAATTAGAAGCGCCCGCCGCGGGCGCGGGCCCGTTCCGCGGACACGCGCTGGGCCGAGGCCTCGAAGTCGTCTGCCAGCGGCTCCAGCTCGGGCGCCTCGCTCGTCCGGTGCGCGATGGCGCGCGCGAGCAGCCAGTCGGCCAGCCAGGGGTTGCGCGGGAGGAGCGGCCCGTGCAGGTAGGTTCCGACGGCGCCCGCAAGCCGACACCCTTCCAAACCGTCCTCGCCGTTGTTCCCGAAACCGGCCAGGACGCGGCCGAGCGGCTCTGCGCCCTCGTCCAGGTGGGTTCGCCCGGCGTGGTTCTCGAATCCGGCCAGCGTGCGCCGTACGCCGGCGTCGAGCTCGCACTCGAGCAGAACGTCGCCGATCATGCGCCGCTCGCCGGCCACCGTGTGGTGAGGGAGCAGTCGGATGCCCGGAAGCTCGGCCCCGGAGCGGTCGCGGTAGAAGTGGCCGAGCAGCTGGTAGCCGCCGCAAACGGCCAGGAACGCCGCCCCGCTGGCGACGGCCTCCCGCAGCGGAGCTCCCTTGGCTTCGAGGTCGTGCGCGACGAGCGCCTGCTCGCGGTCCTGGCCCCCGCCGACGTAATAGAGATCGTGCTCGCGCGGGCGGACACTCTCGCCAAGGCCAATCGTGCGGTAGTCGAAGTCGATTCCCCGCCAGCGGGCGCGACGTTCGAGCACCGCGATGTTGCCCCGGTCGGCGTAGATGTTCAGGTAGTCGGGATACAGGTGCCCGACGACGATCTTCATGCAGCTTCCTCCCAGTACGGTCGCACGAGCCCGCGCGCGGCCGCTATGCGGCGGAGGGCCAGCATGGCCGTGTAGGTAGGCAGAACGACAAGCTCCCCGCCCGAAGCGGTCAGCTCCAGGCCTCGGTCGAGCGCCTCTTCGAGGTCCGGGACGACCTCGATTCGCTCGGCCGGGACGCCGCCGTACTTGAAGCGGAGCGCGAGCTCGTGGGCGCGGGCCCCGGCGGCGACTAGGCGCTCGAGCGACTCGCCGAGCGGCTCGAAGTCGACGTCCCAGATCCAGGACACGTCGCGCCCGTCGGCGAGGTTGTCGTTGAGCGCGACCACGGCCAGCCGCGGACCTTCGCTCGCGACGAGCGTGCGCACGACCTCGTTGGCCCCGGCGGGGTTCTTGATCAAGAGGAGAAGGACGCTCCGGTCCCCTGCGGGGATGCGCTCGAAGCGCCCGAATGCGGCCCGAAAGCGCGCAAGGCCGACTTCGATCTCCTCGAGCGAGGCCCCGAGGACCAGCCCCAGCGAGGCCGCCGCGACCGCGTTGTAGACGTTGTAGAGACCGGGGAGGGGGACGGAGACCCGCCGAGTGCCGGCGGGTGCGACGAGATCGAAGGCGACGCTCTCGAGGCCGGAGAGCGTGATCGCGCGGGCGGCCACGTCCAGCGGCGGGCGCTCCTCGTGGCAGTCGGGGCAGCGATAGTCGCCGAGATGTCCGACATAGGCAGCCCGGTACGAATACGGCGCTCCGCAGGAGAGGCAGTACTTCGAGTCCGCCGCGTGGGGGAGGCGTTCGCGCGCGGCGGACGGGTCATCGAGGCCGAACCTGAGCACGTTCGCGCGGCCACGGGCGATGTCGGCGAGCAACGGGTCGTCTGCGTTCACGACGACGGAGGCCGCTGGATCGAGCTCGGCCACGGCCGTCCGCCACCGCTCGGCTACGAGCTCGAGCTCGCCGTAGCGGTCGAGCTGGTCGCGAAAGAGGTTTCCGAGACAGACGGCGTGCGGCCGCACGCGGCGCGCGACGTCGGGAAACGCGCCCTCGTCGACCTCGAACAGACCGAGCTCGGCATCGCGCGCGGCGAGGAGGGCAGAAGCGACTCCCGAGACGAGGTTCGCGCCGGCGCGATTGTGCGCCAGGCGTACCCGTCCTCCGAGGATCTCGGCCGTGATCGCCGCCGTCGTCGTCTTGCCGTTCGTCCCCGAGACCAGCGCGGACCCAAGTGGAAGCCGCCGCGCGAGCGTCCCGAGCGCGCTCGGGTCGAGTGTGGCGAGGATCTTCCCAGGAAGCGTCGTGCCGCCGCCGCGCCCTGCGAGCCTGGAGAGCCGCCCGGCGGCTCGGGCGAGCGCGATCTCGACCTGCAGGCGCACCACTTCATCCTATGTCCCTCGAACGAGGGAATCTCCGCGGAGTCCCCCTGTTCAGGGAGGAGAAAGCGCCGCCTTTCTGCGATGAAGAGGTCACAACTTCTACTGCGGTCCGCCCAAAAGGCGGAGAAGGGACGACTGAACTTGCGGCCAGTCAGCGGAGCCAGAGGCAACCTACGAGGCAGCGCCCTCTGGGGCAAGAAGACGAACGGCGAGACGCGCTCGAGCGCCCTCTGGGGCAAGCCGGGGCGCAGATTCGCCGCCCTTGTCCTGGCCGTTTCGGCCTTGGTCGTGCCGGTCGCCGCCCCCGCCGCTGACGGAACCTCCACGGGTGGCGCGGTCGTTCCGGACGCGCTGCTCGCGAGCGCCAAGGCGAATCCGAGCAAGCGGTTCGCCGTCATCGTCCAGGCGAAGCCGGGCAAGAGCTCCAAGTTCGTGGCGAGCCTCGTGCAGGGCTCCGTCTCGCGACACCCGGGCAAGGCGCAGGGGCTGAAGCGGAAGTTTCTCGCGGTCAAGGGCGTTTCCGCGCAGCTGACGGGTGCGCAGCTCGCCGACCTCGCGGCCCAGAGAGGGATCCTCGCGATCACGCGCGACTCGCGCGTCCGCCTGAGTGGCTACTCCAACGACCAAGGATGGGTGCAGACAGCCGGCGTCTCCGATTTCTGGACGGCGAACGGCCTCGGCGGCTTGCAGCCCCCTGCGATCGCCATCGTCGACTCGGGTGTGCAGCGCCTGCGCAGCGACTTCGACTGGGGCGCGAGGGTGATCAAGCAGGTGAGTCTCACCAGCCTGACCCCCAACTCGCCCGGTGACGGCCGCGGCCACGGCACCTTCGTCGCGGGCATCGCGGCAGGTTCGGCGGGCAAGATCGCCGGTGCGGCGCCAATCGCACCGATCGTCTCGATCGACGTCATGGACGACAACGGCATGGCGATGACGAGCGACGTCATCGCGGCCGCCGATTGGATCCTCCAGTACAAGGCGGCGTACAACATCCGTGTCGCCAACTTCTCGCTCCAGGCAACGCAGCCGGCGTCGTTCATGTACGACCCGCTGGACAAGGCCGTCGAGAAGCTCTGGTTCAACGGCGTCGTCGTCGTGGCTGCCGCGGGCAACTACGGTGTCGACGGGCAGCCGACGACGGTCGCGTACGCGCCGGGCAACGACCCGTTCGTCATCACCGTTGGCGCGAGCGACCTCAACGGCACCTCCACGAACCCCGGAGATGATTTCGCCGCGCCATGGTCTGCGTACGGCTACACGCTCGACGGGTTCGCCAAGCCGGACCTCGGAGCACCCGGCCGTCGACTGGTCGGCCCGGTGCCGGGCACGTCGACGATGGCGCTCGAGCATCCCGAGCGGATGACCGGCTCCGCGTACATGTGGATGTCGGGTACGTCGTTCTCGGCGCCGGTCGTCTCGGGCGCCGCTGCGCTCCTCCTCGCGAAGAACCCGAGGTGGACGCCCGACCAGGTGAAAGGTGCCCTCATGCTGAGCGCACGGCCGACTGCGGCCGGCGTCGCCCTCGGCGTCGGCGAGGTCAACGCGAAGGCCGCGTTCGACGTAACGAGCCCGCCCAACCCGAACCTGGGCCTCGATCAGTTCGTCACGTCGGACGGCGCTGGTGGTCTTGCGTTCGACTCGGCGAGCTGGGCGAACACTGCCCAGGCAGACGCCTCTTGGAACAACGCGTCGTGGGCAGGGGCGTCCTGGAACGCCGCCTCGCGGTCGAGCGCGAGCTGGGCGAACGCCTCGTGGGCGGCCGCCTGCTGGG
>DASQXE010000171.1:0-31254 GCA_035639875.1 Gaiellaceae bacterium | reverse complement strand
CCGCCAGCGCCGCTTGGCGCTGGAGCAAAGCCGGAGTCACACGCTGTGGGGCTGTTCGAGCAAGCCGCCGAAAGTCTCGCGCACGAGAGCGTCGAACTCGGCCGGAAGCGATCCGTCGGCGTCAGCGAACTGACGGAGATGAACGAAGAGGAAGGCCAGCTCATCGCGACGTTCCGGATGCTCCCTCGTCTGCTCCCTGGCGATCCGCTCGAGATCCCAGATGTTCCAGCGGCGAGGCTCGAACGTCCGTGGCTGAAAAGCGACGAGGGGAGACTCCGCGACCGGAGATGCGGCCTCGGGCCTCGGTTCGGGCCGCGCGGGCGTCGGCAGGAGACGCACTCGGCGTCGACGCTCGCGCGGCGGTTCCTGCCGGCTGGGAGCCGGCGCGACCGGTACGGGCGGCGCTTTGGGTTCGGGTGCCGGCGGGGGCTCTTCTTCGGGTGGCGGCTCGGCATCCTGCGGCCGCTCTGCCTCTTCCCTCGGCGCGGCTTCGGCGATCGGCTCCTCCGCCGGCTCGGGGACGGACTCCGGCGGCGGCGGGGGGACGATCGCCTCCGCGGGAGGGACGACCGGCGGCTCGACCGGAGTCGGAGCGGGCTCGGGCGCGTGCTCTTCTTGGATTTGCACGACGGGCCCCGGGCGCGGCTGGCGCCAGGCCATGGCTTCGATCGTCGCGGCGATCAGCCAGGCGACGATCATCACCGGCGGGACCACCCACCAAGCCACGTCGAGCAGCCACAGGCCGACCGCCACGAGGGCGAGGAAGACGGCGAGCGCGGCTAGGCGCAAGAGATCGATCGGGCCGGGCACGCTGGTGCGCAGACCAGCCTACGGGTTCTGCGGGCCCTCGTCCTCCTGAGCGGCCTCGGAATCCTCGCCTTCTTCGGACGCCTCTTCGCTCTCCGCCGCGTCCGGCTTCGTCGCGACAGGCTCGGGCTTCGGCTCCGGAGCGGCCACGGGCGGCGTTGGCGTCACGCCGCTCGGAGCGGGCACCGACGACTCGGCTGCCTTGACGATGGCGTCGATGGCCTCGTGGATCGCAGCGTCTCCGTGGCCGGCCGCGGACAGAAGCTGCTCCGCGCCCATGCGCGAGCGCTGCACGATGACGTCTGCCTGCGCGCGCGCCCATTCGAGCGTCTGCTCGACCTCCGCGCGCGCGGCGTTCGTCAGCTCCGTCGCCTGATGCCGCGCCTGCTCGAGGAGCCGCGCGCCCTTCGTCTCGGCATCGCGGAGCTCCTGGGTCGAGTCACGGTTCGCCTTGGTCAGAATCTCGCGCGCCTCGGTGCGCGCCGCGTTGAGGATCTCGCCGCGCTGGCGCTCGGTCTCCTGGCGAATGCGGGCGATCTCGGCTTCGCGCTGCTGGAGATCCATCTGCGACTCCCGAATCTCCTGCTCCGCCTTCCCGACCTGCTTGGCAGCCGCCTCCTGGGCGTCACGCTCGATGGTGTCGGCGAATTCGGCGGCTGAGCGGATGAGATGGAGCGCGTCCATGCGGACGGCGTGCCCCGACGGCTCGGTGATCGCGCTCCGGGGAGCGGACTGCAGAACGCGCAGCTGCGCCTGGAGGGCCGTCACGTGGCGGCGGAACGCCTCGAACGCCTCCTCGACCTTCTCGCGGTCGAAGCCGTCTCCTACCCGGGGGATGTCTTCGACGCGCGGAAGAGGCGTCAGCGACGGACCCGCAGGTGCGCGCCTTGGATCTTGGGTCGACATTGCGTTAGGCCTCCACTCCCCCGTGCGGCACGGGTGTCACGATAAGTATGACCGCATCATCGGCCGGAACGACAGCTTCCTTAATCGAGTTTGCGCCGCAGCTGAATTCCGAGCTCCCGCAGCTGTTCCTGCTCGATCTCCGAGGGCGCGCCGCTCATCGGATCGGCTCCCGCCTGGTTCTTGGGGAAGGCGATCACGTCGCGCAGGTTCGGCTCGCGGGCGAGCACCATCATCATGCGGTCGATCCCGAAGGCGATCCCGCCGTGCGGCGGCGCGCCCATGGCGAGCGCGTCCAGCAGGAAACCGAATTTGAGGCGCTGTTCCTCCGGCGTCAGTTGCAGGACGTCGAACACGCGCGCCTGCAGGCCGGCTTCGTGCATGCGGAACGAGCCGCCGCCCAGCTCGTTGCCGTTGCCGATCAGGTCGTAGGCGTACGCCCGCGCGTTCGCGGGATCCTGGTCGAAGCCCTCCTCCCAGTCCGGTGTCGGGCGCGTGAACGGGTGGTGTACCGCGCCCCAGCGCCCTTCTTCCTCCTTCCATTCGAACATGGGGAAGTCGGTCACCCAGACCCAGCTCCACGCGTTGGCGTCGACGAGCCCCAGCTCGCGGCCCAGATGAAGACGAAGCGGGCCAAGCACCCGCGAGACCTGGGCGGGCTCGTCCGCGGCAAACAGCACCGTGGTGCCGGGCTCGCGGCGGAAGAGCTCCAGCTCGTCCTCGGACAGAAACTTTGCAATCGGCGAGCGGACCTCTCCTTCCTCGTCGAAGACCAGGTACGCGAGCCCCTTGGCGCCCCACTCCTTCGCAAAGGCCTCGAGCCGATCGAGGTCGGCGCGCGAATACGCCTGGGGCACGCGGAGAAAGCGCACGCAGGGCGAGTTGGCGAACACACCGAACTGGGAACCTCGTGTCGCCTCGGTCGCGTCCTCGATCTCGAGGTCGAAGCGGAGGTCCGGCTTGTCCGTGCCGAACCGGCGCTCCGTTTCCTCCCACGTCAAGCGCGGGAACGGCGCTTCGAGTTCGACGCCGAGGGCATCGCGCCAGACCGCCTGCACCATCCCCTCCATCAGGTCGAAGAGGAAGTCGCGGTCGGGGAAGGCCATCTCGACATCGAGCTGCGTGATCTCCTGCACGCGGTCGGCGCGGAGATCCTCGTCCCGGAAGCAGCGCGCGATCTGGTAGGAACGGTCGAAGCCGGCGATCACGAGCAGCTGCTTGAGGATCTGCGGCGACTGCGGCAGGGCGAAGAAGCGTCCCGGCTGCAGCCGGCTCGGAACGACGAAGTCGCGCGCGCCCTCCGGCGTCGGCTTGAACAGGATCGGGGTCTCGATCTCCATAAAGCCGGCTTCCTCCATCACGCGCCGGATCGTCGAGACCATCAGCGCGCGCAGCGCCAGGTTCCGCTGCATCTTCGGGCGGCGCAGGTCGAGCCAGCGGTAGCGGAGGCGGAGCGTCTCGTCCACCCCCTCTTCGTCCAGCTGGAACGGGAGTGTCGTCGACGCGGCAAGGATCTCCAGCGCGTCGACCTGGAGCTCGACCTCTCCGGTCGGGATGTTCGGGTTGACGGCTTCGGGGGCCCGGCGCACGACCTCGCCCTCGGCGCGGAGGACGAACTCGTTCCGGACGCCGTGGGCGGTCTTTGCGGCCTCGGGTGATCGCTCCGGGTTGAGAACGAGCTGGCAGATGCCCGTCTTGTCGCGCAGGTCGACGAACACGAGCCCGCCGTGGTCGCGGCGCGAATCCGTCCAGCCCGCGAGCGTCAGGCGCTCCCCCACGTGCTCGGGCCGCACCTCCCCGCACATGAGGTCGCGCCATCTCACAGCTCGAGGTCCTCGAGCCGCTCCAGCTCCACGTCCTCTTGACCGCCTCGGCGCACCGTGAACCCGCCCTCTTGCGCGATCACGACCGTCTCGGCGCCGAGTCGCTGCCCCTGCGTCAGCTGGCCTTTGAGCGAGCGGCCGGCGTAGTCCGTGTCGGCCGCATAGCCCTCGGCCCGCAGGCTCGCGATCGCGCGGAGGACGTCCGCTCGCCTGCTCGCGTCTTCCACGGCGAAGAAGACGTCCAGCGGCCGCGACTCCGCGGGGGCGCCTCCAAGCGCCAGGTGGAGGCGCTCGACGCCCGCGCCGAAGCCGACTCCCGGGGTTGGCGGGCCACCGATCTCTTCGATGAGATAGTCGTAGCGGCCGCCACCCGAGATCGTGCTCTGGGCTCCTTCCTCCGGCCCGATGAACTCCCACGTCGTGCGCGTGTAGTAGTCGAGCCCGCGTACGAGCCGGTGGTCGATCTCGTACTTGACGCCGTAGGCGTCGAGAAATGCCCGGACCGCGGCGAAATGCTCGCGGCACTCGTCGCAGAGATACTCGTTGAGGTCCGGCGCCTCGCGGAGGGCGGCGCGCACGTCGTCGTTCTTCACGTCGAAGACGCGTAGGGGATTCGTGTCGCGCTTCTCGCGGGCCTCCTGGTCAAGTGCGTCGTCGTGCTCGTTGAGCCACGCGACGAGCTCCTCCACGTATTGCGGGCGGCAGTTCGCGTCCCCGATCGTGTTGATGTCGAGCCGGTACTCGGTCACGCGCAGTCGACCGAGAAGCGTGTCGTAGAGCTGGATCAGCTCCGCGTCGATGGCCGGATCGGCCGAGCCGATCGCCTCGACGGAGATATGCCAGTGCTCCCGGTAGCGGCCGCGCTGCGGGCGGGCGTAGCGGTACATCGGGACGATCGTGAAGAGCTTCTGCGGCTGCGGCTCTCGATGCAGGCCGTGCTCGAGATAGGCGCGGGCGATCGGTGCGGTCCCCTCGGGGCGCAGCGTCAGCGACCGTCCGCCCCGGTCCTCGAACGTGTACATCTCCTTTTGCACGACATCCGAGCCGCCGCCGGACGTGCGCAGGAAAAGGTCCGTATCCTCGAACACGGGCGTCGTGATCGGCTCGTATCCGTAGAGGCGACAGAGGCCCTCCACCTCGCGCACGGTCCGCTGCCAGTGGGGCCAGTCCTTCGCCAGGACGTCGTGCGTCCCGGGCGGAGCTTCGAACTTCACGGGGTTGGGGCTCGGAGCTGGGCGAGGAACGGATTGGCGGCAAGCTCGCGCCCGAGCGTCGTCGCGGGGCCGTGTCCCGGGTACACGACCGTCTCGGGCGGAAAGCGTTCGACCAGGGTTCGGATCGAGTCGAGCAGCCTCTCCCAGTTGCCGTTCGGGCGATCGGTCCGCCCGACCGACCCGGCAAAGAGGACGTCGCCCGCGAACAGGCAGCCGTCGGCCGCGTAGGCGAGGTGCGCCTCGGTGTGGCCGGGGACGCGCAGCGTCTCGAAGTGAATGCCCGCGACGTCGACGTCTTCGCCTCCTTGCAGGAGAACGTCCGGCTCGTAGGCGTCGAACTCGAGCGAAGCGACGGCGGCCGGGAGGAAGTCGTTGATGCGCGCAAGGCGCTCGCGTTCGTCGGCGGGCATGTACACGGGCGCGCCGGTCGCACGGGCGAGCTCGGCGACGCCGCCGACGTGATCGATGTCGCCGTGGGTGACGAGAATCCCCGCAAGACGGCCTTCGCCGACCACGCGCCGGATCTCCGCCGCCGCTCCGGGCCAACCTGGGTCGACGACTACGGCCTCCTCCGCTCCCGGGTGCCGGGCGACGTAGCAATTCTCGGCATAGGGGCCGAGCTCGAGCTGCGTCACCTCCAGCCTCATCGCGCGGTGAGTCTAACGGCGCCCCGGTAGACTCCGGCCGCGGTGGAGACGTGGCGGCTGCCGGAGATCGAGACCCCGAGCGGGACCCGGTCGCCGGTCGTGCTCATGAGCGAGAACGAGGCCCGCGCGGTGCTCGTCGGTCTCGATCCCGGCCAAGAACTCGGCGATCACCAGGTCAAGGAGCACGCCTGGGTGCTTGTCGTGGACGGCTCCGCGCGCATCAGCGCCGGCAGTGAGATCGTCGAGGCACCGGCCGGCACGCTCGCCCACTTCGAGCCCGACGAGCGCCGGTCGGTAGCCAGCGACACCGGCGCGAAGGTGCTCCTCCTTCTCGCCCCCTGGCCGGGCGCGGGCCACTATCGCGGCAGCTGAAGCGGGCCTCAGCCGCGGCCGCGGCGGGCACCCTGGCGCCGCTGGAACATACGGTACATAAACACGTCGACGAAGTAGCTGAACGGGATGAAGAAGGCGAGCAGGACGGCGGCCGTGAATACCTTGTCGGCTGTCGTCGCGTCCTTGCCGCTCGTCAGAAAGACGACGATGAGGATGAGTGGCGCAAAGATCGCGGTCCGTCTGAGCACGCGCTGCAACGACGGTTTCGGGATCTCGCGGCCGCGCCGATCGCGCGGCGCTCGCTGCTCTCGCTCCTGGCCGTCCTTCGCGGCGTCGCCCTTCGGACGGTCGATGACGACCTCTTCGCCCTCCTCGGTCTCGATGACGTACTCGTATTCGTGGCGCTGGAGCTTCTCCCGGCGCCGCCGCTGCTTCCGACTCGGCATGAGGCGATTATGCCGCCGGAGGAACCGCTAGCGCGTTTACGCGAGCCACCCGTCCTTCACGACGGCAGCGATCAGGTCTCCCGCGAAGTGATACGCGAGGTGCCGCCAATCAGGAGCCTCGACGAGGACGACGTCGGCCACGTACCCGGGAGCGATCCGACCCAGCCGGTCCGCGCGGCCGAGGACATGCGCCGCGTTGACCGTGCACGCGGCGAGTGCCTCGGCGGGCGCGAGATGCATCTGGGTGCACGCGAGCGTCATCGCCACCGGAAGGCGCTCGCAGAACGCGCTTCCCGGATTGAAGTCGGTCGCGAGGGCGACGATCGCGCCTGCGTCCACGAGCGCCCGAGCAGGCGGCATCGGCCGGCCGAGAAACAGCGCCGCGACCGGCAGGACCACCGCCGTCACCTCGCTCCGTCCGAGGTCGCGAACACCGTCGTCCCCGGTCGCTTCGAGATGATCGACCGACCGCGCTCCCAACTCGATTGCAAGCGGGACGCCTCCTGCCTCCGTGAACTGGTCCGCGTGGAGCCGTAGGACGAGCCCGGCCGCCCGGCACGCCTCCAGGTAGCGCCGCGCCTGGCGAGCGTCGAACGCACCTTCCTCGAGGAAAACGTCCGCCGCCTCGGCCAGCCCGGCGGCCTCAGGCAAGACGCCGGCAAGCGCGTAATCGAGGTACGCGTCCGCGTCCGGAAATTCCGGCGGAACAGCATGCGCTCCGAGCCAGGTCGGTATTCCGCCGGCGTTCCGGACGACACGTAACTGCGCCAGCTCGGTGTCATGGTCGAGTCCGTAGCCGGATTTGGCCTCGAACGTCGTCGTTCCCTCGGCGAGCATCCACCGGCGATGACGCTCGAGCGCTTCGGTCAGGCCGGCCTCGCCCGCTTCGCGCACCGCCCGAACGGTCGAGAGGATCCCGCCTCCCGCCGCGTGGAGCTCCTCGTAGGAGACGCCGCTCGCGCGCAGGTCGAATTCCTGCGCCCGGTCGCCGGCGAAGCACGCGTGCGTGTGGCAATCGACGAGTCCGGGGACCGCCGAGCGCCCGCGACCGTCCAGCTCTTCGACGTCGTCGTCGAGACCACGCAGTTCTCGCATGGGGCCGACGCTCGTCACCCGACCGTCCTCGCAGAGAACGTAAGCGTCATCGACGACCGCCAGCTCTCGGAGCTCGGCGCCGCGCAACGGCGCGTGCCCGCCCGCCGGCGAGACGACCTGCGCGAGGTCGCGGATCAGGAGCTTCGCCACGCCGAGCTAGGAGCCCGGGGAGCCTGGAACCTCGAGCCCGTGCTCGGCCGCGGCGCTGAGCGCCTCTTCGTAGCCCGCGTCGGCGTGGCGGAGGACGCCGATGCCCGGATCGGTCGTCAGCACGCGCTCGAGCCTCTCCGCAGCGTCGTCCGTTCCGTCCGCGACGACGACCATGCCCGCGTGGATCGAGTTGCCGATTCCGACCCCGCCGCCGTGATGAACGCTGACCCACGTGGCGCCGGCGGCCGTGTTCAGCAGGGCGTTGAGAATCGGCCAGTCCGCGATCGCGTCGGAGCCGTCCTTCATCGCCTCTGTCTCGCGGTAGGGAGACGCAACGGAACCGGAATCGAGATGGTCGCGGCCGATCACGACCGGCGCGGCCACCTTTCCAGAGCGGACGAGGTCGTTGATGGCCAACCCCGCCTTCGCGCGGTCGCCGTACCCGAGCCAGCAGATCCGCGCCGGCAGGCCCTGGAACGCAACGCGCTCGGGCGCCAGATGGAACCACCGCTGGAGCAGGAGATCGTCGGGGAAGAGTTCTCGCAGCGCCCCGTCGATCGCAGCGATGTCCTCCGGTTCCCCCGACAACACAGCCCAGCGGAACGGCCCGATGCCGCGGCAGAAGAGCGGCCGGATATAGGCCGGGACAAAGCCCGGATATGAGAACGCATCGTTTACGCCGGCCTGGAGAGCCTCCCCTCGAAGGTTGTTGCCATAATCGAAAACATAGCTCCCGGCCCGGACGTACTCGAGCAGGCCCTCGACGTGAAGCGCGATCGATTCGGAGGCTCGCCGCAAGTACTCGTCCGCGTCGCGCTCGCGGAGCTCGGCCGCCCGGTCCACGGAGAGACCCGCAGGGATGTAGCCGTTCAGTGGGTCATGAGCTGCCGTCTGGTCGGTCACCAGGTCGAAGTGCTCCCCACGACGCGCCAGCTCGGGGATGATCTCGGCGGCGTTTCCGAGCAGGCCGACCGAGACCGCGCGCCCCTCGCGGGCGGCGCCCCGAACACGGGCGAGCGCTTCGTCCAGCGAGTCTGTCGACTCGTCCAGGTACCGCGTCTCCAGGCGCCGCTCGATCCGCGCGGGGTCGACCTCGATGCAGAGAATCGCGGCTCCGGCCATCGTCGCAGCCAGGGGCTGCGCGCCGCCCATCCCGCCCAGGCCGGCGGTTAGGATCGTCTTCCCTGTGAGCTCGGGCGAGCCGTAGTGCTTCTCGCCTGCCGCGGCGAAGGTCTGATAGGTGCCCTGCAGGATCCCCTGCGTCCCGATGTAGATCCAGCTGCCCGCCGTCATCTGGCCGAACATCGTCAGGCCGAGCGCCTCCAGGCGCCGAAACTCGTCCCAGGTCGCCCAGCGAGGAACGAGCAGCGCGTTGGCAATCAGCACGCGCGGCGCTCCGGGATGGGTTCTGAAGGCTCCAACGGGCTTGCCGCTTTGCACCAAAAGCGTCTCGTCTTCGCCAAGAGTCAAGAGCGAGCGGACCAACGCCTTCAAGGCCTCGTGGTTTCGGGCCGCCTTGCCCGAGCCTCCGTAGACGATGAGCTCCTCCGGCTTCTCGGCAACCTCACGGTCGAGGTTGTTGAGGAGCATGCGGAGCGGGGCTTCCGTCTGCCAAGACCGTGCGTTGAGAGTCTGCCCCCGCGGCGCACGGATCGAAGTGAGTTCGCCGCACAGTTCCTCGACGGCTGCGTCCAGCGAGCGAACGCTCATGTCAGAGCCCCCACTTCCTCTTCGACCGCGGCCAGGAGCTCGCCGGAGCGGATCGCCCCAGCCATCCGTTCGATGTCCGGCGCGAGCGGCCGGTCCTCGTCCACGGAAGAAGAGATCGTGCGGACGAAATCGTGTGCGGCGCGCGCGCCGGAGCCCGGCTCGAGCGGCGCCAGGAACTCGACTCCTTGCGCGGCTGCGAGGAGCTCGATCGCCAGCGTGTCCTCCACGTTCTCGAGCACCTTCCAGCATTTGAGCGCCGAGGCGTTCCCCATCGGCACGTGATCCTCCTGCCCTGCGCTCGTCGGGATCGAATCGACGCTCGCCGGATGGGAGAGCACCTTGTTCTCGCTCACCAGCGCAGCTGCCACGTACTGCGGAATCATGAAGCCGGAGTTGAGGCCGCCGTCGGGCGTGAGGAAGGCGGGGAGACCGTCCGAGAGCGAGGGGTTCACCAGACGCTCGATGCGGCGCTCGGAGATCGACGCGAACTCGGCCAGGGCGACCGCCATCGAGTCGAGCGCGAACGCGACCGGCTGCCCGTGGAAGTTTCCGTTCGAGACAAGCTCGCCCTGGTCGACAAGGACGAGCGGGTTGTCCGTGGCCGAGTTCAGCTCGACGGTGATCGTCTCCTCCGCGTAGCGGAGCAGATCGCGGCTCGCGCCGTGCACCTGCGCGGCGCAGCGCAACGAGTACGCATCCTGCACCTTGTCGCACCAGCGGTGCGCCTCGATGATCGCCGAGCCTTCCAGCAGGCGAACGACATTCGCGGCCGACTCACCCTGGCCCCGCAGCGGTCGCAACGCGTGGATCTCGGGCTGGAAGCTTGCGCGCGAGCCCTGCAGCGCCTCCACGGAGAGCGCGCAGGCGACGTCGGCCGTCTTCGCGACGCGCCCCGCTCGGACGAGCGCGAGCGCCCCGACCGCAGCCATGAACTGCGTCCCGTTCACAAGCGAGAGACCCTCCTTGGCCTGCAGCCGGACCGGTTCGAGACCGACGCGCGCAAGCGCATCGGCCCCGTGCAGCCGTTCTCCGTCCACGACCGCCCAACCCTCCCCGACGAGCGGGAGCGCGAGGTGGGCAAGCGGCGCGAGGTCGCCCGAAGCTCCCACCGAGCCCCTGCTGGGAACGACGGGCAGCACCCCGCGGTTGAGGCATTCGAGAAGCAGCTCCACCGTCCCGACACGCGCGCCGGAGTAGCCCTTGGCAAGGGTGTTCGCGCGCAGGAGCATCGCAGCGCGCACGATCTCCTCCGGATAGGGCTCGCCGACGCCGCACGCATGGCTCCGGAGCAGGCGCAGCTGAAGCTCCTGCGAGAGCTCCGGTGGAATGACCTTCTCGACGAAGCGGCCGAAGCCGGTGTTGATGCCGTATGTGTGCTCGCCCGCCGCTCCGCTCGCCGCGCGCTCGACCAGCTCCCGCGCGGCCCGCATCTTGGCGGCCCCTTCCTCCGAGAGCGCGGCTCCCGCCCCCTCGACTGCGACCGCCCAGACCTCGGATAGCGTCAGGTCGTCTCCGGTAAGCGAAACCGTCGTAGTGAGCGCCATCGGCGCAAGTGTAGAGCGGTCGAGAGGAGGGTCCGGTGCGAGTCCACGTCATCAGTGACATCGAAGGCGTCTCGGGTGTCGTCAAGCCTGAGCAGGGCGACGGAGGCGAGTCGCTCTTCGAGGAGGCGCGCAAGCTTTATACCGAGGAGATCAACGCCGCCGTCCGCGGCGCCCGGGCGGCCGGCGCGACCGAAGTGGTCGTGATGGACTGCCACGGCGCCGGCCAGGGCTGGAGCTTCAACTCGCTCCTGCCCGAGGAGCTCGATCCCGACTGCGAGTGGGTCGTGCAGGACTCCTGGACCGAGTACACGGACTTCCTCGAGACGGGCTGCGACGCCGCGCTCTTCGTCGGGATGCACGCGCGGGCGGGGACGGCCGACGGCGTCCTCAACCACACGGTCTCGGGAACTGAGTGGCACAACCTCCGCTTCAACGGCACCCTCGTTGGCGAGACGGGAATCAACGCAGCGCTCTGCGGGACGTGGGGCTGTCCCGTTCTCATGGTCACGGGAGATACTGCTGCTTGCCGCGAGGCCGCGGAGCTCCTCGGTCCCGGGCTCGTCACCGTGACGGTGAAGCAGGGGTTTGGACGCTTCAGTGCGCGGAACATTCCGCCCGTGCGAGCGCGGAAGCTGATCGAGGAGGGCGCCAAGCGCGCGCTCGCGAACCTCGACGCGGTCGCGCCCTACGACCCGGGCCGACCGTGCGAGATCGAGGTCGAATACACCCGTACGAATCTCGTCGAGAAGTTCCGCCACCGCCACGGTGTGGACGTGCTCGACTCGCGCCGGATCGTTTCGCGCGGCGACGACTGGTGGAGCGCCTGGAAGCAGTTCTACTTCTAAGGCCGGTGCCGTGGCCGATCCCGTCACCGCTCTGCCCGAGGAAGCGCGGCCGGAGGGCGCAGCACCTCCACGCGAAGGCGCGCTCGCGCTCCTGCGGCGGCGCGATTTCCGGCTGACGTACGCCGCGATCGCGACGAGCGAACTCGGGGACGCCTTCCAGTACATCGCGCTCATGTGGTTCGCACTCCAAGCGGGCGGTCCCCTCGGAGTGCTTGCGGTGCGGCTCGCCGACAGCGTGCCGGCGCTCCTCTTCGGGTTTCACGGCGGCCTCCTCGCCGACCGGCTCGAGCGGCGGCGGACGATGATTGCCGCGGACGTCCTCCGCGGCGCGGTTCTCGTCCCCGTCGCGCTGGCGGGGCTGCTCGGCGACCTGCCACTCTGGGGCCTCGTTCTCGCCGCTTTCTGCCTCACTGCCGCGGCGAGTTACTTCCAGCCCGCTTACGGCGCCCTCTTGCCGGCTCTCGTCAATCGCGCGAACGTGCAGCAGGCAAACGGTCTCGTGCGCGCGACCGCGGACGCGCTCGGCGTGGCCGGTTGGGGGATCGCCGCCGGGCTGCTCACGTTCACCCCGCTGAGCGTGTTCTTCGCCCTGAACGCTGCCTCGTTCTTCTTCTCGGCGCTTCTCCTCACCCGCATTCACCCGCGCCCGGCGCGCACGCAGCCCGAAGGAACGACGTGGGCTCAGATCAGCGCAGGGTTCCGCGCCTTGCGGCTCCTCCCCATTCTCGCGGCGGCGGTGGCCGTGCTCGGAATCGCGATCACGATCGAGTCCGGCACGTGGATGGTGGGCGTCCCGCAGCTCGTCCGCTCCGAGCTCGGCCTCGGAGCGGGCAGTTTTGCCGTGGTCATGGTCGGCTACGCAGTCGGCTCCATCTCGGCCGGCCTCCTCCTCGCCCGACGCCCGCTGAAACGGAAAGCGTACGGAAGCCTGCTCGCATGGTCTCTCTATCTCCCCGCCTACCTGCTCATGGGACTGGCGGGCTCGCTCGCCGTCGCCTTCGCCGGCGCGGTCTGCGCCGGGGTCGGACAGGGCTCGGCCTACGTCCTCGTCAACTCGGCGGCGCAGGAGCAAGTACCGGACAACGTGCTCGGACGCGTCATGGGCCTGATCTCGCTTGTCCACCGAGGCGCGCATGCAACCGGCCTTCTCTTCGTTTCGCCTCTCTTCGCATTCGTCGATCCGCGCCCGGTCTTCGTCGGAGCCGCGCTCGCCGCGCCGGCCGTAGGCATCGGCGGCGCGGTCGTGGCGCTCGCCGTCACTCGTCGAGGAGGCGCAGCTCGAGCACGTGGCTCGGATCGAAGCCGTCGATCCTGAGCACGGCTCCGGCCGCCTTGACCGCCGCCCCCGCCGGCATGAGCCCGACGAGCTCGCTGCCTACCACCTCCGCCCCGCGAGCCTGGGCCTCGGCGACGATCCGCGCGACGATCTCATGCAGAGCCGCGGCCTCCCAATCGGTCACGTTCATGCTCACCTGGACAAGGCCCGCGCGCGGGAGGTCGAGCCCGAGGGCTCGCACGCCCGGGAAGCCGCCGTCGCGTTCGCGGACGAGGCGCGCAATCTCGCGGGCGACCTCTACGCTCTCCGCGCGCAAGTTCACGTTGAACGCGATGAGCGGCCGCCGAACTCCGACGAGGACTGCACCGGCGCTCGGATGAAGGCGCGCCGGGCCGCGATCGGGTGAGAGCTCGCCCTCGTCTACGCGCCGCTGCAGCTCGCCGGTCCCGCCGCGGCGAAAGAATGCTGGTTCGCGCCCGTCCTCGGTCAGCCGGCCGTAGAAGAAGACGGGCAATTCGAGCTCGCTGCCGATCCGATCCGCGAGCGCGAGCGCGGTCTCACGTGCTGTCCCCTCCTGCTCGTCGCGAAGCGGGACGATCGGCACCACGTCGGCGGCGCCGACCCGAGGGTGGGCGCCGGCGTGCTCTCGCAGGTCGATGACCTCCGCCGCTCGGCGGATGCCGGCCAGAAGCGTCTCGACGAGCTCCGCGCCGGACCCGACGAGCGTGAACACGGACCGATGGTGATCCCAGTCGGCATGCACGTCGAGCAGCTCGGCCGGCCGCGACATCGCCTCTCGGAGGGATGCCAGCGCCGACCCGTCCCGGCCTTCGGAGAAATTCGGCACGGATTCGAGCGGAAGCGGCACCGGCCCAGCATAAAAGTGCACCGGAGGCCCAGAGCTAGACTCGAGAGGAATGACCGAGCAGGCACTCAGCCATCCTCATCTGCGCATCTTCGGCCGTTTGCTCGGCTTTCTCCGTCCGTACCGGTGGTCGCTTGGGGTGTCGATCGTGCTCGCGGCCGCGTCGCAGGCGGCGGCGCTCGCACTCGTCCGCGTGACTCAGAGCGTGATCGATCGGGCGATCAGGCCCCATGACCACCGCGTGCTCTGGATCCTGGTGGGAATCATCTTCGCGCTCGGCGCGCTCAAGGCGATGCTCATGGTCGGCCGCCGCTTCATCTCCGGATGGCAGGCGCTGGGCGTCGAGTACGACATGCGAAACGCGCTCTACTCGCACCTTCT
Organism: Gaiellaceae bacterium; assembly: GCA_035639875.1. Taxonomy (GTDB): domain Bacteria; phylum Actinomycetota; class Thermoleophilia; order Gaiellales; family Gaiellaceae; genus JAIBJP01. Next base: position 17,215 of record DASQXE010000171.1, on the reverse strand, counting down.
GCGCCTGTCCTTCGGCTTTTACGACCGCCATCAGACGGGCCAGCTCATGTCGCGGGCTACGGTCGACCTCCAGGGCGTCCGCTTCTTCCTCGGCTACGGGCTCATCTTCTTCGCTCAGAACCTGTTCACGATCGTGGGAGCGACGGCGATCATGCTCTGGACGGACTGGCGCCTCTCGCTCATCGCGTTCGCGATCACGCCGATCCTCATCACGCTGGCTTATCGCTACAGTCGCGTCTCCCACCCCGTCCTCAGGGACGTCCAGCAGAAGCTGGCCGACGTGGCCACGGTGGCCGAGGAAAACATCGTCGGCGTCCACGTGGTCAAGTCGTTCGCGCAGGAAGCCCAGGAGCAGGCCAAGTTCGAGCAGCGCTCGAACGCCGTGTTCGGGCGCACGATCGACGCGAACCGGCAGCGATCCGTCTACGTCCCGGTGCTCTCCTTCGTCCCGCTGCTCGCCCAGGCCGCAGTCCTGCTGGTGGGCGGCTGGATGGTGGTCCACGGCGAGCTGACGGTCGGCCAGTTCTTCGCCTTCAACCTCTACGTTTCGATGCTGATCATGCCGCTCCGGATGCTCGGCATGTGGATCGGGCAGTCGCAGCGCGCCACTGCTTCCGGCGAGCGCATCTTCCAGATCCTCGATGAGCCCGAGGAGGTGTCCGAGCGTCGGGACGCAATCGAGTTACCTCCCGGCGAGGGTCGTATCGCCTTCGAAGGGGTGACGTTCGGCTACGACTCGGAGCGGCCGGTGTTGGAGGACGTCGACCTGGAGATCGAACCCGGCCAAAACGTCGCCCTCATCGGCCATACCGGCTCGGGGAAGACGACTCTGACCGCGCTCGTCCCCCGCTTCTACGACGTCAGCGCGGGCCGCCTGACAATTGACGGCGTCGACGTCCGTGACGTGAGCCTGACCTCCCTCCGCCGCGCGATCGCCGTCATCTCGCAGGATCCGTTTCTCTTCTCGACCACTGTGCGGGAGAACATCGCCTTCGGCGCTCCGGACGCGAGCGACGAGGAGATCGAGCACGCCGCGCGCCTCGCGCAGGCGCACGAGTTCATCGACGAGCTGCCGCAGCGGTACGACACGGTGATCGGCGAACGCGGCATCACGCTATCCGGCGGCCAGCGTCAGCGGATCGCGGTCGCGCGGGCGATCGTGACGAACCCGCGCATCCTCATCCTCGACGATGCCACCGCCTCGGTCGACGCGACCACGGAAGCACGGATCCGCCTCGGGCTGCGCGAGGCCATGCGGGGGCGCACGACGCTCATCGTCGCCCACCGCCTGTCGACGATCTCGCTCGCGGACGAGATCGTCGTGCTTGACCACGGCCGCATCGCCGCGCGCGGCACGCAGGGCGAGTTGGCGGAGACGAGCCCGGTGTACCGCGAGATCTACGAGCACGGGATGCTTGAGCAGGAGTTCATCTCGCGGCTGGAGGCGACGGCGTGACCAGGCGGTTTCGACCCGTATGGGTGGCGGTGCGAACTCGGCACGACCCGCGCGCCACGCGTGCAGATTTGCGCGATAGGCTCGCGCCGTCGGGTTGGGGAGGTGGGTTTCCCATCCTCGCGCGCGTAATTCAAAGGACCGGGTCATGAGGATCTGGCAGCCCGGCAGCCACCTGACGATGCAGCGTGGTGCCGAGGTCGCCGACTGGTCCTGGCGGCGGACGGCCCGGCGCATTTCCACCCTGGCGCGGCTGACGGCCCCGTACAAGGTGCGCACCGCGCTTGCGGTCGCCACCCTCCTCGCGGCGACGTTCACCTCGCTCGCCCCGCCCTACCTCGCCAAGCTCGCCCTCGACGACGGCGTCAGGGAGAAGGACTACCGCCGCCTCGTGCTCGTCGTCATCGCCTTCCTCGTCGCCGGTGTGCTCAACTGGTTGGCGAGCGCAGCCCAGACCTATTTCACCGGCTGGACCGGCGAGCGCATCCTCGCCGACCTGCGCAACACGCTTTTTCGTCACCTCCAGCGCCTCTCGCTCGGCTTTTTCGAGCGCAATCGCGCCGGCGTCATCATCAGCCGGCTGACCAATGACGTCGAGGCACTCGACCAGCTGGTCACGGACGGCGTCACGAGCCTGTTTCAGAACACGCTCATTCTCGTCGGGTCGGCCACGATCCTCTTCTTCCTCGACTGGAAGCTCGCGTTGGCGACGCTGGCGGTCTTTCCCTTCATGGCTGCCGCCACAGCGGCATTTCGCGTCATCTCGTCGCGCGCCTACCGCGCGGTCCGGGAGCGCCTCGGCCTCGTCACGGCCACCCTCGCAGAGGACATCGCGGGCATCCGAGTCGTGCAGGCCTTCACGCGCGAGCCGGCCAACGAGCGTCACTTCCGCGAGGTCAACGCTCACTACCGCGCGGCGAACCAGCGCACGGTCGTCACGAACGGGCTCTATTTCCCGTTCGTCGACTTCCTGTCGACGGCCGCGACCGCGATCGTCCTCGGCTACGGCGGCTACCGCTATTTCGGCGGACAGATCACGGTCGGCACGCTGCTCGCCTTCATGCTCTACCTGTCGAATTTCTTCGATCCAGTGCAGCAGCTCTCGCAGCTCTACAACACGTTCCTGTCTGCGGTTGCGGCGCTCGACAAGATCATGGACGTGATGGACGAAGAGCCCGAGGTGGAGGACGCCCCGGGCGCACGGCCGCTCCCGCCGATCGAAGGGCGCGTTGTCTTCGAGGGCGTGCGGTTCGGCTACGGAACCGGGCAGGAGGTGCTCCATGGGATCGATCTCGACGTCGCACCCGGAACAACCGTCGCGCTCGTCGGTCACACCGGCGCCGGCAAGTCCACGATCGCCAAGCTCCTCGCCCGCTTCTACGACCCCCGCGCCGGCCGCATCACGATTGACGGCCATGACCTCCGCGGCGTCACGCAACAGAGCCTCCGCCGGCAGCTCGGGATCGTCCCGCAGGAGGGTTTCCTCTTCGCGGGCACCGTGCGCGACAACATCGCCTTCGGCCGACCGGAGGCAACGGAGCGCGAGATTGTCGCCGCGGCCGAGGCGGTCGGCGCGCACGATTTCATCCTCAGCCTCGAGGACGGATATGGGACCGAGGTCGCGGAGCGCGGCGCGCGCCTGTCGCTCGGCCAGCGTCAGCTCGTCGCCTTCGCGCGCGCTCTCCTCGCCGACCCGCGCATCCTCATCCTCGATGAGGCGACGTCGAGCGTGGACATTGGCACCGAGCGGCGAATCGAGGTCGCGCTGCGCCGGCTGCTCGCCGGCCGGACCGCATTCATCATCGCCCACCGCCTGTCGACGATTCGCAACGCGGACCTCATCGTCGTTCTCGAGCACGGACGCCTCGTCGAGCAGGGGACACATGACGAGCTTCTCGCCCGGGAGGGTCGCTACCTCTCGCTGTACGGCGATTGGGCGGCCGACGCAGCTTGATCTAGGCTGTCGCCGTGCAGCCCGGCGAGGTGATCGGCGTGGCTTGGGGCATGTACAAGGCCCATTGGCGCCACTTCGTCGCGATCGCATTCATCGTCTACCTCCTCGTCTCGCTGCTCGTCCTTCTTCTCGCGTTCCTCCTCGGCTGGCTCGGAGCGCTCGCGGCGATCTTCGTGACCGTCGCGGGTGTCTTCTGGGTGCAGGGCGCCCTCGTGGTCGCGGTCGAGGACGTGCGCGACGGGCGCGCAGATCTTTCGCTCACCGAGACGCTAGGGCACGTCCGCCCCCATCTGAACACGCTCGCGCTCGCGGGGCTCCTGGCGTCGATCGGGATCTTCATCGGCTTACTGCTGCTGATCGTCCCCGGCCTCTACCTCCTGACGATCTGGAGCGTGATCGTCCCGGTGATCGTGCTCGAAGGGGCGACCGTGATGAGCTCGTTCGGTCGGAGTCGCGAGCTCGTGCGCGGGAACGGCTGGAACAGCTTCGGCGTCATCGTCTTGACGGTGCTCGTGCTCATCGCGATCGCGATCGTCGTTGAGCTCGCGCTCTTCTGGCTCCCCAAAGGTGTCGACTACTACGTGATCACGGTGATTCGCAACTCGTTGAGCGCGCCGTTCGCCGCGCTCGCCTGGACGAACATGTACTACCGCCTGCGCGACCTGCGCACCGCAGTGCCGGCGGCCGCTGTTTAGCGAAGCCGATGGCCGAGCTCGACAAGGAAACGCAAGAACGGATCGACGAGCCCGTTTCGGAGCAGGCTGAGGAAGAGGTCCGGCTCAGTCCGGCGCAGGCCGTCGGCCAGATGCGCATTCGCGTGCCGCCGCGCGCGAACCGCAAGCTTGCCGCGCTCCTCGAACGCGTCAACGCGGACGACCAGCTCAAAGGCTGGTGGCACGTGGCCAACGTGAACGCGGTCAAGCGGCTCGAGATCAACGACCACTCCTGGGTGCACATCCAGATCGTGGCCAACATCGCCCTGAAGCTCCTGCGCCAGCTGACGAAACACGGAGTCGAGCCGGCCATGGTGCGCGACTATGGGATGACCCGCGACGACGCGGAGCTCGTCGTCGTGCTCGCGGCCCTACTGCACTGCGTCGGCATGGCCATACACCGGGAAGGGCACGAAGACTGGAGCCTCTTCCTCGCCGAGCCCAAGATGCGCGAGCTCCTCGAAGGAGTGTACGAGGAGCCGGAGCTCACGGTCGTCAACTCCGAGGTCCTGGGCGCGATCATGAGCCACCGCGACGACGGCCAGCCGCTCACGCTCGAAGCGGGCATCGTGCGGGTCGCCGACGCGCTCGACATGGCCAAGGGACGATCGCGGATCCCCTTCGAGCACGGCCGCGTCTCCATTCACTCGCTCTCGGCCGCGGCGATCGAGGCGGTCACGATCAAGGACGGCGAGCACACGCCCATCCTGATCGAAGTGACCATGAACAACTCCTCGGGTGTCTATCAGGTGGACGAGCTCCTGAAAGCGAAGCTCCGCGGCTCGGGCCTCGAGCCATACGTCGAAGTGATCGCACGGATCGACACCGAGGCCGAGAAAAGCCTTATCCCGCTGTACCGGCTCGAGCTCTAGCTAGCCCTCTGGCCAGCGGGCTTTCGTCGGGCAAATACGAGCTCGCCCGTGTAACTACTAGACGCGCGTTCAGCGCGTTGGCTCCGGGCCCGCTCGCTTGCCTCCTTTGCGAGCGGCGCCCCAGAGGGCTAGCGCAGTCGCAAATCGGGCGGGGCGAGGTCGATGCCGTCGGGCTTGTTCAGAAGGCCGCGCCCGCTCCCGGGCACGCCGGTGTGGCCGTACTGCCAAACGATCCGCTTCGTCCGCGGGTCGATGACGATGACGCGGTCGTTGTAGTCGTCATTGGCCGCGATCATCCCGTTCGGGAGCCTGATCGCAAGGGACGGCTTGGCGAGCATCTTCCGCCCGGCGGCGGCGCCGAACGCCCAGTGAACGCGGCCGCGGCGGTCCATGACGACGATCTTGCCCGGCGTCGTGAAGCTGACGAGAAGGATGCGGCCGTTCGGAAGCGGTTGCGCGTCCGACGGGTACGGCACCGGGCTGCGCATGGACCAGACGAGGCGGCCGCGCCGATCGAGGCGGTCGATCCAGCCGCCGATCTCCGTGACGAGAAGGCCGCCGTCCCGAAGCGGCGTGTCGCCGTTCGGGCTGGCGAATCCGTGCGGCGGATCGTGCGCGCAACCTCCGCCGAGGACGCGCGCGATCCCGTGGTTGTGCTTGATCCAGACGATGCGGCAGTTGCGGATGTCCGCGACGACCGTCTGGCCGTTGGCCAGGCGATAGGCGTCGTCGGGTGTATCGAGGTAGCCCCGGCTCGAGCCGGCGAGACCCGCGTGGCCATACCGCCAGACGACGCCCCGCCGGCGGAGAGAGACCTCCGAGATGGTGTCGTTGAACTCCTCATTCGTGAGGATCGTGCGCCCCGTCGGCGTGAAGAACGCGTCGTCGGGCCCGCGCAGACCTCCGTACGCCCAGACGATTCGCTTCGCGGGTGAGACGATGAGGATCCGATTGTTGTCGCGGTCCGCGATCAGGAGGTTGCGGGGAAGAGGACCGCGTGGCCGCGGCGGAACACGCGGCCGCGGGCGCACTTGGTCGGCGGTGGTCGGACCCGGCGGGGCGGAGCGCGGCAGGGTCTTCGCGGCGTCTCGATCGGAGCAGCCGACCACGGCGACGAGCGCGGCGAGGGCCACGAGAGCGACGCGCACAACAGCGTGAGTATTGCGGCTAGCGGGCGAGGGGCCGCTACACTGTTCGCGCCCTTTGCGGGGTCGTCTAACGGTAGGACGCCTGGCTCTGGACCAGGTAGTCTAGGTTCGAATCCTAGCCCCGCAGCCTCGAAAAAAGCCCCGCACTCGGCGGGGTTTTCCATTTGGAAGGGAATGAGGGCCGTCCGAGGGAGACGGCCCTCGCTGAGGAGAGGAACGACGCCTTACGGCGTGGCGTCGCACTCTTCTTCGTCGGCAAGAGCCGTCTTCCTCTTTAGCCCCGAATGGGCGACGCTGCGGGGTCCACCTCGGCAGGCGTTTCGGCCGGCGCATCCGGCTGATACCCGTCGCCGTCGACAAACTGGCGTTGGAAGAGCTCGAACGTGACCAGCACGCCGAGCGCGCGTATGTTTCGCGCGTCCGTTGAGGATTTCGTCGATCAAGCGGCGAACGCCTTCCGGACGCAGCTGCCCTCGGTCAAGGGCGGGGTTCGAGTAGCAGGTCAAGCAATCCCCCGTGCCTCAGATCGGCGGCGTAATCCCCGATCCCGCGCGTGACGTTCACGCGGACCCCGCGGAATTCTCGGCGATGAGGGCTCAAGATTCCGCCGCGGCCGCCGAGATTATCCCCTGAGGATCAACTCCTCCTGCGGCCCGGGGAATGACCGCCAGCATGCCCGGCCCAGCGGATCGCGGCGGCCATCGCGGCCGCCGCTTCCTTTTTTCGATTCGCTAGCCTGTCTCCTCGCCGGGCGCATTCGTCTAGTGGCCTAGGACGCCGCCCTCTCACGGCGGTAGCACGGGTTCGAATCCCGTATGCGCCTCCTAAAAGATCACTGCTAAACACGGGTATTCGCCGCTGGAGTAGGCCCGGCACGGGGCGGAAAGGTCGATGCGGTCGCCTTTTCCCGGGTCCTGGCTACGGGCCCGCGTGCGAGTGAGGGGCCGCGAAGAGCGCCGTAAGCGGGCGCGTGCACGGGCAACCTGCGTTGCGAAGCTCGGGCAGCCGCCACGCGTCTTCGATCGTGCGCAGGAGCGAGTAGTGATCGTAGGGGATCGCCACCTCGACGCCCCTCCTCACGAGAGGCCCGGCTGCAATCGTCGCCACTCGGCCGCCTGACGCTTTCTCGCAGCACCTACCCGTGGAGTCCGGCTCCCCCTCGTCCCACGTGACGAAGAGCACGCCCCTCGGCCCGAGCGCACGTAGAAGACGCGGGACAAGGCTGGCGAGGAAGCGGTCTCCGGCGGCAACGCCGCAATCGTGCATGTCGTGGCAGAGGTTGGGCGTGATCCAGGTGAAGGCCGGCAAGCTGCCGCTCTGCAGATCGAGAAAGAGTTCGGTGAGAGGCACGATCCGGGAGCAGCGTGCGTGATTGCCTACGACGCCGCTGTAATAGAGGAAGGGATCGTGCTTCCTCACATAGCCGTCGGCAGCCACCCCGGTGAAGCACGGCTGCGGAAGCCCCTCCATATAGGCCTTCCACGACATGCCCCCGCTCTCGAGTTGGTCGATCAGATTGGTCGCCCGCACGCGACAACCCGTGCAGTCGGACGCGATTCCAAAAGTCGACCCGCCTGTGAGCGCGAGGTAGTTCGGGAGCGACGGGTGGCGGATGGCGAAGTAGCTCGTTGCGAGCGCGTACCGGTGCGCAAGCTTGGTCAGGAAAGGAGCATGGCGGTCGCCGATCACGTCGCCGCATTCCTTGTTCTCCATCACGATCACGACCACGTGCGAGAAGACCGGAAGCCGGTGAGTGGGCGGTGGAGTGCTTCTGGACGATGTGGCCGGCATCGCTCCGCGCGCGCAGTTCCGGGAGTCGGCGCGCTCCTCCGCCGCGTGGCGGTCGCTTGCCTGCTCGCTGAGGAGCGCCCACCCCGTGCCGACGAGGGTCCCGACCAGCGCGACACCGACCAGGGCGCCTAGAGCCCTGCTCATCCGCGCCCGTTTGTGCTGGGCGGGGGCTTACGGTCGCACTCGGTCGCCTCGAAAAAGGCTGCCGGAGCTCCTGGATCGAGCGTCCGTTCGAGCGAGGACGTGCCGCGCCGAACGTCGACGTACTTGCACCCGGTCATGCGTCCACCGTGAAGATAGCGCGGTGACGGCGGGCGCCCGGGCCGGTACGGTCTCCCGTGAGCGCGAACCACGAAGGTTGGCGTGGCCAGATGGCCGGTGTCCAGCTGTCGCCGTACGGGACGCAGCCACTAAGATCGAGACGTACCCCGGGGGATGCGCGCCAGGATCGTCACTGCCTTCGTCTTCCTTGTCGCGGTCACAGGCGCGGGCGTGATCGCGTGGTCGTCACTAAATGGAGACACCAGCGGCGCCGACGAGACCGGAACGCACGTGCTGCTGGCGGCCGGGGACATTGCCGAATGCGACCACCAAGGCGACGAGGCGACGGCCAAGATTCTCGCGCAGAATCCCGATGCGACTGTTCTTGCCCTCGGCGACCTCGCCTACCAGCACGGCACGCCCGAGGAGTTCGAGCAGTGTTACGGCCCGTCGTGGGGACGGTTCAAGGAGCGAACGAAGCCGACAACCGGAAATCACGACGAGGCGACGAAGAACGCTCAGGGTTACTGGGACTTCTTCGGTGCGCGCGGCGGTCCGTACGACCGCTACTACTACAGCTACGACGTCGGGACCTGGCACGTAGTCGTCTTGAACAGCGACTGCTGGCGGGTCGGGGGCTGCGAGGCAGGAGACCCGCAGGTGCGATGGCTACGGCGTGACCTCGAGCGGCACCACGCGCTCTGCACACTTGCGTACTGGCATCGCCCGCCCTTCAGTTCCGGCCGTTACGGGACGCCGGAGGACACGGCGAGGGTCCGTCCCCTTTGGGAGGTGCTCTACGACCAGCGCGTCGACGTCCTCCTCACCGGCCACGAGCACAGCTACGAACGGTTCGCGCCAATGAACGCGGAGGGGGAGCGTGACGATGCGAGCGGCGTGCGGCTCTTCGTCGTCGGCACCGGAGGGGGCAATCTCCGTCCCTTCAAGTTCGATCCGCTGCCCACGACGGAAGTGCGCCAAGACGACACGTGGGGTGTCCTCGAGCTGACCGTGAAGACGACCGGCTACGACTGGGAGTTCCTTCCCGTCGCCGGGGAAACGTTCAACGATTCGGGCTCCGGCACGTGTCACTAGGTTGAGCCGCTACCTCGTCACCGGCTGCGCGGGCTTCATCGGATCGCATGTCGCCGAGGCGCTCCTCAAGCGCGGGCATACGGTGCTCGGCATCGACGCCTTTACCGACTACTACGACCGCGAACGCAAGGAATCGAACGTCCAGGCCGCGCAGAACCACGCGAGCTTCTCGTTCGTCGAGGCCGACCTCGCGGAGGACTCGATCACGCCGCTGCTCGCCGGCATCGAAGGAATTTTCCACCTGGCCGCACAGCCCGGGGTCCGCGGAAGCTGGGGCGCGACGTTTGCGGTCTACCTGCGAGACAACGTCCTCGCCAGCCAAAGAGTCTTCGAGGCAGCCGCGCAGTCGGGAACGCGGGTAGTGCTCGCCTCGACATCCTCTGTCTACGGCAACGCCGAGTCGTATCCCACCCACGAGGACGTGCGGCCTCGGCCGATCTCCCCGTACGGCGTGACGAAGCTCGCCTGCGAGTCGCTTGCGCGCACGTACGCGGAGTGCTTCGGCCTCGAGACGGTCGTTCTCCGTTACTTCACGGTTTACGGGCCCCGCCAGCGCCCGGACATGGCCTTCGCGCGCATCATCTCGGCGCTTCTCAGGAGCGCGCCGTTCGACGTCTACGGGAGCGGGCAGCAGTCGCGGGACTTCACCTACATCGGCGACGCCGTCGAAGCGACAATCGCGGCGATGGAGAGCGGCTTGGCCAACACGGTCTACAACGTCGGCGGCGGAAGCGAGACGACGCTGCGCGACGTGATCGCCCTGGCCCAGCGGCTCGCAGGAAGGCGCCTCGAAGTCCGCTACGAGGCCACGGCAGCCGGTGACGTGCGCCGAACGGCCGCCGACACGACGCGTATCCGCTCCGAGCTCGGCTGGAGCCCCCAAACCGCGCTGGCAGACGGGCTTCGACAACAGCTGGCCGCGACGCAGAACGAGCTCGACAGCGCTGCCCGATCCTGAGCAGCCGCAGCACTAGAGAGCCCAGAAGACGATCGCAAGCCCGACGGCCGCGCTGAGCCAGAGCGACGCAGCTGCGAGAGCGAGCTGCCGGCGCCGGAAGGCGACCCAGTCCGCGAGTTTCGAGCTTGGGAGCGACGAAGGTGGAATCGCCGCCAGGAGCGCGAGCAGAAGGGAGACGCCCACGGCGGGAAGGATGATGGGGAGGCCCGCCGCCCATGCCTCCTTCAACTCGCCGAAATGGCCCTCGTCAAAGATCAACATCGATTCATAGCCGCGCGCCCGCACTCCAGGACAAGAGACCGCTTCCCGCAGAAGAAAAAGCCCCGGAACACTAAGCTTATGCCGGGGATCGGGACAAGGCCCGGTCGAAGCGAGCCGAAGGGGCGTCCAGAGTGAGCGTGGTCTTACCTCTCGTTCGACGCTGGTGGTCGCTCCTTGTCGTGGGAACCGCGGCAGCGGCGCTGGTCGGCTTCCTCGTTGCCTCTCGTGTGCCACCCTCATACGAGGCCCAGTCCCGGCTGCTCGTCGGGCCCGTGAGCGGCAATCGCGATGTCATCCAGGCAGCCGGTTCCCAGGCACGAACGTACGCCGACGTCGCCACGGCCGCTCCGATCCTGCAGGCCGCGGCGAGTCGCATCGGCGTTCAGGGCTCGGGTGCCGCGTTGAAGAACAAGCTCAGCGTTACGGCAAGCGATGTCACACGGCTGATCGCCATCCGAGCTCGCGACCGTAACCCCGCGGAAGCGGCCCTCATTGCGAACGCGGTCGCGCACGAGCTCAGAACGTGGGCCTCCCAACACGGCAGCACCTCGCCGGAAGGCACTTTGACGATGGTCGAGCCGGCAACTCCACCCACCCACTCGACCGGGCCTTCGGCGCTCGTCATCGTCCCTCTTGCGGCCATTGCCGGGCTCCTCGGAGCATTTGGGCTTGCAGCCCTCGTCGACTCCCTCATCACGGTCGTGAGAAACGAGGAAGACCTGGCCGCAGCGGCCCCGGTGAGCGTTCTAGGAGCGGTCGACGGGCAGCCGCCGTCTCGATCCAAGCGACCGCTGGTCGTGGACGCTCGCCCGAACTCGAATGCGGCCTCGGCTTACCGGTTGCTGGCAGCCAAGATCGAGATGTCGGGGCGCGAGGGTCTGCCGCGAAGTCTGCTCGTCCTCGACCCGCGTGGCGGCCGCTCAGGGAGCCGCCTTGCGGCCAATCTGGCCGCCGTGTTGAGCGAGGCGGGTAAGCGGGTCGTTCTCGTCGATAGCGCCGACGCGGACGACCTGACCAGGATCTTCGGGCTTGACGGGAAGCGCAGGCCGAAAAGAGAGCTTGCGCGAAAAGCCCGACCGCTTCGGGTCGGTGAGTCGACGCTCGACCGTTTCCGGGTCCAGAGTTCGGGTCTCGTGATCGTCCGTCCGCGGCTACGCAAGGAGCCGCTCGACGTCATGCAGGCGACCCAGATGATCGAGACGATGCTCGGGGACGCAGATCTCGTCATCCTCGCCGCCCCCTCGGTCGATCGGTCGCCGAGCAGCCTCGCGTGGTCGCGCGCAGCCCAAGCAACACTCGTGGTCGCCGAGAGCGGTCACACGAGGCGAGAGCAGCTCATTTCGGCCCTCGAGGCGCTCAGGATCGCAAAGGCAAACGTCATCGGCACGGTGTTGTGTCGAGAACGCCTCTTCTGAGGAATTCTCTCCAGACGATGGGCGCAGCCGATGCCGCGTTGGGGGAGAATTTTGCGCCGGGCAGCAACCTGCCCGGTGACCGCGGTGCGAGCTGGAGCTTCCTTCTTCCCAGCCTCGAGCTCGGCCGGATCGTCTGTCTGGGGGCTCCCACCAACGAGGCGCTCACGGCACTTGCCCGGTTCGGAGCAGAAGTCGTTGTGTGTGCGTCTCGGCGCGAGCTCGGGAAGCTCGAATCGACGGCACGCGAAACGGCCGGTGTTTCCCTGCTCGCGACGCGCGCGGGCGAGCCGGTTGCGATCGAGGAGCAAAGCGCCGACCTCGTCTTTCTGCCCCGCCGCCCCAACCGGCGAGCTCGGAGAGAAGTCGAGCGTCTCTTGGGAGTCGATGGGACCGTGTACGTGGAATATCGGTCGTTCGGGCTCCGCCGGCGCGAGCACCGGCATTTCGGGCATCTCGGGGGGACGCAGCTCCTCTGGCTAGGACCGGCTGCGGGAGACGTGCGCGTGGCCGCCCCACTCGAAGACAGGCGGGCGGTCGCGTATCTCGAGCGGCGATTTCTTGCCTGGCGCATCCTCCGACGGCGGCTCCTCCGCGATCCCCTGCGCGTGCTGCAACGAGACCCGTTCGTGAACCGCGTCGCGCGGCGCCGTGGCCTTCTCGTCCACCGGACGCATTCCCCCGAAGGCGCCGGTCCGCCGCGCTATGTGCAGACGATCGCCGCACGAGCGGGCATCGACCTCGCCGGCCGCAGATGGGGCCTCGCCGCGCCAGGCCGGTACGGCTCTCAGAAGCTCCTCCTGTTCGTCTTCGACGGCGCGGGCGAGGCGCCGGCCTACCTGGCAAAGATCACCCGCGAAGCGAGGCACAAACCGCGCCTCGAGAATGAGTGGCGCGCGCTTAACCTCCTTCGGGAACAGGGTATCGGCGACGACGGGACCGTCCCGCGGCCGCTCTTTCTCGACTCGCATGCCTCGCTGGCCGTCCTCGGTGAAACGGCCGTCGACGGGGTGGCCTTTCTCGAGCGGACGGAGGCGAGCGCCGAGTGCCCTTATGCCCGCGCGGCGGTCGACTGGTTGCTCGAGCTCGGCGTCCGCACCGCACGTCGTGCGTCGCCCCGAGCGCCGCGTTCGACCGAGGTCCTCGGAGCGCTCGTCGACCGCTTCGGTGCGATCTACCGGCTCGAGCGGCATCACCTAACCTTCTTGAGTCGTCAGGCGGAGGCGCTCGCGGAGCCCGGGCGCGCCCTTCCGTTCGTGTTCCAGCACGGCGACCCGGGGCCGTGGAACGTCGTCGTGACGGCTGAGGGCCTTCCGGCCTTCCTCGATTGGGAAGCGGCGGACCCGCGCGGCATGCCGCTCTGGGATCTGTTCCACTTTCTGCGAAGCTACGGTCTTACAGTGTCCCGAGCGGCCGGCACGCGGGACGCGCTGCGAAGCTTCGCCGAGCACTACCTCGACGACTCGCCGCTCAACGACGTCCTCGTCGGGGCGACGGTCCGCTTCTGCGCGCACACGGGGCTGGCACCGGACCTCGTCGGGCCCCTGTTCTATCTCTGCTGGGTGCACCGTGCGCTCAAGGAGGCGGCGACTCTGCCGCCGCGCCGGCTCGGAAGCGGTCGCTACGTCAACATCCTTCGGCTGGCCATCGACCGCCGCGACGCGCCTGGCCTCGGACGGCTCTTCAGGGCTGCGGAGGCTTCGCGCGAACGATTCGACGCCGCGGCTCCCGCGCGGATGCTCGGAGCGACCGATGAGCCGTGATGCCCGGGCCGGCGCCGATCGCCCGCTCGGGCGCTCCGGGCAACCCGACCGGCGGCTGCTCCCGGCGCCGCATCCGAGGTTGGCAGGGCTCTTCCGCGCTCTCGACGAGGACGGCGTCACTTGGTGTCTCCTGCGCGGCGAGGCGGAGCTGGCCGAGCCGCCCGGAGACGTCGACCTCCTCGTGCCGCGCGAGGTCCTCGCCCGCTTCCGTACTGCGGCGGAGCGGTTCGACTTCATGCGGGTGTCAGCCTGGGGGTACGGGTCGCATTCGTTCTTCGTCGCCTACGATGTGGCGACCGATCTCTGGCTCAAGCTCGACCTCGTCACCGAGCTCGCCTTCGGCCCGAACTACGAGCTCGCCACGGGCGCCGAGGCGGAGTGCCTGGCACGGCGGCGACGCGTTGGCGCGGTCTGGCTGCTCTGCGAGGACGATGCCTTTTGGACCCTGCTGCTCCACCGGATCATCGACAAGAGCGGCGTCGACGCCCGTGACGCTGCGCGCCTCCCTGTCCTGGCGGAAGCGGCAAGGACGGACGGTACGCTCGCTCGCTTGGCCGATTCGCTTTGTCCGCCGCACTGGAGCGCCAGCCGCCTCGTCGCGACGGCGAAGGGGCGCGACTGGGCTTCGCTGGTGGGTCTCGGACCTGCGCTCGCGGAGACTTGGCGCAAGGGTCAGGGTCGAGACGCACGGCGTCGGGCGGTCGTGAACATGGCTCATCGCTGGTCGGGCAAGGCGCTCCACCCGAGCAAGCGGCGTGGGCTCACCGTGGCGCTGCTGGCTCCCGACGGAGCCGGGAAGTCGACGCTCGGATACGCTCTAGAGCGCTCGTTCTACTTTCCGGTGCGCGTGATCACGATGGGGCTCTACCGGGCGCCGCGTCCGGGGACGATCCGTCGCGTACGCGGGATAGGGTTCACAGGCCAACTCCTGAACCAGTGGAAAGGCTGGCTTCGAGGCAGCTACCACCGGCGTCGCGGGCGGCTCGTTCTCTTCGATCGCTACCCGTATGACGCGCTGCTGCCGACACGCTTCCGGTACGACCGACTGGGCCAGGCTCGCCGCTGGCTTCTCGCCCACGCATGTCCCGCGCCCGAGCTGGTCATGCTCCTCGACGCGCCGGGCGAGGTGCTCTACGCGCGCAAAGGGGAAAAGACGCTCGAGCTGCTCGAGCGGCAGCGCAAGGCTTACAGGGCGCTGCTCCCTGTCCTCCCCCGGGCGGTGGTTGTGGACGCGTCCCGAGACGCCGAGGAGGTGCGCCGCGAGGTCACGCGCCTCATCTGGCGGCGCTACCTCCGGAGCGGATAAACCAATGCGATCCGCGACGAGGATGTGAGCATGCGGATCTTGATTTGCGCTTCCGATGTCCCCTTCCCCCCAACGAACACGGGCTTCAGGCGACAGCTGATGGGTCTCGTGCCCGAGCTCGGCCGACGGCACGAGGTCCGGCTCATCGGGTACCGGATGCCCGGCCAGACGCCCGACGCGGCGATCCAGGCGGACATGCGAATCGTGGATTACGACAAGCCGAGCACGGTCGAGAACGCCGGCGATCTGGCGGCGGCGATGCTCCAGCGGCGGCCGCTGCGCGCGGAGCGCCTCGTCCGGGGCCTGGTAGAGCCGCTGCGGGAGGAGCTCGCCCGCTTCAGGCCCGATCTCGTCCACGTTGGGCCCGGGAAGCTGGCGCGCCTCAAGCGTGAGCTCGCAGGAATGCCGAAGATCCTCATGGTCATGGATACCTGGCACCTGAACGTCGATGCGCGGGCCGAAGCCGCGAGCGGCCTCCGGCGCGCCCTCCTTCGCGCGGACGCGCAGCGCGTCCGGCGCTTCGAGCAGTCGGAGTACCGCGGCTTCGATCGCGTCGTGGTCAGCAACGAGGGAGACCTCGCCGAGCTGCGGGAGCGAGATCCGACACTGCCCTTCACCATCATCCCGATCGGCTTCGAGGCGAGTGCCTATGCGCCCGATCGGGCCGCGCCGATCGACCGTAGCCGGATCGTCTTCCACGGGGCGATGAACTACGCCCCGAACGTCCGCGCGGTGGAGTTCCTCGTGCGACGCGTCTTGCCCCGGGTGCGCGCGAGCCGGCCCGACGCCCATCTCGTCATCGTCGGGCGCGATCCCGCTCCCCGAGTCCTCGAGCTCGAAGCGCTCGAGGGCGTCCACGTGACGGGCGGCGTCGACGACATGCGCTCCTGGCTCACGGGGAGTAGGGTCTGGGCCGGGCCATTCCTGGACGGAACCGGGATCAAGACGAAGCTGCTCGAGGCGATGGCGACCGACCTGCCGTGCGTCGTGACCCCGCTCGGCCACCGCGGGCTGGACGACATCACGTCGGGAGAGCAGCTGCTCGTCGGCTCGACGGAGGAGGAGCTCGCCGCGCACCTCGTCAGGGTGCTGGAGGACGACGAACTCGCCCGCACCCTCGGACGGGCCGGCGGAGACTACGTCCGGCCCCGCTACGACTGGCCCGCCGTCGGCGCGGCCTACGACCGCGTCTACGGGCAGGTGCTGGCCGAGCACGGGCAGCTTGACCCGACGCGCTGAGTCCGCCCGTCAGTAGCCGAGCCCGCTCAGGACGAGGTCGACGTTGGTCTCGAGCCAGCTCGGATCCCTCGCCCGCTGCGGGAGACGGGCGAGCGTCCCGTGCACCTCCGTCCCCCACCAGGCAGCGCCCACGGCGTCCAACTCGTCCTCACTTGGGTGCATTCCGACTCGCGGCCAGTAGCCGCAGGTGGCCCGAGCGAACGACGCGAGGCGCCAGGGACGGGTGAGGAACGCAGGGCCGAGCGCCAGGCGGGCTGACCGGCGAACCTCGGTGGCGACGAGCTGAAGCAGATCGGCACCAGGGACGGCCGCCGGGTGCGCTGCGTCCCAATCCACGAGGCCGGAGAGGCCTCCGCGCCCGTCGACCAAGAGGTTCCCTGCCCAGAGATCTCCGTGACGCATGATCGAGGGGAAGTCCCGGAGCGACTGCGACAGCTCCGCGGCGAGCCGTGTGATCGCTTCGGCCCGATCGGGAAGGAGCCTCGCGATCGCGCCCAGGTCCTCGGCCGTTGCAGTCGGGGGGCCCTCGCCCCGAGGAAACGAAGCGCAGAGGTCCGCGATCTGGCGGGCCAACGCATCCGTCACGCGCTGAGGCCTGCGGCCTGACAGCGTCCGCTCGACAAGCCACGATGCACCGGCTGTGGAGCCGTGTGCGTGGAGTCGCGGCGTAAAGGGAACGCTCTCTCGCCGGAGGAGCTCCAGCGTCCCGACGGCCGCAGCCGGATCGCGCGCAGCGCCGGCGCGCGCTACCCTCAAGACGGCAGCGGAGCCGTCGGAGAGGCGGCCGCGGACGAGCAGGACGCCCCCCGTCCCGGCGTGAAAGCTCTCCGACGAGGAACCGACGCCGGCCGCGTCCGCCACTACGTCGAGCACCCGTGGCCGGTGGGGACCGGGGCTCAGCTCGACCAGCGCACCGCTTCGTAGCGCCGCGCGGACGCTCCTCCGGAGGCGCCCTGCCCGCAGCTCCCGCGGGGACAGGCGGTGGACGG
>DASQXE010000170.1:0-7030 GCA_035639875.1 Gaiellaceae bacterium | reverse complement strand
TCGAGGCTGTAAACGACGACGATCCCGACCCGCTCGCCGGCATCCGCGCGCTTCCCCTCGTCGACATTCCTCAGGAGGCCAAGTCCGTTCTCGAGCTCGTCGTAAATCGCGACCCGCGCCGGTTCGACCAGCTCTACGCCGCCCTCCCCGCGACGCTCAAGGCGGCAGTCGCGCGGCTTTCACCGCTGACCCGCGCCCGACGTCTGACCATGCCGGTCGAGCTCATCTCTCCGCCGCAAGACAAGTACTTCCCGGTTTCGCAGTCGGAGGCGCTCGTCGCGGCCGCGCCCGATGCGCGATTGACCGTGACGCAGGCGTTCTCCCACGTGCTCCCGAAGCCCTCGTTGCGCCGTCCGGGTGACCTCCTCCGGCTCGACGGCTGGGTGCTCCGCTCGTTGCGCGATGCGGCGAGCTGAGGTTTACATTCGCTCCGGCGCTTCCACGCCGATCAGGTCGAGCGCGCGCGCGATGACGGATCTCGTCGCGCCACAGAGAGCCAGACGGAATGGCTCGGTGTCGCTCTCGAGGACGCGGTGGCGATGGTAGAAGCGGTGGAAGTCGTCCGCGAGGCGAATCGCATAGACCGGCAACGCATGGGGTCCGCGGCGCTCGATCGCTTCCGCGACGACGCCCGGAAACTCGGCCAGGCGCTTGACGAGCTCGCGTTCCTCCGGCTCGAGCTCCGGCGGCGGCTCTGACAAGGGCCTCGCGTCGCCGGCGTTGCGCAGAATTCCGGCGATCCGCGCGTGGGCGTACTGGACGTAGTAGACGGGATTCTTCTCGCTCTTCTCCCGCGCGAGGTCGACGTCGATGTCCATCGGCTGTTCGTGGCTCGAGCGCACGAGGTACCAGCGCGCGGCGTCGATGCCGATCTCGTCGATCAGCTCCTCGAGGAAAACGACGTCGCCGCGCCGCTTCGACATCTGCCGCGCCGCGCCGCCCTCCGTCAGGTGGACGAGCTGGTAGATGAGCACCTCGACCGCCTCGGGGTCGTGCCCGAATGCCGCCGCGAGCGCCTTCAGGCGGGCGATGTAGCCGTGATGATCGGCGCCGAGGACGTAGATGAGCCGCTCGAAGCCGCGTTCGAACTTCCACAGCGTATGTGCCGCGTCGCGCGCGAGATACGTCGGCCGCCCGTCGGCGCGGATGAGGACCCGGTCTTTGTCATCACCGAAATCCGTCGTGCGAAGCCACACCGCGCCGTCCTGCTCGAAGGTGCGCCCCTCGAGCCGGGCCAGGGCCGAATCCACGTCGAGCATGCTCTCGAGCACCCAGTCGTCGACGTGCACACGGAAGCGTTCGAGCGTCGCCCGGATCTCGCCCACCATTAGCTCCACGGGGTCGCCTTCCAGGTCTGCGAGGCGCGCAACGTAATCGCCGGCGTAGCCGCCCTCTGGCGGCTCCTCCCCACGCTTCCGCGCGTCGACGGACTCCCGAAAGAGGTCGATCTGGGTTCCGGTGTCGTTGACGTAGTGCTCCCTGGCGACGTCGTGTCCGGCGAACTCGAGCAAGCGTCCGACGGAATCGCCGTAGGCGCCGTTCCGCGCCGAAGCGACGGTGAGCGGCCCCGTGGGATTCGCCGACACGAGCTCGACCTGCGTTCGCTCCGTCACGGCCGCCGAGCCGGATCCGTACTCGGAGCCCGCGCCGAGAATCTCCGCGAGTGCTTCGCCGTACCAGGCCGGCGACATCCAGAGGTTGAGGAAGCCAGGGGGCGCGACCTGCGCCTCGGCGACGCCCGACACCGAGGTCGCGGCGGTTCGGAGCTCCTCGGCGATCTCCATCGGCGGCCGCCTCTTCACGGGTGCGGCGCGCAGAGCCGCGTTCGTCGCATAGTCGCCGTGCTCGGCCTGGCCAGGGCGTTCGAGCGTCACTTGGACCCCGAGGCCGTCCTCCAGACCACGCTCGATTCGGGCAATCGCTTCGGCAGGCATGGGGCTATATCGTAGGGCTGTGGAAGAAGAGGGCCAGGAGCGCCAGCTCAACATCCATCTGGATCCCGACCACCTCGCGGGCGCCTATGCGAACTTCGCCAACGTCAGCTTCTCCGACTACGAGTTCACCATCACGTTCGCGCGCATCGACCACGAGGTCGAGGAAGGTGACGTGCCCGGTGTCGTCGTGAGCCGTGTGAACATGTCGCCGCGGTTCATGCGCGAGCTCATGGACGCGATGAACGACAGCTGGTCGAAATGGACCGCCCGCGAGGGCATCAGGAATCTGCCCGAGACCGATAGGCCTGCGTAGACGGCGCCGGTGCGCGTCGCGGTCGTCTCCGATATCCACGCGAACCTCCATGCCCTCGAGGCCGTCCTCGGCTCCATCGCTAAGGACTCGCCCGACGCCGTCTGGTGCCTTGGCGACCTCGTCGGCTACGGCCCCCAGCCCAATCCGTGCTGCGCGCTCGTCGCCGAGCGGGCGGACGTCTGCCTCATCGGAAACCACGACCTCGGGGTGCTGGGACGCCTCGACTTGGGGGACTTCGCACCCGACGCTGCGGACAGCGCGCGCTGGACGGATTCGGTGCTCGAGCCGCAACACCGCGCGTACCTCGAGTCGCTGGAGCCGCAAGCGGCCGAAGGCGAGGTCGAGCTCTACCATGCGAGCGCGCGCGACCCCGTGTGGGAATACGTTCTCACGCCCCTCGCAGCGTTCGCTTCCTTCGCCGAAACCGACGCCCGCATCCTCCTCGTGGGCCACAGCCACGTCGCTCTCGCGTTCGGGCTCGCGCAGGATCGCCTGGAGACGATGATCGCGCCCGGTGGCACCGAGCTCGACCTATCCGGCGAGGGACGCTGGATCCTCAACCCGGGCGCCGTCGGACAACCGCGGGACGGCGATCCGCGGGCCGCCTACCTGCTGCTCGACCTCGATGGCAACCGCGCCGCGTACCGGCGGGTCGAATATCCAATCGAGCAGACCCAGGAGGAGATCCGGGCGCGCGGTCTGCCCGAGGCGCTCGCGGAGCGGCTCGGGCATGGAATCTGATCAGTCGCCGTCGCCGCCGTCGCCGGAGCCCGACTCGCCCGAATCCGATCCGGACTCGCCGGATTCGCCCGATTCCGCAGACTCGCCGGATTCACCCGAGCCGCTCGTCTCCTCGCGCTGCTCGACCGCCGCGGTCTCTCCGCCGCCCTCGCCCTCGTTCCCGCCGCCCTCGCCCTCGGCTCGCTCCTCGCCTTGCTCGGCGTCGCTTCCCTCGTGCGCTCCCGCGCCGGGGAGAGCGCGCTCGAACACGACCGGGGCACGGGTCGTACGCGCGGGGCTGACCCGGGCCCCGTGATTCACCTCTCGCGTGACGGGCTTGCCGGCCGAGCTCCCGCGGTCGTGGTCGCGGGCCTGGAGCTCGGCGAACCCGATCGTCCCTGCGGCCGTCAACGTCGCCGCGGAGGCGGCGAGCTTGGCCAGGAGCGGTAGCGAGCCGAGCTTCGCAAGGAGGCCCCCGGATCCCGAGGCTGAGGCGAAGCCCGGCACCGCGGCGGCGATCCCGTCCCGCAGCGCGAACGGCAGGGCGAGCGCTCCCGAGGCCAGCCGAGCCGGCCGCAACTCGGTCTGGAGGCGCTTGCGGGCGCGGAAAATCAGCGATTCGACGGCCGCATCGGTGAGCCCGAGCGCGGCCCGCACCTCGTCGTAGGAGAGCCCGTAGAACTCCCGTAGCACGATGGCCTGGCGCTGTTGCGGCGGAAGCTCGGCCAGCGCCGCGCACAGCGACTCGACCTCGGCGCGCTGCGCGGCCACGTGTTCGAGATCGAGCGTCGACGCGTCACGCTCCTCGACGACGGCGAGCGGCCTGTCCATTCGGGCCCGGAGCCGCGATCTGCACTCGTTGCGGGCAATCGCTCCAAGCCACGCGGCCGGATCCTGCGGCTCGGCGCCGCCGAGCATGCTCCGGTACGCGGAGAGGAAGACCTGCTGCGCGGCGTCCTCGGCCTCGTCCGCGTCGCGCAGGAGGAGACGGCACAGGCCGTACACCATGCGCCCGTGCTCCTCGAACAAGTCACCTAGGCGAGCACCGGCCGCCTCAGGCGAGAGGCGGCCGGTTTCGAAGCGAGCCGGCTCAGTCGTCGCCGCCCTCGTCGCCGCCCTGATCGCCCGGGTCTTCGTCCTGGCCCTGATCGCCCGGGTCTTCGTCCTGGCCCTGGTCGTCCTCGACCTCGGCCTGGTCGTCGTTTTCGTCGTTGGCCTCAGGCTGCTCGACCTCGTCCTGATCGTCGGCCTCGGTCTCGGTGTCCTGTTCCTCGGTGTCGGCCGGCTCGGATTGGTCCTCATCTGCAGGCTCGGCCTGGTCCTCGGTGTTCTGATCCTCGGCCTCGACGACGTCGTCCGCCGTGTCGGGGGTCGGCGCCACGGTCGCGAGATCGCCTGAGCGGACCACGGGCGCAGGTGCCTTGTGACCTCCGGTGAACGCGCCTGTCGCGGCCGCGGTGCCGGCGGCGACGGCCGGAACCGCGATCGCTAGCGCGATCAGGATCGTCTTGAGCTGGAAGAGCTTCTTCATAGGCGTCCTTTCGGCAGGGGCTTTAGAGAGCTAGAGGGAAGATCGGCCGAAAACTTGCGGCGACAGCGAAAGATCCCCCATCGGGGTTAGGAAACCTTTAGAGAAGTGCTCTAAGAGGTCGCCGCTTGGTCGCCGAATTCGACCGCGACGCCCTCGCGGACGAGCGCGAGCTGCACTTCCTCACGCGCTTTGAAGATGCGCCACTTCACCGTCGCGAGCGTGATCTCGAGCGCGTCGGCGATCTCCGTGTAGGAGAGGCCGACGACGTCGCGCAGGAGGAGCGCCATCTTCAGATCGGCGTTGAGGTCGGCGACGGCGCGCCAGACAGCGTCTATGGTCTCCACGCGCTCGGGTGGAGCGTCGACGACCTCGAGCGGGGGAAGATCGTCGAGGGTGAGGGTGCTCTGTGGCTTCCGCTCGCGCGCCCGGAGCTCGTCCAGGACGCGGTTCTTCGCTACCTGGAAGAGCCATGTGGTGAAGCGGCAGCGCAGGGAAAAGCCCGGAAGACCTTGGTAGATGCGGAGGAAGATCTCCTGGGAGAGATCCTCGGCCAGCGCGCGATCGCCGACCATGCGAAGCACGTAGTTGAAGACAGGCGTCTCGTACGTGTTCAGGATGACCCGGAACGCGCGCTCGTCACCCCGCTGCGCCTTGCGGAGGACGTCAAGGTCGGGCTGTGGAAGTGGCAAAGGTGTCGCTGGCCGCTGGGTGGCGACGAGTATAGCCGCGTCTTTACACCCTAGTAACCAATTCCCTGCCGGTCATTCCCTGGACGGGGGGAATCCCCAGCAACGCGAGGCACGTGGGGACGAGGTCCGAGAGGGAGCCGCCGTCGCGCAGCTTCGCGCCGGGGATCGTGACGACGAGCGGGACGGGGTTGGTCGTGTGCGCCGTGTGCGGGCTCTCCCCGTCCTCCTCGAGCATCTGCTCGGCGTTTCCGTGATCGGCGGTGACGAGGCACACGCCGTCCAGCCTCTCGACCGCCGCTACGACCCGGCCGAGGCAGGAGTCGACGGTCTCCACCGCCTTCACGACCGCGGCAATGACGCCGGTGTGTCCGACCATGTCGGGGTTCGCGAAGTTGACGATCGCGAACCCGTATCCGTTCCCGACCTCCTCCTCGAACCGCTCCGCCACCTCGGCGGCCGACATCTCCGGCTTCTTGTCGTAGGTCGGCACGTCGCGCGGCGACGGGACGAGGATCCGCGTCTCCCCATTCCATTCCTCTTCGCGACCGCCGTTGAAGAAGTACGTGACGTGGGCGTACTTCTCGGTCTCCGCCACGTGCAGCTGGTGGATCCCGTGGTCGGCGAGGACCTCCGCCATCGTCTCCTGCACGTCCTGGTCCTCGAGCGCGACGGGGCACTCGAAGTCGTCGCGGTAGCGCGTCATTGTCGTCAGGTCGTAGCCGCCCTCAAGCAGGCGCTGGGTCAGCTGCCGGGCGCGGTCGGGGCGGAAATTGAAGAAGATCGCCGCGTCGTCGGGTGCGAGACGCGGCCCGGGCAGGACGACAGGCTCGATGAACTCGTCGGTAATCCCGGCGTCGTAGCTCGCGCGGACGGCCTCGACCGGATCCGTCGCTTGCCTACCCGTGCCGGTGACGATGGCTGCCAGAGCACGATCGGTCCTGTCCCACCGGCCGTCGCGGTCCATCGCGTAGTAGCGGCCGGCGACGGTGACGATCGGTGCTTCTTGAACCAACTGCGGGAGGTCGCGGATAGCGGAGGTGGGCGGCACGTCCCGCCCGTCCGTGAACGCGTGCACGAACGTGCGCTTGCCCATCTCCTCCCGCCGCGCTAGCTCGAGCAGCGCACGCAGGTGGTTGAAGTGCGAGTGGACGCCCCCATAGGAGGTGAGTCCCAAGAGATGCGCATTCGCTCCTCGGCTCCGGGCCCTCTCGAACGCGGCCGTCAAGGCCGCGTTCGAATAAAACGAGCCGTTTTCGATCGCCTTGTCGATCCGGACGAGGTCCTGGTCGACGACGCGGCCGGCGCCGATCGTGAGGTGGCCGACCTCGGAATTGCCCATCTGCCCGGCCGGAAGGCCCACGCTTTCGCCGGAGGCGTCCAACGTCGTGTGCGGGAAGCGCGCCCAGAGGTCGTCGAAGACAGGCGTATCCGCCAGCTCGACCGCATTCCCCGGACCGGGAGGTGCGCAGCCCCAGCCGTCCAGGATGACGAGGGCTACGAGCGGATACTCGCTGCGGTCCGGCAAATCGCGTTGAAGGATTCCGGGTCGAGCGAGGCGCCGCCGACGAGTGCGCCCTCGACGTCCTCTTCCGCCAGCAACTCAGCCGCGTTCTCGGGTTTGACGGAGCCGCCGTACAGCACGGGGAGGTCGACGAGCGTCTTGATGAAAGCATGCGCCTCCTGCGCTTCCTCGGGCGTGGCGGTCTTGCCGGTCCCGATCGCCCAGACGGGCTCGTAGGCAACGACGAGCCGATCGTGGCGCGAGAGCACGGAGACCTGGCGCCGTAGCACTTCGTCGGTGTGGCCCGCTTCGCGCTCGTCCTCCAGCTCCCCGACGCAGTAG
>DASQXE010000169.1:0-2753 GCA_035639875.1 Gaiellaceae bacterium | reverse complement strand
GCCGGCCGATCCGGGACCGTGGACGCAGTTCTGGCAGGTCGACTACGCGACGGCCTGCCAGAAGAAGGCGGTCCAGAAGGGGCATTTCGACCTGACGAGCTATTGGGTGCTGCAGGAGGACTGCATCGCGGCCCTCTTCGGCGGCTCCTGTCCCCCGAGCCTCCCGATCAAGTGGTGCGAGCTCTGGCCCACGCGGTGGGAGACACGGCCCGGGTTCCCGCAGGCCTTTCCGATCGATCCCGAGGCGCCGGGGGTCTGGGCGGCGCAGCCCCTTCCGGGCGCCAATTGCAGCTCGGGGAGGTTCACCCTGCGGCTGACGGTCGAGGACACCGTCGGCACAACCTTCGACGACACGCAGTGGATGTGGGTCGACAACAAGGCCATCCACGGCGAGCTCGACGGCGTCGAGATCTTCTTCCCGGACGAGCCGCCGAAGAAGCTGCCGCCGTGCGCGACGCTGAACCTGAGTGGTCTGCCGGGCGCCGGCAACTGCGCCGTCGAATGGCCGCTCGGGGTAATGGGGATCGCGTTCGACGAGTACATCCTCGAAGGCACTTTCGCCGCCCCGAGCGACAACTTCGGCGGGTACAGCGTCGCGATGACCCGGCAAGGCGGCCCCTCGATGGCGCTACCGGTGCCGGGTCCAGGAAGCCCGACGACGATCGGCACCGGTCGCGTCGGCGAGCCCGGCGTGCGTTGCGCGAGTGCGACGCCGCCTCCTCCGCCGGTCGGACCGAAGGCGCCGGGCGTTCTCACAGTGTTCGATGCGAGGCAGCTCGACGCAGTCTGTGCGCCACCCACGACTCCCGCCGGCTTCCCGCTCAAGCGCGGGACGTGCTGCGCTTACTACTTCAGCATGGGGACGTGGGACACGTCGATCTGCCCGAGCCTTCCCGGCGGACGACACGAGGCTTCGGACATCTGGCCGATCTGCATCTGCAACGACCTCGAGCCGAGGCACCACGAGGGTGGAGGCGGATGACGCCGGGAGAGTCCGCCGTTCGATTCGGCGTCGCCGTCCTCGCAACCTGGCGGGTCGCGCACTTGCTGGCGAGCGAGGACGGGCCGGCTGACGTCGTCGTTCGCCTCCGCGCGCGGCTCGGCAGCACACCGGGCGGAAAGCTGATGGACTGCTTCAAGTGCCTGAGCCTCTGGGTCGCAGCTCCGGCGAGCCTCTTCGTCGCGCGCAGACCGCATGAGCTCGTCCCCGTGTGGCTCGCCGTCTCGGGGGCGGCGTGCCTCCTCGAGAGCCGGTCGAGCAGTCCGGTCGTGTTCGAGCGCGGGGTGGAAGGGGGTGAGGGCGATCGGATGCTGTGGCCAGAAGCGAGCAGCGCTTGAGTCGACTCCGGCTCCCACGACTGCACCGGGTCCGCCGGCGTCGCGCGAAGCCTTGTCTCCGCGCGACGCAGTCCCCCTCGCGTACTCGGAACGGTCGGCGGTTCGCGTCCGCGGCTCCGTCACCGGACAGACCTACGCGTTCTCCGGCGACCGGCCGGTTCAGCTGGTGGACCGACGCGATGCGCCGGCGCTCGTTGCGACGCCGTACTTCCAGCGCACGGTCTGACCCCGTGCTCGGCGCGACGCGTTAGGGATTCACAAGGCCGCTTCTGATCGCGTAGGCCGCGGCCTCGGTCCGGTTCGCGATCTGGAGCTTCGCCAGGATGCTCGAGATGTGGTTTCGCACCGTGTACGGGCTGAGGAAGAGCTCGCGCGCGATGTCGGCGTTCGCCTTCCCCGCCGCGAGCAGCCGGAGCACCTCGAGCTCGCGCTCGCTCAACAGCGCGCCGTTCCTGGCCGCGACCGGAGCGGCGGCCTGCACGCGCGCGAGCAGCTTCGTCGCCAGGCCGGGGGACAGCAGCGCGTCGCCGGCCGCGGCGGCTCGGATGCCGGCGACGAGCGCGGCCGGGTCCGTTCCCTTCACGAGGTAGCCGGTGGCGCCGGCGAGCAGCGCCTCGAGGACGTCGGTGCCGTCACCGGAGACCGTCAGCATCACGACCCGCGTCTCGGGGCACGCCGCGAGGACGCCCGGGATCGCCTCGATCCCGTTCCGGCCGGGCATCTCGACGTCCATCAGCACGACGTCCGGGCGCAGCATCCGCGACACGTCGATCGCGTCCCTCGCGTCCCTCGCCGTGGCGACGACCTCCAGACCGTGGGCCGTTAGCAGCTCCGCGAGGGCGGCGCGGAAGTGGTCGTCGTCGTCGACCACGAGCACGCGCAGCGAATCGTTCGGGTATCCCGTCACTCTCCGTCTCCCGGCCGCAGGGAGCGCTCTCTCGATCTCTCCATCGAGGCTTCTCTATCTCTAGCTCGGGCTCTGTGGAAAGTCAATCGTGGATGGTGTGGATTTCTCGACATGCGGGAGCTGCCATGGGCACGCCTTTCGTCTGCAATTTCGCCGATTAGTACGGATGTCCTATTGAAGGACTCGCGCCGGCCTGCGAACTTGCGCTTGTGGAAAACGCAAACCCGGCGGCGCCTGCGGGGGCGCGCCGCTCGCCGGGGGCGCTGGGGAGAGGAGCGCGAATGGCGATCCGGGTTCTGCTTGCGGATGACCACCGGATGATCCTCGAAGCCCTCGAGCGGACCTTCGCCGAGGTGGAGGGCATCGAGATCGTGGGCATGGCCAACGACGGCCGGCAGGTCGTGCCGCTCATCGCCCGGACCAATCCGGACCTCGTGCTCCTGGACATGCGGATGCCCGAGATGGACGGCCTCACCTGCCTCGAGCGGATCCGAAAGCAGCATCCGCG
>DASQXE010000168.1:0-3419 GCA_035639875.1 Gaiellaceae bacterium | reverse complement strand
GAGAACCCCGCTACCGGCCGTCGGGTCGATGCCGCCTACAGGATCCGGCAGTACCGTCGTGGTCGGATCGACGCTGCCCGGCAGCGCCGGTGCGACCGGGTCGAGGAGTCCGCTACCCGCGGTCGGGTCCGTCCCTCCGATGGGGTCGGGGAGCGGAGTGGATACGAGGCCGGGGTCGGGCAGGGTCGGCTCGACGGTGCCCGGCAGCGCCGGTGCGACCGGGTCGAGGGCGCCTGTCCCGGCAGTCGGGTCGATGCCGCCTACTGGATCCGGCACCGCCGTCGTGGTGGGATCAATGCTGCCCGGCAGCGCCGGTGCGACGGGGTCGAGAACCCCGCTACCAGCCGTCGGGTCGATGCCGCCCACAGGATCCGTTAGCACCGTTGTGGTCGGATCGACGCTGCCAGGCAGTGCCGGTGCGACCGGGTCGAGGGCGCCTGTTCCGGCAGCCGGGTCGAGTCCGCTCGTAGTCGGATCGAGGCCTCCGATCGAGCTCCCGGCATCTCCGGTCAGCGTCGGCGTGTCCGTGGTCGGCACCACCTGTGAGGTCGTACCGCTGATCGCGTCCGTGCCGGGGGCGGGATCCACCGTCTGACTCGTTCCACCCGCGCCGTCAGTCGGACTGTTTGTTGAGCCCGACAGGGCCGCACCATCCGGCGGCTGAGTTTGATCCGGCGTCGTACTAGTGGAGCCGCTGAGCTGATCGGTGGTCGTCTGCGCGGACCCAGCCGGTTGAGTCGGCGCCTCGGTAACGGTCCCAGTCGTGGTTCCTCCGCTCGGGGCTGGTGCCGGTGCCGGCTCGCTTCCTCCGCTCGGGGCTGGTGCTGGTGCCGGCTCGCTTCCGCCCGATGGGGACGGAGGGGACTCAACGGGCGCGGGCTGTGTTGGCTGTTGTGGAGCGGTTGTAGGCTCCGTCGTTGGAGCCGTGACCGGCTCCGTCGTCGTCGGCGCCGAAACGCTCGGCGCCGAATCCACGGGCTCGGGCGGCGGTGACACAGTCGTGGACGTGGTTCCGTCCACGACAGGGTCAGAAGCCGTCCCGGCCTGGACAAGAGGATCGCTCATTTTCCACACCCCCCGGAATGCGCTCGCGAACATGGACAAGATCCTGAAGCCCGCGCCCGCAGCAGCGCATCCCTCCGCAGTTGACTAACAAGAGCGGCCTACCCCACTGCGGCGCCTGCCCAAACCTCGGGCGAAGGGGCCCGAAAGTCACTCGAGAGAACGCCCGCCCGCGGAATCGACTCGGCCTGGAGGATTTTTATGCGAGAGGCGGCCAAGGCCCTCTTCTCAGTGTCCTCCTAAGCCGCTCGCAGCTTCTGGCGCCACTCCGGATCGAGCTCGCGGAGCCGCTGCACGCGTTCCCCGATTGGCGGGTGAGTCGAGAACATCGCTGCGAGGCCGACCGGCTCGAACGGATTGACCGTGTAGAGCGGCTCGGTGACGGGGCTCGCCCTGAACTGCACGAGCTCGATCGCTTGCTCGAGGCGGATGAGCGCGTCAGCGAGTCCGTGAGGCGACTCGCAGATCTGCGCCGCACGCGAGTCGGCCGCGAAGATGCGGCGCGGAGAGAGAAGCACGTGGACGAGGCTTGCGGCCACCGGCGCAAGGACGAAGAGAAGCGCGCGCTCGAGCCACCCGCCGATCCGGCTTGCTTCGACGAGCCACCCGGCGAGGACGACGACCGGCGTCTGAACGATGACGTCGCGGTGCTTGACCTTGGCGAGCTCGTGGGCGAGGACTCCTTCGAGCTCGGCCGGGGGCAGCGCCGTAACCAGGCCCTGCGTGAGCGCCAACGCCGAGGCTGCCGCGCCGCGACCAACGGCGAAGGCGCGGGGGTGGCCGTCTGGAATCACGTAAACGCGGGGCCGCGCGACGCCGGCGCGGAGCGCCAAACGCTCGACGGTCGTGTGCAGCAGAGCCCCCTCGGCGAGGGTGAGCTCGCGCGCCCCGAGGGAGGCCAGCACGATCCGCGGGCCGTACCAGTGCAGCGTCCCCGCCATGAGCAGAAAGACGACGAAGAAGACGCTCGCGAGCCGAAAATCGCCGAGCCACCACCCGAGGGCCGAGAAAATGGCGACAAAGCCGCCTAAGAGGAGGTACGCCTTCGCGACGTTGCGCGCCGCGAGGAACAAGGCTTAGGGCTCTTCGCCTTCGGCGCCCGTGAGGCCGCGCGGAGGCCAATCGGGCTCCGGTGCATCGCAGCGGCTCGAGCAGTGGAGAGAGGCGATGTTCTGGAGAGGGATGAGGATGTGGCCGTTGAGCTCGATGTGCGGAACGCCCTCGATGCCGCAATACGCGGTCAGCGTACCGTCCTGGTACTCGCCTCCGAAGAGCTCGACCTCGACCTGCTCACCTTTGTACTTGTTCGTGTAGTCCTCCACCGGGCCTCAGTCTATCCGCGCGATCCGCCCGTTCTCGACGGCCACAGCGGACAGGCGCGCGTTGGGCTCGACACGGCGCATCCGACGATAGGTCTGAACGTCCATCCCGAGCGCGGCGGCGTGAACGGCACGGATCGGGCCGCCGTGTGAGATGGCAAGGACCTCCTCGCCGGGATGGGCTGCCGCGATCGAGCGCACCGCGGCGAGGACACGCTCGGCCATCTCTTCGTAGGTCTCGCCGTCGCGCCAGCCGTTGCCACCGGAAATCCAGCTGCGAAAGCCGTCAGGAAAGCGCCGCTCGACCTCGGCGCGTGTGAGGCCGGCCCAGCTCCCGACGTCGACCTCGCACAGCGCCCCGGCCACGACCGGCTCGAGCCCCACGTGGCGCGAAACGATCTCCGCGGTCTCGGTGCAGCGTTGCAGAGGACTCGTGTAGATCGCGGCGAGCCGGAGGGCCGCCACCTCCTCGGCCAATCGCTCCGCCTGGTGGCGGCCGAGATCGGTGAGAGGCCGGTCCGTGTGTCCCTGGAAGCGGTTTTGCGCGTTCCAGTCGCTCTCTCCGTGGCGCGCGAGGTAGAGAGTCGTCACGCAGCAATCGTAGGCGCGCGCTTTCTCCTAAGAACGGAGGGGCGTATTCTGGGCCGGGAACGGAGGTGCCCCCATGACGGATCTCCCGAGCGGGACCGTCACCTTCCTCTTCACCGATATCGAAGGGTCGACCCGTCTCTTGCAGGAGCTGGGGCGCGACCGTTATGCAGGAGTGCTCGCTGAGCACGAGCGGCTCCTGCGGGCGGCCTTCACGGAGGCCGGCGGCCACGTCATCGACACCCAGGGCGACGCTTTCCTCATCGCCTTTCGGAGCGCGGCGCACGCCGTCCGAGCTGCGGCCAGCGCTCAGCGTGCGCTGAAGAGCCACCGCTGGCCGAAGGGGATGCCCTTGAGCGTGCGGATGGGTATTCACACAGGCGAGCCGGTCCGCGGTGAGGAGCGGTACGTCGGCCTCGGAGTCCACAAAGCCGCGCGGATTTGCTCGGC
>DASQXE010000167.1:0-9733 GCA_035639875.1 Gaiellaceae bacterium | reverse complement strand
GGTTGTCCTCTTCTTCGTTCTGTCGGGCTTTCTGCTGTACCGGCCGTACGCGAGCGCCATCGTCAGAGAGGAGCCGCTTCCCAGCTTTCGCCGTTACTACCGGAACCGAGCGCTGCGGATCCTGCCGGCGTACTGGGTCATCCTCGCCGCGACTGCATTCGTCCTCCAGGCGGCCGTAATCGGATACCAGCCTCACCAGTACGCGACGGGGATTACCCGCGACCTGCGGATGTTCGTGAACGACTTCCTGCTCATGCAGAACTACTCACCACGCACGTTGTGGACCGGCATCACGCCCACCTGGTCCCTGGCGATCGAAGTCGTCTTCTACGTCACCTTGCCTCTGATCGTGCTCTCGGCCGTCCTCGTCGATCGGCGGCTTGCGCGTCGCGGCCTGCGCCGATGGGCCATCCTGGCGCCGGTCGTTCTGATGGTCGCGATTGGAGTGGGAGGGAAAGTCGCGACCGCGTTCTTGTTCGGCGGGCGGACGTCGATGTCGACCAGTTGGCACGCCGTCATGCAGTTCAGCTTTCTCGGCTACGCCGACGTCTTTGCCTGGGGGATGCTTGTGGCGGTCGTCAAGATCCTCCACGACGAAGGAATGGTCGGCCTGCCCGGCAAGCGATCACGCCTCTACGGGGAAGGCGCCATCCTGCTCGCCTTCCTCGCCCTGGCGCTTCTGCTCCCTTCGGGAGCGCGGGAGTGGACCGGTCTCGTCGTCCCGCTCCCGTTTGCCCTTCTCCTCGCCTTTGTGGTCCTGCCGGAGCGAACGGAAGCGAGGCGCCCGCTTGGGCTTCGGTTTCTCGAGACGCGCCCCGTCATCGCCTGCGGCGTCGTTTCGTACAGCATCTTCCTCTGGAATCAGCCGCTTCTCTTCTGGATGCGGGAGCACGGGCTCATTTCGTACGGGCCGGGCGGGTTCATGGCCACTCTCGCCCTTCTCGCGGTGCTCTGCGGAACGCTGTCTGCGCTCACGTACCGCTACGTCGAACTTCCCGCGCTTCGTCTGAAGTCAGCTGCACTCGTTACAGCCCGGGCGCGTCTGGGCCGAGCCGTGCCGTCGACGAGGCTTTTCCGGCGCTTTCCCGCCTAGCACAACCCAGACCCCGTTTTCGCCCCCCACAGGTCGTGTACGATCAGCGACCTTTGGGTAGTGTAGGAACCGTCCGGCCTGTCCGATAGAAGTCTGGCGCGGAAGGCGCCCTCGAGGATGACGGTTACGGTTCACGAGTTCCTGATAGCTCTGACGGCTGGCGCCGGGGCGATCGCCCTGTGGATCAACTTTCGCTTCCCCGGACTCGCACCGGGCAGGATTCGAACGGCTGTCGCTCACGTCGTCGCTGCGCTTCTGGTCGGGGAGCTGCTCGTGCCGGCGCTTCATTCGCTCCTACCGGCTTCCAGTCCCGTGCTCCGCGCGCTCCTGACGACTTTCGTGCTCGGCCTTCCGGCGCTCGTCTACACCCTGCTCTCGTCGATCTGGATCATCCGCATCGCGCAGGGCGCGCTGCTCCGGCGCTAGCGGCGCGCGAGTTCTCGGAGGAGCTCGATCGCGGCCTTGCGGTCGGGGACGCGCAGCTTGCGCAAGGCAGCCGCGACGTGTGTCCGCACGGTCACGCGCGAGATGAAGAGCCGCTCGGCGATCTGCGCGGTCGAAAGACCTTCCCCGAGCAGCTCGAGGACGTCCCATTCACGCCTCGTCAGGTCGAGTACGTGCCCGTGCCGCCGGCGCCTCTGCTCGCGGGCGCGAAACTCATCGAGGACGCGCGCGACCAGCGAACGAGGCAGCGCTGCCTCTCCATTGAGGACGCCCTGGAGGGCGTTCGGGAGGCGATCCGGATCGGTGTCCTTCAGCAGGTAGCCGACGGCCCCGGCCCGCAACGCCGCAAACAGGTCGTCGTCGTCCCGCGAGACCGTGAGCATCACGACCGCCGTGTCGGGAAGCGCCGCGGAGATCTCGGCCGCCGCCGCGATCCCGTTCCCCGGCATGTGTATGTCAAGCAGACAAACCCTTGGCCGCGTGCGCAGGGCGCCCTCGACCGCGCCGGCCGCATCGGCTGCCTCGGCGCAAACTGCGAAGCCTCTCCCTTCGAGGGCGGACCTGACGCCCGCGCGCGTCGCGGGATGGTCGTCGGCGACGAGGACTTTCGTCGCGGCGCTCACGGCAAGACGACTTCGATCTCGGTCCCGCCGCCGGGTCGTGTCTTCAGATGAAACTCGCCGCCGATCGACCGCGCGCGGTCGCGCATGCTCGTGAGCCCGAAACGCCCCTCTTTGGCAGCCTCGGCCGAGTCGAAGCCGACGCCGTCGTCGACGATCCGCAGATGGAGTCCGCTACCGTTGGAAAGCTGGACGAGGATCTTGCCGGCACCGCCGTGCCGGGCCGCGTTTGCGACTCCCTCGCGAACGATCCGCAGGAGCATTTCGCGCGCCACGGGCTCGACCTCGACGTCGGGCGCCAGATCGAGCTCGACGGTCGCGTCGGCGCGCGCAGCGACCATCATCGCCTCCTCGGCCAGCGCCGTTGCGAGCGGCTGCGCGACCGGCTGCGCGAGGGCGGCGATCGCACGCCGTGATTCGTCCAGCGCGCGCTCGGCGGCCCGCGCAAGGTGGTCGACTTGGCGCCGATCGTCGACGGAAGCAGCCGTCATACGCGCGAGCTTCTTCGTCTGCGCAGTGATGTATGCCAGCTCCTGCGCGAGACCGTCGTGAAGGTCGCGGGCGATTCTGCGCCGCTCCTCGAGGACGGCTGCGTCCGCCGCGAGTCGCTGATAGCCCCGGATCTCGCGCGCCGCGCCGACGAAGAGCAGCAGGTAGAAGAACATCCGTAGGGCGTCACCGGTGTAGACCCAATTGGAGTAGAGCGAGGGAAAGATGAAGTAGTTGACGCGCGCGAAGGCGGCGAGCACCGAACCTGCGGCGATCCAGCCGAGAAGCCGGTCGCTCGTGTGTCGCTGAGCTCGGCTTGCGAAGGTGAAGCCTGCCGCGAGGAAGAGCGCGGAGATGAGCACCTGGAGGCCGACCTCGGGGTGGACGCCCAGATCGTCCCACCCCCACCGGCTCGGGTTGAATCCCGGGCCGATTGGCCGGCCGGCCTCGGCTAGCAAGATGATGGCGCCGACTGCGACGACGGTGACGAGCGCGCCGCCGAGGCGGTCGACGCGCGCCGCGAGATGCGCGGCGGCCGGCCGGTCGGAAGCGAGCGCGGAAGCGAGCAGGAGGCCGGCGCCTACGAGCGCGCCGAGTGTCGGCGCCCACGTCGCGATGCCGTCGGGATAGGTCGTTGCGACGGCTGCGGGCAGCGCGGCAAAGAGCAAGTTGGTGATGGCAAAGACGGCGAGCGAGTAGAAGAGGAGGAGATCGGTGCGCGCGGAGCTCTCCCGGAAACGTCCGTGGACGAGGTGCGCCGCCGCCACGCTGATGACCGCGATCGCGGTCTCGAGTGAGGTGTGGAGCGACGGGCTTCGACGGGCGACGTCGACGACGGCGAGCGCGCTGGTCAGGAGCGTGGTCGCACCGGCCACGATCGCGATCACGAGCGTGAGAAATAGAGGCCGCAGCTAGAACTCTCCCTTAACGATCTCATTAGCACAATCCGGGTCGTTTTTCGACCCACGGGCCAACATCCCTCGGCGCGCCCAGGCCCGGATGTCGACCAGCCGAGACGGCGGCGTTGCCGCCGTCTCGCGGTTATCGGCCCGCTCCAGGGATTCCCTTAGCCGACCGCGACAGGCCGGCCTCGACGCACCGGAGTGCGAAGCGGCGTCGGTGCCGAGCTGCGGATGTCCGACTGGCCGTTCCAGTGGGCGACGCTCGTCGTCAGCGCCTGCCGAGCATGGTGCTCGCACACTTGGTAGTAGTGGCCGTCGGACGCACGCACGTCTCGCGTCGCCGTCCTGTCGCAGCGGCGGTTCTCGAGGCGGTAGTAGCCCTCACAGCGCTCCATACAGATCGAAGTATCCGCAGACGCGCTCGGGCGGCTATTCCCCTTCGGAGTGAAGCCGTCGCCGCCATGCTTCCCCGATTGCGCGGCCCTCGGGTGAGGCGAGGAAGTGCTCGAGCGGGACGTGGAGGAAGGCGGCGCGGGCTTCGGCCAGGACCTCGTCGCCGTCGCGGAGCTGCGCCTCGAGATGGATGCGCCGGCCCTGGCTCTGGGTCACCCACGAGGCGAGGGTGAGGCCACGGTTGATGAGCGCGGGACTGCGGTAGCGCACGAACATGCGCGCCGTCACAGTCGGGAAGCGATACCAGGTGGCGAGCAGGCCACAGGCCTCGTCGAGAGCTGCGCCGACGAGACCGCCGTGGACGATGCCGGGGCCGGCCTGGTGGCGCGCCCCGAACGAGAATCGCGCCTCGTAGCGCTCGAGTCCCTCGTGCTCCGGCTTGGGCAGGTGAATGCCTTCCGGATTTTCGTCTCCGCATCCCCAGCACGCCGGATCGTGATGGGGGGCGATCCGCTCTACCGCAGGCCTCCGCGCTCGAAATGGGCCTTGTAGAAATTCTCGGAGCCCGCCGTCGCCATCGCCGCCGAGGCGGAGATCTCGAGCGAGAGTGTGGCGGCCGCGACGATCTGCGCGAGCCGATAGACCCTGCCGGGCCCTTCGCAGCCCATAAGCCGGAGCCACGAGCGCGCGTACGGCAGCGCCGTCCCGCCGCCGATCGTCGCCACCTCGAGCCCTGGGAGGCGGATGGAGACGTTCAGCCCGCCCTCCACGCGCAGTGCCGTCCCGTGCGCCATCGAGCTCGTCCCGACCATCCCGACGTCCTGGCCCGTGGCGATGAACAGGGCGGCGATCGCCGTCGCAGGCGTGAAGGCAACGGATTGCATTCCCGACGCGACCGCCCCGTGCGTGCCGACGAAGGTGAGGTCGAGCAGCTCCTCGACACTCGTGCGCAGCACGCGCCCGATCGCCTCTTCCGTCAGTGTGCACTCGGCGAGCACCGTCTTCCCATGCCCACCGTGCTCGAAGTACCGATGGGAGATCTTCTTGTCGCCGCCCATGTTTCCCTCGAGGTAGATGCGGCGGGGCTTGACGGGGGTGCGCTCGGCGACGAAGCCCTGGTTGAGCGCGTACGAGTTGCGCGTGATCATGTTCATGCCGACGGCATCGCCGGTCGTGTACGTGTAAAGGACGTGGCACATCGGTCCGACGACGTGCGTTTCGAGCTCGCGCAGCTTCGCGTATCTCGACAGACCCTCCACCGGGTTGCTGCCGAGCCAGGACCGCATCTCGCCGACCTGGGTCTCGATCCACGTCGAGAATGCCCCGCTTTGCGCGGCGTTCTCGAATAAGAAGGCCGAGGCCCGGGTCACGCGGTCGCGGAGGACGTAGGTGCGAAAGCCGCCCGACTCGGCGGCGGCGCGGGAGCCGCGGTAAAGCGAGATCGACAGCCCACCCTCGGTGTTGGCGAGCGGCACGTAGACGGAATCGTGCGCGCGCGCACGCTCGACGAGCTCGCCGTCGGGCTCTTCGAGCTCGTACTCACCGAGCTCGATCTCGAGCGGGCCGACGACGGCGACCGGGACGGTGGCGAGCCCCGTGAGCGCCTCGGTCGCCTTCACATAAGGCGCCAGGTCCTCGGCCACCACGGACCCGTCGAGGCCGAGCCGTTCCTGGCGGGCGCGAATGGACGCGGGATCGTTCCTCCGCGGCCAGGTCTTGCGCGTGGACACGGTCAGCGCGGCAGCTCGACGTCGCTGACGTCGAGGCCGAGCGACTGGGCGAGGCGGACGCCGGTGTCCAGGTCCTCGCGCAGGCGCCGGACGTCGGTCTCGCGCATGAGTACGGCGACGAACTCGCGCGCCTTCGGCCGCCACAGAGCGTGCTGCGCAAAGATCGGCAGCATGCGGTTGGCGGCCGCCACGATCTGCTTCTTGACCTTCTCCGGCGCGTTCGAGATCAACACGCGCGCGTAGGCCATGCCGGATCCATGGTGGATGCCGTCGTCGACGGTGAGCCGGTTGCAGAGGTCCTCGAGCACGGTTCCACGGGAGGAGCGCGCGATCAGGCGGAAGCGCGGGATGATCAGCCGCTCGTAGAAGACCTGCATGTTCACGACTTTCTCCTCGAGCGTATCCGCCTCGATCTGCATGCGAGCGAGCTCGTTCAGGTACGGATCAGGCTCGCCCCGCCCACCCGATTCCTCGACGAGCCGCAGCCAGGCCTCGGTGTGCCGCGATTCGTCCTGCACCATCGTCGTGTAGTAGAGCTTCGCCTCCGGATCGGGAGCCATGCGGAAGAGCTGAGTGGCCATCTCGACCGCGAGCTCGTCCGCCTGGAGCTGTTGTGTGACCACCGACCGCCAGAGATCGCGCCGCCGGGCGAGCTTTTGGGGCGTCCCCTTGTACTCCGGAATCGGCGGGACGTCGGTCCACGGCAGGTCGCGGACCTGCCATTCGGCCCGTTTCGCCAGCTCGTAGTAGCGGAGCACGCCCGCATAGGCACTGCGGTCTTCAACCGTTTTCCCCGGCACCTGTGCGGTTTCCATGCGCCCAAGAGGCTAACGTGTCGCGCCGTGGCTGTGCTGATGGACGGCAAGGCGCTCGCGGAGCGCGTTCGTGAAGAGGTCGCGGGGGAGATCCGAGAGCTCGGACGGCCCGTTGGGTTGGCGACCGTGCTCGTCGGCGACGACCCTGCCTCGGCGGTTTACGTGCGGAACAAGCAGAAGGCTTGCCGCGAGGTGGGCATCGAGCCGATCGACCACCAGTTGTCCGCCGAGACATCCGAGGCGGATCTCCTTCAACTCGTCGAAACGTTGAACGGCGACGAGGGCGTGACCGGAATCCTCGTCCAGCTCCCGCTCCCTGAGCACATCGACGAGGACCGCGTCATCCGCTCGATCAGCCCGATCAAGGACGTGGACGGGTTCCATCCCTTCAGCGCAGGCCATCTCCTGCAGGGGAGCCCAACCTTCGTCGCGGCCACGCCCGCCGGGATCATGGAGATCCTGCGCGAGTACGAGGTCGATCTCGTCGGTGCACGCGCGGTCGTCATCGGCCGGTCGAACATCGTCGGAAAGCCGATGGCGCTCCTGCTCCTCGCCGAGCACGCGACCGTGACGATCTGCCACAGCCGGACGCGGGACCTTCCGAGCGTGGTGAGGGAGGCGGACGTCGTCGTTGCGGCCGTAGGCCGTCCGAACACGGTGACCGCGGACATGGTTCGCGAGGGCGCGACGATCGTGGACGTGGGCATCAACCGCACCGACGAGGGCCTCGTCGGGGACGTGGCCGCGGACGTGCGCGAGAAGGCCGGCCTCTTGACGCCGGTCCCGGGAGGCGTTGGGCCCATGACGATCGCCTCTCTCCTCAGGAATACGGTGCGCGCGGCCCGCTACCAGGCGGGCATGCTTGCCTTCCCCCTGGACTGACGCTACTCTGCAAGCGCCGCGCAGGAATGCGGCGTCAGGAAAAGGCGGCGGCCTAGCCGGGCCGTCGTTTGTTTGTGAAGGAGGCAGTAAGTTGGCAGAAGGCACCGTCAAGTGGTTCTCGAACGAGAAGGGCTACGGCTTCATCGAGCGCGCTGAAGGGGAGGACGTGTTCGTCCACTTCTCGGCCATCGCTCAGGAGGGATACAAGTCTCTCCAGGAAGGACAGCGCGTCGAGTTCGAGGTCGTGCAGGGCCAGAAGGGTCTGCAGGCGGCGAACGTTCAGGTCATCTAGCCCCGAACAGTTCGAGTGCCGTTGGCGGGCCCCCCAACACGGGGCCCGTCCCTTTTAAGGTGGTGAGTTAGGTGGCCATTTCGAGAGAAGACGTGCTGCACGTCGCGAAGCTCGCGCGTCTCGAGATCCCCGACGAGGACATCGAGCAGGTGCAGGCCGAGTTGGGCGCGATCCTGGAGGCGGTGGGCAAGGTGTCGGAGCTCGACTTGGACGGAGTCGAGCCGACTTCACATCCATTGGATCTGGTCAATGTGTGGCGGGAGGACGAGCCGCGGCCGTCGCTGACACGCGAGGAGGCGCTGGCGAATGCGCCGGATCCGGCCGACGGGGCCTTCCGCGTGCCGGCGGTGGGGTCGTGAAGTTCGCGCACTTTCAGCACTTTCGTTGCGCCACGTCCGTGCTTTTCCGCTCTACGCTGAAAGCGAGTGGTGGCACGGGGTGGCCCCTCGAGGTCGCGCCATGATCGACACGCTGCGCCTGACCGCTGAAGACGCCGCCGGCCTCCTCGAGCGTGGGGAGGTCTCGGGCGAGGAGCTGACAAGCGCATACCTCGACGCGATCGACGAGCGCGACGGCGAGCTGCACGCCTATCTCCACGTCGTCGGCGAAACCGACACAGGCGTCCCCATCGCTCACAAGGACCTCGTCACGACAAAGGGGATCCCGACGACGGCCGGCTCCCGCATCCTCGAGGGCTACATCCCCGTCTTCGACTCCACCGTCGCCGCGCGTTGCAAGGACGCTGGACTGCCCATCCTCGGCAAAACGAACATGGACGAGTTCGCCATGGGTTCGTCCACCGAGAACTCGGGCTTCGGGCCCACGTACAACCCGTGGGATCCGACCCGCGTGCCCGGCGGCTCCTCCGGCGGATCGGCGGCCGCGGTTGCCGGGGGACTCGCCCCGTGGGCCCTCGGCTCCGACACGGGCGGCTCCATCAAGCAGCCGGCCTCGCTGTGCGGCCTTGTCGGCCTGCGTCCAACGTACGGCACCGTTTCCCGCTACGGCATCGTCGCCTTCGCATCGAGCCTCGACCAGATCGGCCCGATCACGAAGACTGTGCGCGACAACGCGCTGCTCTACAGGATCATCGGCGGGCGCGATCCATGCGACTCGACCACCGTGGATCTTCCGGCGCCCGTCGAAATTCCGGAAGGCGACGATCTCAAGGGAATCCGCATCGGCGTCCCGAGGGAACTGAACCAGGCCGAGGGCATCGAGCCCGGGGTGGCGGAGCAGGTGCGAAACGCGATTGCCCTGGCCGGGGACCTGGGCGCCGAACTCGGCGAAACCCGCCTTCCGCGCTCCGTCGACTACGGCCTTCCGTGCTACTACCTCGTCGCCCCGGCCGAGGCCAGCTCCAATCTGGCGCGCTATGACGGAGTCCGGTACGGCTACCGGACGAAGAGCAACGGCGACCTGACGAGACTCTACGAGCGCACACGCTGGGAGGGGTTCGGCGCCGAGCCGAAGCGCCGCATCCTCATCGGCACGTACGCGCTCTCGGCCGGTTATTACGAGGCCTACTACGGCCAGGCGCAGAAGGTCCGCACGGTGATCGCGCAGGAGCACGCCGCCGCCTTCGGGAAGTTCGACCTGCTGATCAGCCCGACTTCGCCCACGGTGGCCTTCAAGATCGGCGAGAAGGCCGAGAACCCGCTGGCCATGTACCTCTCGGACCTCTTGACGATCCCGTCGAACATGGCGGGCCTGCCCGGTCTTTCGATCCCGTGCGGCCTCTCGGACGGGCTCCCCGTCGGCCTCCAGCTGATCGGCCCGCAGTTCTCGGAGAACCTTCTCTTCCGCGCTGGACACGCCCTCGAGAAAGCCATCGGCTTCGACTATGTCCCGGAGCGTCTGCGTGGCTGAGTGGGAACCCGTCATCGGCCTGGAGATTCACGTGCAGCTGAAGACGCGCACGAAGATGTTCTGCCGCTGCGAGAACGTCTACCTCGCGCGCGAGGAGCGAAACACACGCACGTGCCCGATCTGCCTTGGCCATCCAGGAACGCTGCCGGTCCCCAATAAGACGGCGATCGAGTGGACGGTGAAGCTCGGGCTTGCGCTCGGCTG
>DASQXE010000166.1:0-49089 GCA_035639875.1 Gaiellaceae bacterium | reverse complement strand
GAGCGCGGTGAAGTCGGCGACGGTCGAGTCGGAACCGACGGCGCCGACGTACGCGACTCCGGTGTGGACACCGGCGCCGACCGGAACGAGTTTGGCCGTTGCGCGCAGCAGGTCACCGGCGGCCGCCAGCGACGCCAGCCTGGCCGTGACGTTGACGGCTTCGCCGAGCGCGGTAAAGTCGGCGACGGTGGAGTCGGACCCGACGGCGCCGACGTAGGCGACGCCGGTGTGGACGCCGGCACCGACCGGAACGAGGTCGGCCGTCGCGCGCAGCAACTCACCCGCGGCTTCAACCGCCTTTCCCGCGTGGTCAGGGCCGACAGCGGGCACGTAGAGCGCGACGACCTCGTCGCCGACGAGCTTGTCGACGACCCCGTCGCTGTCGATCACGACGCGGTTCGCGCAGTGGAAGAAGCGGTTCATCAGCCTGCTGAACTCCATCGGTCGCATCTGCTCCGCAAGCGTCGTCGACTCGCGCACGTCGGCGAACAGCATCGAGATCTCGACCTCGGCGCCGCCCGGATGCGTCCGCACGAACGTCTCGCACACGTCGCAGTAGTTCGGGTTCTTCGCGGATGGACGACGCTTGAGGACGACGCGGACCACGGGTGCCGCCGGTCCGCCGAACGGTACGAGGCACGTCTTGCAGCGAGGCGCACCAGGGATGCGTCTGTGTCGCCGGCGCTCGCGCCGCATCACGCCCGCGTCGCCCGTGACGATCGCGCGCCAGAACTGCTCGTTGTCGGTCATGCGGCGCCGATTCGCCTTCCCGTCGGGTTCAGCCCGGGATGACGAGCACGTCGATCGGGAAGTACTGCGGCGCTCCGCCTTCGGGCGGCGGGCCGCCCATGACATCTGTGAGCGCCGCGCCGAGCTTCTCCTCCATGAAGCGCTCGAAGGCCTCACGCGATTCCCAGATGTCGTAGACGTAGTAGCCCTGCTCGCCCTGGCCGGCGCTGTGGACGATCAGCCCTTCCGGTGCCTCGTCTTCCCGCATCGGGGAGGCGTGACCAAACATCTTCTCGGTGACGTCGTTGTAGATCTGCTTCGTGAACTCAGGCGCTGCTGTCAAGACTCCAACCGCCATCTCCCCTCCGTTTCGTTCTGTGGCCGCCGGATTGTAGGCCGCGACATTGAGGCGCCGCAGGAACGACAAGCACGCCGTCACCGTCGATTTGCATCGCCCTATGTAACGTGCTATGGTGAACCGAATGGTTCAGTATTCTGGGACCGTCGACCGCGCCTTCGCAGCTCTTGCCGACCCGACCCGGCGCGCCGTCCTCGAACGGCTCGGCGCCGGCAGCGCGACGATTAGCGAGCTCGCCGAGCCGTTCGGCATGTCGCTGACCGGAATGAGGAAGCACGTCCGGCTGCTGGAGGAGGCCGAGCTCGTCACGACGGAGAAGCTCGGGCGTGTCCGCAGGTGCATGCTGGTGCCGTACGCATTCGAGGGCATCAGCACGTGGCTGCAGCGGCTCGACCGCTTCGCGCAGGTCGTCGAACGAACGAAAGGAGCACGATGAGCCCCACCAAGACGAAGGGCGGATTCACCGCCGAGGAAAAGGCAGCGATGAAAGCGCGGGCGAAGGAGCTAAAGACGGCCGCACAAGGGGAAGAAGCCGTGCTTTCCGCTCTCGAAACGATGTCGCCTGACGATCGCGCCCTCGGCGAGCGGATCCACGCAATCGTCAAGGAGAGCGCCCCCGACCTCACGCCGAAGACCTGGTACGGGATGCCCGCGTACGCCAACAAGGACGGCAAGGTCGTCGTCTTCTTCCGCAACGCAGAGAAGTTCAAGGAGCGCTATGCGATGCTCGGCTTCAACGACGCTGCGAAGCTCGACGACGGCTCGATGTGGCCGGTCGCCTTCGCGCTGACGAAGCTGACCAAGGCCGACGAGGCCAGGATCGCGAAGCTCGTCAAGCAGGCGGTGAGCTGAGGATGAACGAGACCACAGTCAGCACCCCAAACGAGCTCGAGATCCGCGTCGAGCGGGTCTTCGACGCGCCCCGCGGGCACGTCTTCTCCGTGTGGACGGATCCGCAGCTGATCCCCGAATGGTGGGGCGACGGCACGGTCGTCGAGGAGATGGACGTCCGCCCTGGCGGCACGTACCGCTTCCGCACGGCGTTCGGCGTCGTCGAGGGCGAGTTCCGCGACGTCGAGGCGCCGGAGCGGCTCGTGCAGACGTTCCAGAATCACCTACAAACGTTGGAGTTCGAGGATCTCGGCGACCGGACGAAGCTGACGCAAACGATGCGCTTCGCGACGAGCGAGGAGCGCGACACGACGATGCAGTACGGCGTCGAGGAGGGCGCGACGAGCGGCTTCGCCCGGGTCGACGCACTCCTGGCCAAGATCGCAGCGTGAGGCCGCCGCCGCGGTCGCGTGCGCAACGCAAGGCGGACACGCTTGAATTGCTACGCACGGAGGTCGACTGCTGGGTGGCGAGCGCGGACGAGAGGGGAAAC
This sequence comes from Gaiellaceae bacterium, assembly GCA_035639875.1. Lineage (GTDB taxonomy): Bacteria > Actinomycetota > Thermoleophilia > Gaiellales > Gaiellaceae > JAIBJP01. The sequence continues at coordinate 46,618 of DASQXE010000166.1, read as the reverse complement.
TCCCATCTTGTCCCGCTCTCCCATTACTGGGACGGCACCGCGCTCGTGCTCGCGACGCCGCGCTCGTCTCGGACCGCGACGAACCTCTTGCGTGCCGGCGTCGCGCGACTCGCAGTCGGTGCGACGCGCAATGTCGTGCTCGTCGACGGTCGAGTGACCGAGGGCGTTGACGAAGCGGCCGCCGATGCGCACGCGGAGCACACCGGCTTCGACGCGCGCGCGGAGTCCGGCGACTACGTGTACCTGCGCGTGGCGCCCATCGAGATCCGCGCGTGGCGTGAGGCGAATGAGCTCTCCGGGCGGCTCCTGATGCGCGACGGCGTCTGGTTACCGGTCGACGCGTGAGATCGCTGACGACGGCATCTTTGCCGTCGTCGCGTCTCGTCCCCCGGCGTCAGTCCTTCGCCTTCGAGTAGCTGAGGTTCAGGACGCCGTTCTTCAAGGTCTCAGCGCTCAAGAGCTCGAGCGGGATGCGCGGGTCGTCCGGCGAAAAGAGCGGGCGAGGCCGTCACCGACCACGATCGGATCGACTTACGACATTCTGCACTCGACCGCTCCGTCGAGGCGGTGATCAGACCAGGAGAGGAGACGCCGTGTCCGCAACCGTTCTCTACATGTCCACGTCGCTCGACGGGTTCATCGCCGGGCCAAACGAAGGACCGGACAACGGCCTCGGGGACGGCGGCCACCGCCTACACGAGTGGTTCATGAGGGGCGGCGAGCTCGATCTCGACGCCGTCCGCCGTTCCGGCGGCATCAACGGCACGGTCGTCGACGAGTTCATGTCCACCGGCGCGGTCGTCGCCGGACGGGGGACGTTCGAACCGGCCGGCGGCTGGGGTGGCGACCATCACGACGGCGTGCCGATCTTCATCCTCGCTCGCCACGAGCCCGGCATCGATATATCGCAATGGCCGCTGGTCACCTACCTGAACGACGTCACGGCTGCGATGACCAAGGCCAAGGAGGCTGCCGGGGACAAGAACGTGTTGGTCCACGGCGCTGGCACCGCGCGGCTCGCACTTGCCGCCGGCATCCTCGACGAGCTCGAGCTCCATGTCATCCCGGTGCTCTTCGGCCAGGGCCGCCGCCTGTTCGAGGGCCTCCCGCCCGCGCAGATCGAGCTCGAGCGCACCCGGATCCTCGAGGGGGAGGGCGGCGTCACGCACATGCACTACCGCGTCCGAAGGGGAGAGGGCCGCAGGGCCGAAGCGTCCACGAGTAACGAGTAACGTCTCCCGGATGCACCTCCTGGACGGCGTCCGAGCGGCCGCGAGTCGCCTCACCGCGCGCCTGACGCTCGTCGGCGCGGATCCGCACGACGACGAGGACCTGCGCGCTCGAAAGGCGCTGCTGGTCCTGATCTCAGTGCTGATCCTGCCGGTCGCGGCGCTTTGGGGGGCGCTGTATCTCTCGTTCGGATCGCCGGTCGGTGTGGTGCCGCTGGTGTACTTCGGCGTCCTGCTGGGTGCCATCGCGGTGTTCTCGCGCACGCGCGACTTCCCGTGGCTCCTTCGGGTCGGGCAGGTCGACATCCTGCTCGCGCCCACGCTGTCGATGATCCCGCTCGGCGGATTCCTCGACGCCGGCGGCGTCGGCCTGTGGGGCATTCTCGCGCCGCTCGGGGCGCTCGTCTTCAGCGACGTACGGTCGGCGGTCCGCTGGTACGTCGCGTACGTCGCCGTGTTCCTCGGGTCCGGGATCACGGGCGAGGTCGTGGGGCCGATCTGGTCGCCCGTGCCCGGCTGGTTCACGACTACGATGCTGGCCCTGAACATCGCGGTCGGCGGCGCCATCGTGTTCACACTGCTCGCGGTATTCGCGAGCCAGCGGAGCGAAGCGCTGGCAGCCCTCCGGCGCGAACAGGCGAAGGCCGAAAACCTCCTGCTCAACATCCTTCCGCGCTCGATCGCCGACAAGCTGAAGGCCCAGAACCAGCCCATCGCGGATCAGTTCGGGTCGGCGTCGATCCTGTTCGCCGACGTGGTCGACTTCACGCCCTGGTCGGAGCGACTCCCGCCCGCGGATGTCGTCGGGTACCTCAACCACCTGTTCAGCCACTTCGATGAGCTCGCGGAGCGGTACGGGCTCGAGAAGATCAAGACCATCGGCGATTGCTACATGGTCGCCGCGGGCGTTCCGACACCACGCGCAGACCATGCTCGCGCGCTCGCGCTCATGGCGCTCGACATGCTCGAGGCGATGCGGGCGGACGACGAAGTCGGGCACCTCGGCCTCGAGCTCCGGATCGGCATCAATTCGGGCGCGGTGGTCGCCGGCGTGATCGGCCGGAAGCGCTTCCTCTACGACCTCTGGGGCGATGCGGTCAACACCGCCAGTCGCATGGAGTCCCACGGGACGCCGGGGAGGATCCAGGTGACTCGGGCGACGTACGAGCTCCTCGCCGACGAGTTCGAGTTCGAGCCGCGCGGGACGATCCCCATCAAGGGGAAGGGCGAGGTCGAGGCGTGGTATCTCATCCGTCTCCGGGGCGACAGCCCGGCACCCGCCGAGCACGAGGGCCGCGAGCCGACGCTCGCCGACTGAGCCACGCCGGGCCGCCAATTAGTTTGAGGCGGCGCACGAGTTGAACCTCCCGAGCGTTAGTCGAAGACGGAGGTGGACGATGCCGGACGTGACGGTGAAATCGATCGATGACATGGACGCGATCCATGGCGGCCTCGCGCGACGAGCGCGCGCCGAGCTCGGCGTGACCGCGTGGGGAATGCAGGTCCTCACGTTGCCACCCCACTGGGACGGCTACCCGAACCACAACCACAGCGCGGATGCTTTCGACCCGAACCAGGAGGAGGTCTACATCCCACTGAGCGGCGCCGCGATCCTCATCGCCGACGGGAGCGAGTTCGAGCTTCGCCTGGGAACGATGGCCCGCGTCGGTCCGGAGCAGCTGCGCCAGATTCGCCCGGGTCCCGAGGGCATCCGGCTCGTGGCGCTCGGAGGCGCGCCCGGCGCCTTCAAGCCGGGGGCGTGGACGGAGATCGGCGCCGAGCCACCGAGCCCGCCGGCCGAGTAGCGACCGGGGCGGCGATGGACGAGCGGGCGTTCGCGCTTTGGATCGAGCCGCACCGGCGTGCGCTCCACCTCCACTGCTACCGGATGCTCGGGTCGCTGCACGACGCGGACGACGCACTTCAGGAGACGATGCTGCGCGCGTGGAAAGCTTCCGACCGCTACGAGCCGCGCGCGCAGCTGAGTACTTGGCTGCACACGATCGCCACCAACGTCTGTCTCACCGCGATCGCGCGCAGGCGCTCGCAGCCTGCGGAGCTGATGGAGGATCTCGCCTACCTCCAGCCATATCCCGATCGCTTGCTGGACGACCTCCTCGTGCGTGAGACGATCGAGCTCGCTTTCGTCACCGCGATCCAGCTTCTCCCGCCCAAACAGCGTGCAGTGCTGATCCTCCGCGATGTGCTCGGGTGGTCCGCGAAGGAGGTCGCCGAGGCACTCGATGACTCGGTCAGCGCGGTGACGAGCGCGCTACAGCGTGCGCGTGCGAGCCTCAAGGGAACGCACAGGCACCGCGACGCGCCAAGCACGGGGGAGCGTGCGCTCGTGAGCCGGTTCATGGCGGCGTGGGAAGCGGTCGACATCGACGAGCTCGTCGCGCTACTGACCGACGACGCCGTCATGACGATGCCGCCCGAGCGAATGCGGATCGCGGGCGCAGCGGCGATCGGCGAATTCTTCGCATCAGTCCCACTGGAGGGGCGACTCGACGAGATTCTGCTCGTGGAGACTGCCGCCAACCGTCAGCCGGCGCTTGCCGCCTACGCGCTCGCCGACGACGGAAAGCACCGACCGTATGGGCTGATGGTGCTGCAGATCGAGGGAGGCGAGATCTCCGGGATCGTCGGCTTCCCCGATCCCTGGCTCTTCGAGCAATGCGGGCTGCCATCCGAGCTCGTCTGACGTCGAGAGGGCCTGCACGAATCATCAAGCTAAGGACGAGGTGTGGCGCAACCCGACGGCAGGAACTCAGCCGGTGGGCCACTCCGAGCACGTCGCGCGATAGGGCGTCCCCGATGGCAGGTAGAGGTTCCATTCCTCGCGGCTGAGGTTTCGCCCGATGATCTCGCAGGCACGCCGACGCCAGACCGCCGGGTCGACGTCCCAAAGCATCGCGAGCGTCTCGACTCCAGCCACAGCCAGCCGCTTGCCGTCGGGGCTGAAAGCGTTCCGCAGCCCCAGGAAGGGCGGCGGGTCGATGGAGGATGTAGCCGAGGCGGGCCTCGTGCTTGCGGCCAACTCGTCGCCGTAGCCGAGACCGGTGGTGGAATCCCAGAGCCTCGTTCCGCCAAACAGACTCGTGGTTGCGAGGTACGAGCCGGCCGGGTCGAAAGCTGTCCCGGTGACGGGGCCGGTGTGGCCAGAGAGAGGCGGAAAGGCCGGGCGCTGATCCGCGACTCGCCAAACCCGCACCGGTCCGATCGCTCCACCACCTGCGACGAACCGCCCGCTCGTGTCGAACGCGACGCTGAGGACGCCGTCGTCCGCCGCCTTCATCGGCTTGCCGTGGTGGGCTTGGGTGGCCACGTCCCACAGGTCGAGCCGTCCGAAGTAACTGCCCGTCGCCAGGAGCGTGCCGTCAGGGTTGAAGGCCACGGAGAGCACCGAACCGCCGCCCGGCACGATCGGGCGGCCCACGCGACGCCGCGACCGGACGTCCCAAAGCTGCACTTCGCCCTGCCGCTGCTGGCCGTAGAACCCGTCGACGCCGTTCGGATCGCGCGCCACCGAGAGGAGCCGCCCGTCAGGGCTGAAGGCGACCTGCCAGACGGCCGAGCTTCCTCCGCCGAGCGCGGAGCCGACAGCCGCCCCACTCCTCCGATCGAAGAATCGCACTTGCCCGTCGATCGTTCCGACGGCAATGACGTTGCCATCGGGGTGGAAGCCGATTGCAGTGACGACTGAATCGCCGCCGATCCGGAGAACCTGTCTTCGCGTCGCCGCGTCGTACACCACCGTGCGGCCGTCGAATCGCCCCGCGACGAGCCACTTGCCGTCCGGACTGAAGGACACGTCGGTGGTCAGATCTGCGGCGCCGCCCAGCGGCTGTCCGATGACGTGTTCCCCGCCCACGTTCCAGACGACTGCCGAACGCAGGTGCGAGCTCACCAGGCTCCGACCGTCAGGGCTGAATGAGACGTCGTTGACCGGGCTCGTGTCGGCCGTGAGCGGGGAGCCATACCGCGCGCCGGTCTCGAGGTCCCAGACGAAGACCGGCCCGGCGACCGAAGCCACGGCCAGCAGCCGTCCGTCCGGACTTAGATCCAGCATGGCGGCAGGCTCGTCGCCGACCGATAGCGGTGGGCGGATAAGTCGTCCCGTCGCGATGTCGACCATGGACACCGACCCAGAGTCGTCGCTCGCAATCAGCGCTCGGCCCCCCTCGGCGAAGATCGCCTCCTCCACGTCGTCGCTTGCGATCGCTAGCGGCTCTCCCACCCGCCGCCCCGTCGCGACGTCCCAGATTCCAACGGTCCCGGGGGCGCCCGGGGCCGCGATCCGTTTCGAATCCGGGCTGAAGGCGATCGCTTGCGCCCCCGATCCGGGCGGCTTGGTTGTGATCGGCCCGCCGATGACGTGGCCACTTGCCGCGGCCCACAGCGTGACGTGGTTCGTGGCCTTCGCGCCCGCGGCGATGACCCTGCCGTCAGGGCTGTAGCGAACGACGGCGAGCGCGGGCTCATCGGATGTCGCCGCGGCGTCGGTGAGTTCCCGAAGCTCCTTCCTGGTCGCTACATCCCACAGCTCGACGCGGCCACGTCCGCCCGCAATCGCCAGCGTCCGCCCGTCCGGGCTGAAATCGGCCCACTCCCAGCCGCCCTGGGACGACCGGAGGGGCGGTCCGATTGGGCGCCATGTCGCCGTGTCCCAGAGCGTGGTCCCGCGCGCTGTCACCGTCGCCAGGAGCCTGCCGTCCGGACTGAACGCCGCGGCGTTGACGGGGGAGTCGAACCCCTGGAGCCATGCGCGGATCCGCGAGCCGTGCTCGAGCGCGCCCAGGAGGGCACCGCGTGTATCGATCGAATCGTCGAGGCGGCCGGCCTCGAGCGCAAGGAGGAGTGCGAGGTCCGGATGCTGCCCCGCCGCCTCCCGCGACTGAGCGGCGAGCCGCCCGGCCTGTGCGACGCGGGCCTTGTGCTGCGCGTCCGAGCGTTGCAGGAGCGCGAACCCGCCCGCGACGAGCGCGGCGACGAGGAAGACCGCGAGGGCCGCGACAAGCACGCGGAGCCGCCGGTTGCGCCTCTTGGTCGCCTCGACCTCGCCGAGCTCGGCCTTTCGGCCGGCTTCGAGAAATTCGCGTTCCAGCTCGTTGAGCTCCTCGTCGTGCGGCTCCGCCCATTCGGTCGCCGCCGCGAGCCGTGCTCCGCGGTAGAGGTCTCCTGGATCCTTGCCAAGCGCCTCCCACTCCTGCGCGGCTTCGGTCAACCGCCGGTGGACGAGCCTTCCCTCCCGGTCCTCGTCGAGCCACCCCCGGAGAGTCGGCCAGTGGCGGATGAGCGCCTCGTGAGCGACTTCTACGGTCTCTTCATCGACCATCACGAGCCGGGCTTCCACGAGCACACGGAGCACCTCTTGGATGTCGCCGGCCTGCTCGCGTCGGGGCGTCAACTCTCCGACGCGAACCCGGCGGCGGGTGTCCTCTGTCCCCTCGCCGAGCTCGGTCAGGCGCAGAAAGATGTTGCGCGCCAACGTCTTCTGTTCGGGCGTGAGCATCTCTCGGTACACCGTCTCCGCGGTCTTCGCGATCGCTCCGTGAACGCCACCCGACTGCAGGTAGCCCAGGAGCGTGAGCATCCGACCGCTGCGCCGCTTCCACGTCTCGAGCAGGCTGTGCGAGAGCAGCGGCAGAGCGCCCGGCTCGCCGACGATGTCGCGGAGAATGCCTTCGGCTAGGCCCGGCTCGAGAACGAGCCCTGCTTGCTCGGCTGGCCGCTCGACTGCCCGCCGCAGCTCCTCCTCGGTCATCGGGCCGATGAGGGCCTGATGATCCTCGAGCGCCCCAGCAAGGCGTACATGTGAGGCGCAGTGCCCGTAGAAGTCGGCGCGTAGCACGAGGATGACGCCGATACCCTGCTTCGCCTTGTCGAGCAGACGGTCGATAAACGCAAACCGCTCCTCTTGGTCACGGCAGAGCGTGAAGACTTCTTCGAACTGGTCGACGACGACCAGAGCGGCCCCCTGCGCACGGACGAGCGTCTGGAGCGGATGCTCGCCCGGCTCGATAATCCCCGCGCGAATGGACGGATCGGCACGCTCGAGCTCGGGCACGACACCGGCGCGCACGAGTGACGACTTTCCGCTCCCCGAGGGTCCGACGACGGCGAGGAACGGCGAGTCGTCGAGCCGGGCCACGAGCGCCGAGACGAGTTCTTCGCGGCCGAAAAAGAGGTCGCTGTCCTCGGGCTCGAAGCGGACGAGCCCCTTGTACGGACAAGGAACGTCGGCGGGCGGAAGAGAGTAGTCGGGCAGTCCCGCCGCGGCGGGCGCCTTCTCGTGAACACGTGGGGGCGGAAAAGTGGAGGGAAGGCCTTGGAGCACGAGCTGAAAGAGCCGTTCGGGCTCGGGGAGGTCCTTGAGGGGATACGCGCCGAGCTCGCGAAGGGTGGCGTTTGCGGCGGCGCCGTCCCCCAGCACGAGCGCGCTCGTTCGTGCGGAGATCAGCACCTGCCCGCCGTGAGCGGCCGCAGCGATGCGGGCGCCGCGATGCACGTCGATGCCGACGTAGTGGTCCCCCGCAAGCAGGGGCTCTCCGGTGTGAATGCCCATCCGGACCCGCACTTCGCTTTCGCCCGGCCAAGGGTGGGCCGCGAGCGCTCGTTGCGCGGCCGCGGCGGCCCGGACGGCGTCGCCTGCATCGCCGAACGCGACGAAGAAGCTGTCGCCCTGGGTATCGACCTCTCGACCGCTGTACTGGGCGAACGCGTCTCGGAGGAGCCGCCGCTGATCTGTCAAAACATCGGCATACCGCTCGCCGAGCTCGCGGAGCAGACGTGTCGACCCTTCGATGTCCGTGAAGAGAAAGGTGACGGTGCCCGCAGGCAGCTCAATCATGGGCCGCCCGGCCAGCATAGGACGCCGAACCACATTCGTCTATCTGCTGTTTCTGTCCGAGACAACGGCGTCTTCAGGTCAAGGCGTCGATCGCCCGACGCTCGCCGGGCGATCTTCAGCGCGCCGCCAGCGAATCGCGGCGAGCTCGATCGGCGGCGGCTCGCCCGCACTCGCGCGGTACGCGCCGGGCGAGAGCCCGAATCGCCGTTTGAACCCCTTCCCGAAGGCGGCGTCGGTCTCGTCCGGAGCCACCCGTTCCTCACGCGCGGTGGCTCGCTCCAGGTGAGCGAGGCAATCAGCGTGGGCGGCTAGCCCAGCTGACGAAGGCTGTCAGAGCTCGATCAGGACCTTGATGGCTTCGCGGTCGTCCATCGCCCGGTAGCCATCCGGCACCTCGTCCAGGGGCCCGGCGCGATCGAAAACGCGTCCGGGTTCGATCCGGCCCTCGAGAACGTCCGGAAGGAGCTGCTCGATGTACGCGCGGGCCGGCGCAGGTCCGCCCGAGATGGTGACGTTGTCGAAGAACGTCGCTTCCCCTTCGGAGATCGACGCCTCCTGGGGCACGCCCACACGGCCGACGGCGCCGCCCGGACGGGTGCTGCGCAGGGCCGTCACCGTCGCTTCTTCGAGCCCAACACACTCGAGCACGGAGTGGGCCCCCACTCCGTCGGTTAACTCGCGAACTCGCTCGATCGCCTCGTCGCCTCGCTCGCTGACGACGTCGGTCGCGCCGAACTCCTTTGCCAGTTCGATCCGGTCCGGATGCCGGCCCAGCATGATGATCTGCTCCGCCCCGAGCCGGCGGGCGGCGATCACACCGCACAGGCCGACGGCGCCGTCCCCCACGACCGCGACCGTTTTCCCAGGGCCGACGTTCGCGGCCCGGGCCGCATGATGCCCCGTGCTCATTACGTCCGAGAGCGTGAGCAGCGCCGGCATCAGGCCATCGTCTGCGCCAACGGGCAGGACGACGAGCGTTCCATCGGCCTGTGGAACCCGGACCGCTTCCCCCTGTCCGCCATCGACGCCGTCCGCGCCGTACCTCCCGCCATGGAGGCACGAGGTGTGCACTCCCTCTCGGCAAAGCACGCAGGTGCCGTCGGACCACACGAACGGCGAGACGACGACGTCGCCGGTCTTCACCGTGCGGACGCCGGCGCCGACTGCTTCCACGATGCCGATGAATTCGTGGCCCATGCGGCGACCGGTCGTGCTCGGCTCCATCGCCTTGTATGGCCACAGATCGCTGCCGCAGATGGCCGCCCGTGTGACTGAGACGAGCGCGTCCGTCGGCTCGATGACGCGCGCGTCGGGAACCGTCTCAACGCGGACGTCCCCGGCGCCGTACATCACGGTTGCGCGCATGGCTACCTCTCCAGCGCCGCCACCGCGGCGTATTCCTCGTCGGTCACGTGGTCACCCCAGGCCGCCGCGTTACCTTGGTCATCGACCTCGAGCATCGCAATGTGTGTCATGAAGCTGTCCGGCGCCGCGCCGTGCCAGTGGTCTTCACCTACCTCGAAGAAGACGCGGTCGCCGGGGCGGATCACCTCGATTGGGCCGTCCCGACGCTGCGCGAGCCCGATGCCTTCCGTGACGTAGATCGTCTGGCCATTCGGGTGCGTGTGCCACGCCGTGCGCGCGCCAGGCGTGAAGTGGACGCTGCTCGCGTTCAAACGCGAGGCACCTGACGGCGTCGCGACAGTGTCGATGTAGACGGCGCCCGTGAACCACTCGCTGGGCCCTGCATTCGTGGCGGTGCCGCTCCTCGTCACCTGCATGGCTCCCTCCTCAGGCGAGCGGCACCTCGACGGCCGCATCGGGCGTCTGGTAGTACCGCGCCACGTCGTCCGCGCCGTACTTGGCTCGGAACTTTTCGACCACCTCGCCGACTTTCGCAGGATCGGTGACAGGCGTCGCCGTCGCGGTCGTCTCGGCTCCGTCGGCCGCCAAGCGGATCGTCGGCGTCGTCAGCACGTTGCGGTACCAGTCGGCATCAGAGCCCCTTACGGGAACGAGGTAGAGCTTGCCGCCCTCTTCGACGAACCACACCGGGTTCGTGATCTCGCGACCGGAGTGTCGACCCGTTACGGTGATTTCGACCTCCCTGGCGCCCTCCAGGGCGCTCCTCACGTCAGCGAGTGCCATCCCAACTCCTTTCCTCGAGGTCGCCCCAGCCTGAGCTTCGGTGAGAGCACCGAGCCATCTTGGCTGATCGAACCTCGCCTTCGCCGCTCAGGCGGCCTCCTCGAGCGCTACCGGTTCGCTCTCGACACGCTCGGTACCCGCCGAGCGAGCCGGAGCACCCCTGACGAGCGTGGCCGCCAGACCCGCTCCAAGGATCAGCAGCGCGGTGAGCGTGTAAAGGCCGGTCTGGAACCCGTGATCGAGCGCGAGCCCGCTCGAGGCCGCGAGTAGCGGGTGCGAACCTTCGTAGCTGCTGGTCGCGGTCGCTGCGATCGCGCTCGTAGCGGCAAGACCGACCGCCCCGCCGATCTGTCGGCTCGTGTTGATCAATCCGGAGGCGACGCCCGCATCGGCGCGTTCGACGCCCATGAGGCTCGCGATCGTCACCGGCACGAACGAGAACCCCATCCCCGCCCCGCCGAGGACGAACGCCGGGAAGAGATCCCAGAAGTAGTGGCCGTCGACAGGCAATCGCGTCAGCGCGGCGACCGACACGGCGGAGGCGAGAAGGCCGGCGGTCAACGTGGCGCGGACTCCAACTCGGCCGACAACGGCCTGGGCGACGTTTGACGCGGCGACCACGGCCAGCGCGAAGCCGCTGAAAGCAGCGCCGGTCTCGACCGCCGAGTAGTGGAGGACGTCCTGGAGATACAGGGTGAGCATGAAGAACTCCGAGAACGCGACCCCGCCGACGATCGCCATCGTCGCGTTCGCGGCCGAGAGCGTCCGCAGCCGGAAGATGCGGAGAGGCAGGAGCGGCGCCCTCGAGCGGAGCTCGATGCCGACGAACACAAGCACGAGCGCGATCGAGCCGGCGACGAGGGCGAGGGTCGTGGGCGAAACCCACCCGTCCGTCGTCGCACGGGTCATCGCGTAGACGAACAGCATCAGGCCGGCAGTGATGGAGGCGGCGCCGCCGAAGTCGAAGCGGCCGTGCCCCAGCTCCGCGCGGCTCTCCCGCAGCAGCAACGGCGCCAGCACAATCGCCGCGGCGCCGACGGGGACGTTGATGAAGAAGATCCACGACCAGCTCAGGTACGACGTGAGCAAGCCGCCGAGCAGTACGCCTACCGCGGCACCGCTACCCGAGGCCGCACCGTAGATCCCGAGCGCGAGGTTGCGCTCCCGTCCCTCCGCGAAGGTGGTCATCAGAAGCGAAAGCGCCGCCGGAGCGAGCAATGCCCCGCCGAGGCCCTGCACGGCGCGAAACGCGATCAACGAGCCCTCCGACCACGCGAGGCCGCAAAGCAGCGAGCTGGCGGTGAAGACGGCGAGCCCCGCAAGGAAGAGTCGTCGGCGCCCGAGCAGGTCGGCCAAGCGGCCGCCGAGCAGCAAGACGCCGCCGAACAGGATCGCGTACGCGGTGATCACCCACTGCAGGTTGGTCTGGGAAAAATCGAGATCTGCCTTGATCGAAGGCAGGGCGACGTTCACGATCGCGACGTCGAGGATGACCATGAACTGGGCCGTGACGATGAGCGCGAGGGCGCTCCAGCGCCGGTCACTCTTCGTGACGATGGTCACGTAGTTGTCCTCCCTAATCGTTGAACGGGTCAACTATATAGAGGAACAACCCTTGAGCGCGCTACTCTATTCCCGATGACCGTTACGAGCCCACAGGGACCGTTCACCGTTCCCCGGCTGCCCGAGGAGCTCCTCGCCTCAGTCACCTTCTTGCTGAAGCGCCTGGGCTTTGCCGCAAAGGAGCGGGCAACGGAGGCGTACGAGCGGACCGGGCTCCACCCCTACCACTATGCAGTGCTGTTGGTGCTCGACGAAGGCTCGCGCGAGACGCAGGGCGCTATCGCCGACGCGCTCGGTTACGACCGTGGCCAACTGGTCGGCCTTCTCGACGAGCTCGAGGAGGAGAAGCTCGTCGAGCGCCATCGCGATCCCGACGACCGCCGTCGGCACATCGTTCGCCTCACACCAGCCGGCAGGCGAGCTCTCCGGCGGCTACGTACTCTCGCGCGCGAGATCGAGGACGACTTCCTCGCTCCGCTCAACGACGCAGAGCGCGCAAGCCTCCACGCGCTCCTCCTTCGCCTCGCCGAAAGGCATGAGCCGCGCTGCGCAGGGCTCGCACCGTCTGCGTCAAACCGAGCTCCGCGTCGATAGCCGCCGTCGGCCCGGTTGGACAATCGGGTGCCCGATTGGGCGGCGAAGTAGCCGAGCGCGCCTGGCCCCCGCGCCCGGTCTTGCTGCGCTAACGGCTGGGATCGTTACTTGCCGGCGGACAGGCGCGCGTCGACGACGTCGAAGAAGCTCGACCAGCCCCACGCGGCCCGGTCGTATACCTCTGGCGGCTGAGTCCCGCGCTGCTCGAAGAACATCTCGGTGCGGCCGTCGCCGAGGTCTCTGAGAACGACGATGATGAGTTCGTAGACGTCTTCCCCGGGTTGATCCGAGATCGTGAAGACCAGGCGCTCGGGCTCGACGACCTCGACGAACTCACCCTTCCAGCTGATCTCACGGCGCTCGGCCCCCGCGAGCATGACTGCGCGCCAGCGGCCCCCCGGCCTTACGTCCATCGAGACGGACGGGAGAGATACCTCCGACTCTCGCCCGCCGAACCAATCCGCGAACCGCTCGGCCTCGGTCCACTCCTTCCAGACGACCTCGCGAGGGGCGTCGAAGACGCGCGTGATCGTGATGCCGCCTTCCCCGGTCTGGATCGAGCCCGCTGCGTCAGCCACGTTCCGGTTTGCTCCTTTCCACGCGTTCGGCGAGGCGGTCGAAGCCTGCGTGCCAGAAACGACTGTACGTTTCGAGCCATTCCGCCGCCTCCGCCAGCGGCGCGCCCTCGAGGCGCGCCGGCCGATGCTGGGCCGAGCGCCCGCGCGCGATCAGCCCCGCTCGCTCGAGCACCTTGAGGTGCTTCGACACCGCCTGGACGCTGATTGGAAAGGGCCGGGCGAGCTCGTTCACGCTCGCCTCGCCTTCCGCGAGACGAGCCAAGATCGCGCGACGCGTGGGATCGGCAAGCGCGGAGAACGTATCGCTCAATCGGTCCGTGGCCATGTTCGATCATCCAACTGGTTTAACAACCTAATTGTTGAGTATGGTACCGGCGCAAGCAACCAAGGAGGACATGTGGGCGACATCGTGGTGACCGAGTTCGTCTCGCTGGACGGCGTCATGGAAGACCCCGGCGGCGCGGAGAACTTCAAGTACGGCGGCTGGAGCGTCGAGATCAGCCGCGGCGAGGAGGGTGACCGCTTCAAGCTCGACGAGACCATGGCATCCGACGCACTTCTGCTCGGACGCGTTACCTACGAAGGCTTTGCCGCGGCGTGGCCTTCGCGCGAAGGCGAATTCGCGGACAGGTTCAACTCCATGCCGAAGTACGTCGTCTCCTCCACCCTGTCCGATCCGGGATGGACGAACTCGACCGTTATCAGCGGCGACCTCCCCGGCGAAGTCGCTCGCCTCAAGGAGAAGTACGAGCATGACATCGTCGTGCACGGCAGCGCGCGCGTCGTGCAGGCGCTTGTCGACGAGGACCTCGTTGACGAGATGCGTCTCATGGTCTTTCCCGTCGTGCTCGGAACGGGGAAGCGGCTCTTCGGCGAGACGGCGAACAAGAAGCCGCTCGACCTCGTCGACTCCAGGATCGTGGGGGATGGAGTTGCCATCCTCACGTACCGGTCGGCACGGTAGGGTCTGCCTCATGTGCCGAAGCATCCACACGCTCTACAACTTCGAGCCGGCCGCTACCGACGAGGAGATCCGAGCCGCGGCGCTCCAGTACGTGCGCAAGATCAGCGGCTTCCACAAGCCCTCGCAGGCGAACGCGGTCGCCTTCGAACGCGCCGTCGACGCGGTCGCCACTGCTTCCCACGAGCTCCTCGAGGCGCTCGTGACCTCCGCGGCTCCGAAGGACCGCGAGGTCGAGGCGGCGAAGGCGCGGGTTCGCCGGGCGCAAGCCGCCTAGCGCCCTCGTCGACGCGCCCCTCCGGTGGTAGGTTTGGTGGCGGATCCTTCGCCAGGAGGCGGAATGGCGAGCTGCAAGCAGTGCGGAGGCGAGGTCGAGAGCGTCTTTCGCTACTGCCCGTGGTGCGGCCACGCCCAGCGGGTCAAGCTCACCGAGTTCTTCTTCGGCCATAGCGCGATCGAAGCGAGGGCGCGCCGCGCCTTACGAGTGTCCCGCTACCTCGGCGACGACGCCGAGGAGCGACACGTTCGGTTCAGCGTCTGGAGCGAGCCTTCGCCGGGACAGACGCGAGTCGAGGCCGCCGTCTCGCTCGACGAAGACGAAGCGGACCGCGTGGTGCGCTTCCTCGCAGCCGCACCGTTAGGCGCGCGCGAAGCGGACACGGAGGTTCTCTAACCGGCCGCGGAGGGCTCGCTCGGCTCGGCGCCGAGCACCTCGCCGAGCCGGTCGACGACGTTACCGAGGCCCTGGCGGGCCCATTCGATCCGCTCTTCGATCAACCTCGTCTCCTCACGGAGCCGCTGCTTGCGGATTCGCGCGTCGTCCTCGACCTTTTGAGCTCCGGCGCGCGCCTCGGCGATGATCGCCTCGGCCTTGTCCCGGGCCTCGGCGACGATCCGCTCGGCCTCGCGCTCAGCCTCCACCCGAAACTGCTTGATCATCGCGTCGCCTTCGGCGCGTGCCTGCCGGCGCAGGTCGTCGCCCTCCTCGCGTGCCATCTCGAGGATGTGCTGTGCCGCCTTCTCCGCCGCGGTGAAGACCGCGTTGACTCGCGCGCCGATGCCGTTGCCGTCATCGCTCTCGGCGACGTGCTCAGGGACGGGCGCCTCTTCGGCCCTCATCGCCTGCCAGCGTACCGAGGGCGGCGGACGCTCCTACTCTTCCGGCGAGGGCGTCAGCCGCTCTGGCTCGTCCTGCTTCTTCTTGGCCATGGCTCCGAGGCATCCGCCTCGTACCCGGACAAACGGAGCGGGCGGCGTAGGCCTAGGCGCTGAAGCTCCCGGTCGGCGAGCGCCTCGAAACGCCCCTCCTCCAGATCCTTGAACGGATTCGTGCTGATCGCCTGCAGATCGCGGTAGGACAGGTTGACCACCGCGCTTCGAGCCAAATACTCGTCTCTGACGCGGTCGTGCGGCGCGCTCGCGAGCGAGCGGCGGATCGCTCGCGACTCGCGCGTCCACGTAATGCGCAACGGCGCGTAGAGCCCGAGCAGAGGGAAGGTCGGAATGAGCCCGATCGCAAGGGCGAGGAGCACGCTTAGATCCTCGGTCGTCTGGCCGCTGTCGCGACCGCTCGCCTGCGCGCTCTCCCCCGCGGCGCGGACCTGGCCGGCGAGCTCGGCGACGCGACCGCCCACCAAGGGCACGTCCTGCAGAGAGCCAAGGAGGTCACCCGTGTCCTCGACGGCCACTCCGGCTGTGACGACCGTGTCGCTCAAGTCGCGTAGCTGACGTACCTCGCGCGCGACGAAAACGGCGAGGACGACCCAGCCGGCGATCCAGAGAACGGCGGCCACGTCGAGCGCATGGATCAGGCGCGCGCCGGGACGCGGAAACGCAAGTGCCATGGACTGGTCTTACCCACTAGGCCGCGGCCGGATGCGAGTTTTCTCACTTTGAAAGTGGGGTACGCAGGATTTATGAACATTCGCAAGATCATCCAAAAACGTATCCGTCACCAGGACGAGGGCGTTAACGCCGTGGGTGACGTGAACGCGGTGATCTCGGCGAACGTCGAGAGAGGCTCATCGCACTCCCACGTTTCCACGCGCAGCCGGCAGCGAATCGTCCAACGCTCCGGCCGCACGAAGATCGGGGGCGACCGCGAAACGACGGGAGGAGGAGGCGATGACGAGGCGGCCGGCGGATCCTCGGACCGAGATTGACCCGGCTGAGCACGGCGACGAGGAGGAGAGCGCCGAGAGGGCGGAGCCCGCGACGCCACCGATCGACGAGGACGTGGCGGGGTCCGTGAACGCGGCATTGCCTGACACGGACGAGTAGGGAAAGGAGGTTGGAATGGGCGAGACCCAGGAGTACAAGCAGCTAACCCGCGAGGAGCTCGAGAAGCTCGCGGGCGAGCCGCTCCCCGAGCGGGCGGCCATGTCGCTCATCAACGCAAACGTCGCGGCGCCGATCAACGCGGCCATCGCGCTGAACGTCGCGAGCGACAGCTCGGTCGCCTATGCGAACGCAGAGCAGACGGCCGACATCACGCAGACCAACCCGTAACAGAAGGGAGATCGAACGTGGGCAAGACCGAAGAGCAGTACCACAGGCTGACCCGCGAGGAGCTCGACAAGATCGCGGGCGAGCCGCTTCCCGACCGGGCAGCGATGTCGCTCATCAACGCGAACATCGCCGCTCCGGTGAACGCCGCGGTGGCGCTGAACGTCCTCAGTGACGATTCGGTCGCCTACGCGAACGCGGTGCAGAACGCCGACATCACGCAGACCAATCCATAAGGAGGTCGAACGTGGCTAAGACGCAGGAGCAGTACCACAGGCTCAGTCGTGACGAGCTCGAGAAGCTCGCCGGCGAGCAGCTGCCCGAGCGGGCGGCGATGTCTCTCGTGAACGCGAACCTCGCGATCCCGATCAACGCCGCCATCGCAGCGAACGTGCTCTCCGACAACGCGATCGCCTACGCCGACGCGACGCAGACGACGCCGATCGATCAGAGCAACCCGTAAGCGGAAAGGAGGCGAAGCGCATGGGTGAGCAGTCTGTCGAGTATCAGAGGCTGACTCGCGAGGATCTCGACCGGCTCGCGGGGGAACCGCTCCCCGAGCGGGCTGCGATGTCGCTCATCAACGCGAATATCGCCGCTCCCGTGAACCTCGCCCTCGCGGCGAACGTCCTGTCGGACAACTCGGTCGCGTATGCGAACGCCGAGCAGGACGTGACGATCGACCAGAGCAACTAGGTCGACGGAAGTCGGACGACCAACCGGGGGCGGCCCATCGGGGCCGCCCCTTTCCGGCTCCGAGGAGGACAGTGGGGGAACTCGACCAGCAGCCGACCGCAGTTATCGCGGATGGGCAACGGCCCAAGCTCGCAGAGGGCATCGAGCTCATCGGCGAATACGAGGATTCGGGCTACAAGGAACCGCCGGCGATCGCTCGGCGCGCGGATGGCCAGGTCCTCCAGCTCCCGGCGTTGCTGTACCTGGTCGCGGCAAACATCGACGGGAAGCGCACGTACGACGAGATCGCGGAACGGGTGACTCAGGCAAGCGGTCGCGGAGTCGCGGGCGAGGACGTCAAGTTCCTAGTCGACGAGAAACTGCGGCCGCTCGGCGTCGCCGCGGGGCCCGACGGCCAAACGCCCGAGCTGCAGAAAGCGGACCCGCTCCTCTCGCTCAAGTTCAGGGTCGCCATCGTCCCGGAAAAGGTCGTGCGCGCGATCACGAGCGTCTTCTATCCGTTCTTCTTTCCGCCCGTGATCCTCGCCGCAGTCCTCGCCCTGATCGCCTTCGACGTCTGGATGTTCTTCCTTCACGGCATCGCGCAAAGCGCGCGGAGCATCGTCTACAACCCCGTCCTCATCTTCATGGTGCTCGGGCTCGTGATCGTGGCCACCTGTCTGCACGAGATCGGGCACGCGACCGCCGCGCGGTACGGAGGCGCCAGGCCTGGAGTAATGGGAGCCGGGATCTACGTCGTCTGGCCGGCGTTCTACACCGATGTCACCGATGCCTATCGCCTGAACCGGCGCGGCCGTCTGCGGACGGACCTCGGCGGCATCTACTTCAACGCCCTCTTCGCACTCGGAACGGCCGGCGTCTATCTGTTGACGGGATACGAGCCCCTCCTGATCGTCGTGCTCGTGCAGCACTTCCAGATCATCCAGCAGCTCATGCCGTTCCTCCGCCTGGACGGCTACTACATTCTCAGTGACCTGACGGGCGTTCCGGATCTCTTCCAGCGGATCAGGCCGACTCTCAAGAGCCTGATCCCGGGGAAGAAGGAGGAGCGGGCGAACGAGCTCAAGCCGTGGGTGCGCGCAACCGTGACGGCATGGGTTTTCGTCCTGGTGCCGGTCATCTTCTTCACCTTCGGCTCCATCCTCATCAACGCCCCGCGCATCTTCGCGACTGCATACGACTCGCTCGTCGTCCACTACGCCAAGGCACGCGACGACTTCGGCGCCGGCCACACGGGCGCGGGTGCCCTCGCGTCGCTCCAGATGGCGACGCTCGCACTCCCGGCGCTCGGAGCAGCCGTGTCCTCGACACGTGCGGGCAAGCGCGCCTTCGTCGGCGGCTTGCACTGGTCGGAAGGCGCCCCGGTCCGGCGGTTCGCGCTCGTTTCGGGCACGGCTGCGCTCATCGCCGCCCTCGGCTTCATCTGGTACCCAAACGGTGACTACAAGCCGATCCAACACGGCGAGCGCGGGACGGTGCAGGGCGCGGTCGCCCAGTTCCGCGGCGTTCCGACGGGGCGACCGGCCTTGACGCCGCAACGTGAACAGCAGCTGAGCGGCACGACGCAAACCTCGAGCCAGGGTGGCACCAGCGGCCAAACGACCGGGTCCACGTCAACGCCCAGCGCTACGACGACGGGGCCAACGGGTACGACGACGGGGACATCGACATCGGCGACAACGACGACAACGACGACGACCCAGGCAACCACCACGACAGGAACCACGACGGCGCCATGAGGAAGCTCCTACTGGTCCTGGTCACGGTGACGCTCGCGTTTGCGCTCCTCGGCACCGGAGCGACGCCTGCGCCGGCGCAGGACAACACCGCGATCGCGATCAACACCAAGGACGGAGCCGACATCTTCAAGCTCGCGTTCAAGATCGCGCGCGTGAACCAGGACATCGTCGATCAGAGCAACGCGGCCGTCGCCTTCAATAGCTGCGCGGACTGCCAGGCGATCGCGATCGCGTTCCAAATCGTGCTGATCTTCAGCGATCCAGCCGTCGTCAGCTCCAACAATTTGGCGATCGCGATCAACTACGAGTGCAGCGCATGCATCGCGTTCGCGTCCGCCTACCAATGGCTACTCACGACGGGAGGACCCGTCCATTTCACGGCCGAGGGGAACAGGCGCATCGCCGAGATCCGCAAGCGGCTCCACGACCTGACTAATTCCAATCTGACGATCGAACAGCTCCAGGCCGAGCTGGACGAGATCAAGAACGAACTCGCGGACATCCTCGCTACCGAGGTCGTTCCCGCCGGTCCCCCGCCCACGAGCGAACAGCCGGCCACGACGGGCGGCACGACCACCACCGCTCCCGCGCCAACGACGTCCACGACGCCCGCTGAGCCAACGACGACCGAGGCGTCGACGACGACCACGCCGTAGATGAAGCGGCTCGCCCTCGCCCTGGCTGCACTGGCACTCCTGGCCGGCGCCTGTGGCTCGGGTAGAGAGAGCGCGCAACAAATCTTGGCCGACACCTCGGCCAACCTCGGGAAGATCAAGAGCGGCGACCTGGCGATGGAGCTGACGTTCTCGGCAAAAGGGGGCAAGCAGGCCGGGTTCAGCCTCGAAGGGCCGTTCGCGCTCCATGCGGGCCGGCTACCGGACGCGCAGCTCGACTACACGCAGAACGCAGGCGGCCAGACCGCGACGCAGACCTTCATCTCCACCGGAGACAAGGCGTACGTGCGGATCCGTGGCACGACCTACGAGCTGCCGGAGGCCACGGCGAACGAAGTCCGCTCGACCGTCGGCACAACGGGCGGCCTGCAGGTGATCGACCTGTCGAGCTGGATGCGTGATCCGACGCTCCACGACGGCGGCGAAGTCGGAGGCGCGGATACAGATCGCATCGACGCCAAGCTGAACGTGCCGGCCGCGGTCAGCGGCCTCATGGCGATCGCCTCACAGTTCGGCGGCACGACCGGCCCCGGGGCGCTCTCCGGAGCGAGCGCGGAACAGGTCGAGCGGGCGGTGCACAACGCGACCATCTCGGTCTGGACCGGCAAGGACGATCGGTTGCTTCGGAAGGTCGAGATGACGCTCGAACTCTCGCCGGCCGCTTCGGAGCAGATCAAGAGCGT
The DNA here is from genome assembly GCA_035639875.1 of Gaiellaceae bacterium. Classification (GTDB taxonomy): domain Bacteria; phylum Actinomycetota; class Thermoleophilia; order Gaiellales; family Gaiellaceae; genus JAIBJP01. Next base: position 26,395 of record DASQXE010000166.1, on the reverse strand, counting down.
CATCGGCGCCGGCGCTCATTTCGTGTTGGCCATCTCGAATCCCAACGAGAAGGTCAGCGTGCAGAGGCCCGCGAACGCGAAGCCGTTTCCGACGGCTTGACGAGCGAGCCTAGGAGCGCGCCGAAGAGCGCGTGAACCGTCGCCTCGTAGGCGAATACGCGGGCGTTTCCGAAGAGCGGCGGCCAGGCCCCCGCACGGCGCTCGGGATGGACGCGGTCGATGACGGCCATCAAGGGCCAGAGGAGCAGATTCTCGGCCTCGGCCGCAAGAACTCCTCGCAGGACGCCGCGCCCGCCTGTTCGTTCGAACACCGCTCCGAAAACGGCTCCGTTCACCACGTGCAGAGCAAGACCGCCCCTGGACCTGCGGCCGGTCAGCCCGCCGAGCAGGCGGACGTCGGAATACGGCGTTCGAAAGACGCGCCCTAGCGCCGGTTCGGCGGCCGCCCAAACCGCCGCGGAAATCGCGCCCGCGAGGATTCCTCTGCGCATTCCGAGAGCTTATGCTCCGGCCGTGGCCGAGCTCAGCCTGGAGAAACGGCAAACGCTCACGCTCGCGGCCACGATCGTTGGCTCGTCGCTGGCCTTCATCGACGCAACGGTCGTGATCGTGGCGCTCCCGACGATCCGGCGCGACCTCCATATGGGCCTCGCCGGCCAGCAATGGGTTTTTCTCGCCTACTCGCTGAGCCTCGCGGCGCTCTATCTCGTCGGCGGCGCCGTGGGCGACCGGTACGGGCGCCGCAACACGTTCATCGCCGGTGTAGCCGGCTTTGCTCTCACCTCTGTTCTCGCGGGAGCGGCCCCGAACGAGGGAGTGCTCATCGTCGCGCGGGCTCTCCAGGGGATGGCCGGCGCGTTCTTGACCACCAACTCGCTGGCGCTAATCCGCGCCGTTTACGCCGAGAACTCTGGCCGTGCGATCGGGCTTTGGACCGCGTTCACGAGCGTCGCGACCCTCGGCGGCCCACCGGCCGGCGGAGCACTCGTCGAATGGGTCTCGTGGCGCTGGATCTTCTTCATCAACCTCCCGCTTGCCGCCTTGGCAGCCGTGTTGGCGCAGACCGGACGTTGCGACGAGCGCGCGCAGCTACGCCTGGGACGGCTCGACTTGCCTGGTGCTTTCCTCGCCGCCGCCGGTTTCGGCACGCTCACATACGGGCTCGTCGAAGGCGCCCGGTCGGGCTTTGCGGAGCGCTGGTGGGCGTTTGCAGCCGCGGCTCTCGCACTAGGCGCGTTCATCGTCTTCGAGCGCCGAACAAACAACCCAATGCTGCCCTTCGAGCTCTTTCGTAGCCGCAACTTCGCCGTCGTCAACCTCGAGACGTTCGTCGTCTACGCGGCGCTGTACGGCTCCCTCGTGTTCTTCACGCTCTATCTGCAGTTCCTCGGCTTCTCACCGTTCGTTGCCGGTCTTCTACAGATACCCACGAGCCTCGTCATGATCCTTCTCGCGGCGCGTTTCGGTGCCCTTGCCGACAAGCACGGGCCTCGGCTCTACCTCACCGTGGCGCCCGTGCTCCTGGGGCTCGGGACCCTGGCGATGCTAGGCATCCGCGAGAAACACGACTTCTGGACGTTCGGGATCGTTGCAGTCGCGGTCACATCCTTCGGGCTCGCAGTCCTCGTCGCCCCGATCACGGCGACGGCGCTCAAGGCCGCGCCCTCCGAGTACGCGGGCATCGCCTCCGGCGTGAACTCGACGGTCTCACGGCTTGGGAGCCTGATCGCCGTGGCGGTCATCGGGCTCGTCATCACGCTCGTATTCGACGCCAAGACCAACGGCAAAGGCGTCCCCTTGGCTAAAGGTCAGCGCGGCGCCGAGCTGCGGGACGCTTCCCGCGACGGATTCCGCACGGGGATGCTCGTGGTCGCGGGTCTCGCCTTCGCCGGCGCTGCGATCGCCGCCGTGGGCATCTCGGATCGGGAAGCGCGCGGCGAGCGCCGCGAGCCGGTCAGCGAACAGGCAGCGGCGCCAGTCGAAAGCTGAGGCCGGCCGCCCGCTCGCGGCAACGCTCCACCGCCTCCTCACGGGTCTCCCCGAACCCGTAGAGGATCGCCAAGCGGTAGCTCTGCGAATCGTTCACGCCCTGCTCGGAGAGCAGTAGCCCTGGCCTGACGAGCAGCTCGAGCCCGGATTCCGCATCGGGAACCGCATCGACGAAGGCGTCCTCGAAGACGCGCACGACGTAGCTGACCGCACACCCTTCCGGGAGGCCGGTGACCCAATGGGGGTCGTCGCCGCAGGCGAGCGCGAACAGGGCGTCGTAGGTCGAGCGCCCGTGCAACCCGAGGACGAGCGGCGCGAACTGCGAGGCGATCCGGCCATTCACCTCGATGATCTGCGCCTGCCCCTCCTCCGGCACGAAGAACTCGACATTGAAGAATCCGCCCTCGAACCCGAGCGCCGGCATCACCCGCTCAGCGATGTCAGCCAGCTCGGCCTGCCGCTCCTCGGAAAGCTTCGACGGATACTCGAACCGCTCGAAGCTGAGCGTGCCGGGATACTTGACCGAGTCCGTGACCCCGATCGTCGTCACCCGGTCACCGTGCACGTATCCCTCGAGCGTCACCTCCTCGCCCGAGAGGAGCTCCTCCGCGAGGAAGCCGTGGACCGAGTCCGGATCGGCTCCCGCGAGCGCGGCGATTTGGGCATACCGGGTCGTGTAGCTGTCGATCTCCTGCAGGCCGTCGAGATCGTCGAGGTCGTCGATCCGGTAGACGTTCTGCGACAAGCGGCCGACGACCGGCTTCACGAAGAACGGCACGTCAAACGGAAGCTCTCCATCGAGGACGGCGAACTGCGGCGTCGCCTCGGGCGCCGCGTCGCGCTGCAGCCTGCGCGAGGTCGGCTTGTGCTGGAGGTTGATGAGCGCGCTCGGCCGCGGACCGGGAAGACCGCGCCGTTCGGCCAGCAGGGCGGCAAGGAGCGCGGATTGGTCCTTCGTTCCGACAACGCCGTCGGCTGGGACATCGGCCACGGAGGCCAAGAATGCTTCGGCGTCGAACTCCTCGAGCTTGTCGAGGTCGGAGCCGACGAATCGGACGCGATAACGTTCTCCGACCTTCGCAGCCTCGATCGCAGTCAGGTCGCGCTCCTGGGGGCAGAGGACGAGGACGTCTCTCACGGCGCGACTAGAGTAGCCGCGTGCTGAAGGCGCACACGGACGTCGTCGGCAGCCTCTTGCGGCCGTCCGAGCTCTTGCAGGCGCAGGAGCGGCTTGCGCGCGGGGTGATCGACCCGCCGGAGTTCAAGCGCATCGAGGACAACGCCGTCGACGAGGCGATCCGGCTTCAGGAGGAGGCCGGGCTCGACGTCGTCACCGACGGCGAGATGCGCCGCCTCTCGTTCCAGAGCCAGATGACCGCGGCCGTCGAAGGATTCGGCGATTGGGACCTCGACGCCTTCTTGTGGGGACACTGGCACTCGGACGAGATCGGCGAGCACGTCGTCGAGCGGCCCCCGATCGCTGTCGTCGGGAAGCTTCATCGCAAGCGTTTTCTCTCGGCCGAGGAATTCACGTATGCGCGCGGACGCACGGGTCGGGTGCTCAAGGTAACGCTCCCCAGCCCCTCGTTATTCGCGAACTTCTGGGAGCCGGATCGCTCGGGCGCCGCGTACCCGAGCCTGGAGGAGTTTTTGGGCGACGTCGCCGAGATCCTCCGTGAGGAGGTCGAGGAGCTCGTCCGTCTCGGCGCGACGTACATCCAGCTCGACGCCCCGCACTACCCGTTGCTCGTCGATCCCGGTTACCGCAACTTCTACGAGAGCCGCGGCTGGCCGGCGGAGCGGTGGCTGGACTTGGGTCTCGAGCTCGACAACCTCGTCATGGGCGACCATCAGCGCGTCACCTTCGGGATGCATCTCTGCCGCGGAAATCAGGCCAGCCGCTGGCTGGTCTCCGGCGGCTACGACTGGCTGGCGGGGAGGCTCTTTCCGAAGGTGCGCGCAGAACGCCTTCTCCTCGAATACGACGACGAGCGCTCCGGCGACTTCGAGCCCTTGAGGGACGTCCCAGACGACAAGGTCGCCGTTCTCGGGCTCGTGACGACCAAGACGCCGCGCTGCGAGACGGTCGCGGAGCTCGCCGGCCGGGTGCGGGAAGCGGCGCGCTACGTCGACCTGGAGCGGCTCGCTCTTTCGCCCCAGTGCGGGTTCGCCACGTCGGTGCTCGGCAACGCGCTTGGCGTGGACGACGAGCAGGCGAAGCTGCGGACGATCGTGGAAACGGCGTCAGAGGTGTGGGGTTGACGATCGTTCTGACCGGCGAGGGCCTGAAGGTCGACGACGTCGTCCGCGTCGCCCGCAACGGGGAGCAGGTGGAAATCGACGGCGCAGCCGTCGAGCGGATGCGCGAGACTCGCGCGCTGGTCGAGCGAGTCGTCGCGCGTGGCGACAACGTCTACGGCGTTACGACCGGGGTCGGCGCGCGCAAGAAGATCACCGTGCCCGCGGAGGAGATCCCGGCCTTCAACCGCGCGCTGGTGGCGAACCACCTCGTTGCAACCGGCCCGCCGGCGTCCCGAGAAGTCGTCCGCGCGACCATCCTCCGGCTCGCGAACGCGCTGGCGAAGGGAACGGCGGGCGTACGGCCGGAAATCGTCGAGCGGCTCGTCGGGGCGCTGAACGGCGACGAGCAGCCGCGAGTTCGCACGCTGGGATCGGTCGGTCAGGCCGACCTCCCGCCGATGGCGGATCTCGCACACGAGCTGTTCGGCGACGCGGAGCTGCAGGCGAAGGAGGCGCTCGCGCTCGTCAACCAGAACGCGTTCTCGACCGGGCTCGCCGCTCTGGCCGTCGCCGATCTCGAGCGGTTGGTGAACGCGATGGACGTGGCGGGCGCGCTCGACCTCGAAGCGTTCGCCGCGAACCTGACGCTACTCCACCCCGCGATCGGCGAGGTGCGCCCGTATCCCGGAATCGTGTCTTCCCTGCGGCGCTTCCGCGAGCTCCTCAAGCGCAGCTATCTCTGGGACGAGGGCGCGGCGCGGAATCTGCAAGACCCGCTCACCTTCCGCTGCCTACCGCAAATTCACGGCGCTCTGCGCGACGCCCTGGACTTCGCGCGCGGCCAGGTCGAGATCGAGCTGAACGCCTCCCAGGAGAACCCCTTGATCCTCCCGGCCGAGGACCGGATCGTGTCCGTCGCAAACTTCGACGTCCTTCCCCTTGCGTCCGCGCTCGATTTCCTCCGCATCGTGCTTGCCTCCGCGTTGACGAGCGCCTGCGAGCGCGGCGAGAAGCTCCTGCAGGGGCCGTTGACCGGCTTGCCCGACGGCCTCGCCCCGCGCCAAGGCCTCGCCGAGAACTCGCTCGGAGAGTTCGGCGTGCCCCTCCAGGGACTCACCGCCGAGGCGCGCTTGCTGGCCCATCCCGTCTCGTTCGAGCTCGCTTCGTCGACCCACGCCGAAGGGATCGAGGACCGGACGACGATGGCTCCGCTCGGCGCGCGCCGGCTCGCCGAGATGGTCGATCTGGGCGAGCGGATCGTCGCCATCGGCTTGGTGATCTCCTGCCAGGCGCTCGACCTACGAGCTCCCGAGCGGAAGGGCGCGGGCAGCGGACGCGCCTACGAGCTCGTCCGCGAGGTCGTCCCCTTCATGGGCGAAGGTGACTCTGTTCCTCCGGATCTCGATCCGGTCCGCGAGCTCGTTCGCTCGGGGAAGCTCTCGGACGTCACACGCCCCAGCTCGTAAAGCGCTTCTCGCGCTCCGTTTCTCGCCAGGACCGGATGGAGCTCCATGGATACGGTAGTGCCCGCTCAGGCAGCTGAGCGCGCTCGCGTCAAACTTCCGAGCCGAGGGGGCGTCTGACGCCATGCATGCCTGCAACGAGGCCGAATCCCGTTGACCGTGCACCCCGGATGAGCTATAAGCGGGCGGTTCCTGCCAAGGATCCCGAACAGCGCTGGGCTGAGGGAAGGAGAGGGCAACATGGACGAGACGCAGCGGCGGGTCGATGAGATTCGCAAGCAGCGGAGCGAGCTCGAAAACCATCTGATCGACGAGTACGCCGCGGGCAAGATCACACGAGCGGAGTTCATCCGGCGAGGCACCGTCGTCGGCATGTCCATCCCGCTCGTGTCCTTCATCGCGGCCGCATGCGGCGGCGGGGGAGGCGGGACAGCAGCGGGAACGACGGGCGGCGGCGGCAAGCCGAAAGCCGGCGGGACGATCCGGACCGGCATCATCGCACCGGCCGCATCGCTTGACCCGATCAAGGTTGCGGACGAGGGCGGCCTCGCCGTTCTCGGCCAGTCGGGCGAGTACTTGAACTGGTCGGATTCCAAGCTCCACCTCCAGCCCCGCCTGGCCGAGAGTTGGAGCCCGAACGATGACGGCTCGGTCTGGACCTTCAAGATTCGTCAGGGGGTCAAGTTCAACGACGGCACCCCGATGACGGCCAAGGACGTCGCCGCGACGATCGACACGCACGCAGATCCCGCTAACGGCTCGAACGCGCTCTCCGTGTTCACGGGCGTCCTCTCCAAGGGCAATACGAAGGCTGTCGACGACAGCACTGTCGAGGTCACGCTCGACGCGCCCAACGGGAACTTCCCGTACCTCGTCAGCTCGGACAACTACAACCTCATCATCCTGCCAGCGGGCTTCGACATGGCCTCCTGGGACAAGTCGTTCCTGGGGACAGGACCCTGGAAGTTAGAGAAGTACACGCCGAACCAGGGTGTTTCGTACGTCAAGAACCCGAACTACTGGGACACGAACCGCCAACCGCTTCCCGATCGGAGCGAGGTCAAGTTCTACAAGGACGAGCAGGCCCGCGTACTCGCAATTCAGGGGGGCCAGGTGGACGTCGTCTCGAACTTCTCCGTCGCCGGCGGAAAGGCGCTCCTGACCGATCCGAGCATCAACGTGATCGAGATCCGCGCCTCCCAGCACCGCGAGATGCACATGCGGACGGACCAGGACCCGTTTACGGACAAGCGCGTCCGCCAGGCGGTCGCCCTCCTGATCGATCGTCAGGCGCTCGTCCAGGGACTGTTCGAGGGCAAGGCCGACCTCGGAAACGACAGCCCATTCGCGCCCGTTTTCCCGTCGACGGACACGAGCGTGGCCCAGCGGGAGCAGGATGTCGACAAGGCGAAGCAGCTCCTCGCGGAGGCCGGGAAAGGCAGCGGCTTCCAGATCGAGCTCCGGACGTGGAACGGGTTCGAGATTCCGCAACTAGCGCAGCTCGTCCAGGACGCGCTCAAGCAGGCGAACATCAGCGTCAAGCTGAACATCACCGACCCGGGCACGTACTACGGCGACGCCGTCTTCGGCAAGTCCCCCTGGCTCGACTCGACCTTCGGGATCACCGACTACGGGCACCGGGGTGTTCCCAACGTCTTCCTGACAGCTCCGCTCACGAGCAAGGGACCGTGGAACTCCGCCCATTTCAAGAACCCCACCTACGACGGGCTCGTCGCCGACTATGTCGCGGCCCTCGACGTGGATGCGCAGAAGCAGGTGGCCAAGAAGATCGAGGAGCTCCTGCTTGACGAGACGCCGATCGTCTTCCCGTACTTCTACTTCCACCTGGCGGCCGAGAAGAACACCTTCACGGGGGCCGAGCCAACCGGCATGGGGCATATCGACGTGAGTCAGGCAGGTTCTACGGGTTAGTCGAGGGTCCATAGGGCCCGGAGGCTGGGATGGGACGCTTCCTCCTCAAGCGGTTCGTGGTCGCGATCGTCACGCTCTGGCTTTTGAGCGTGATCGTCTTCGTCAGCGCTCAGATACTTCCGGGCGACGTGGGTCGTCGCATTCTCGGGCCGTTCGCCGCTCCCCAGGCCGTCGCGGCGCTCAACAAGCAGCTCGGTACGGATCGCTCGATCTTCGTCCAGTACGGCGACTGGATGGGCGGGGTTATCCACGGCGACCTAGGTAAATCCCTGTCGCAAAACCAACCGGTGGGACACCTCGTCTGGGACGGGCTCAAGAACTCGGCCAAGCTGGCCGCGGTTGCGTTCATTCTCGTAGTGCCGCTTGGGATCTTCGGCGGAGTCGTCGCCGCGCTCAACGAGGGCCGCTTCCTGGACCGCCTCATAAGCGTCTCAGGCTTATCGGCGATCGCCATCCCCGAGTTCGTCTCGGCGATCGTCGTCATCCTCGTCTTCAGCCTCTGGTTCGGCCTCCTCCCGGTGACCGCGCAGGCTCCGCCCGGAGCCGGATTCTTCACGGTGCTCAAGTACCTCATCCTTCCGGCGCTTCCGCTCGTGCTCGTCCTCTTCGGCTACATCGCCCGCATGGCGCGCGCGGGCACGATCGAGGCTCTCGATGCCGACTACACGCGAACGGCGGTGCTGAAGGGATTGCCACGGCGCACCGTCATCCGCCGGCACGTGCTCCGAAACGCTCTCCTGCCCACCATCGCGGTCGTCGCAACCCAGACGGGCTACCTCATCGGCGGGCTCGTGGTGATCGAGCTCATCTTCAACTACCAGGGCATCGGGCAACTCATCTTCCGCGCCGCCCAGCAGAAGGACTTCCCGCTGCTCGAGAGCGGCGTGCTGATCGTCGGAGTCGTGTACCTCGTGGCCACCCTGCTCGCCGACGTCGCCTACTCGCTCCTCAACCCGCGCATTCGGTACGCGAGCGCCGAATGACGGTCGCCGAGCCACCGCCGGTTGCCGCAACCCCCGCGCTCGAGGTCGTCGATCACGCCCGCTTGGCGCGGCGCGAGCGGATCCGGCTCATCGTCCGTTCGAAGACGTTTCTCATCGGCGCCGCCGTCCTCGGCTTCTGGATCCTGATGGCACTGCTCGGATCCACGATCGCTCCTCACGACCCGTACGCGGACGACATCCTCAACAAGCTCAAGGCGCCCTCCGGCACCCACTGGTTCGGCACCGACAGCCTCGGGCGCGACGTCTTTTCGCGGGTGCTCGCGGGCGCCCGCGGGATCATCGTCGTCGCCTTGCTCGCAACGGTCCTGGGGACGGCCGCGGGGACGGCCTTCGGCCTCGCCGCGGGCTACTTCCGCGGGCTCGTGGACGAGATCCTCGGCATCCTCTTCAACGCGTTCCTCTCCCTGCCGGTCGTCATCATCGGACTCCTGGCGCTGGTTGCGGTCGGACCCTCGAAGCTCACGGTCACGCTCGTTGTCGGCGTCGTCTTCACCCCGATCATCTCCCGCACGGTGCGCGCCGCCGTCCTCGCCGAGCGGCAGCTCGAGTACGTCCAGGCGGCCCGCCTGCGCAACGAACGTCCTCCCTACGTGATGTTCGCCGAGATCCTGCCGAACGTTCTCGCGCCCATTCTCGTCGAGTTCACGGTCCGGCTCGGCTACGCCATCTTCGCGATCGCGACGCTCTCGTTTCTCGGCGTCGGCATCCCGCCGCCCGCGCCGGACTGGGGCGTTCAGATCGCCGACCACTACGGTCTCATCAGCGGCGGCTACTGGTGGCCCTCGCTCTTCCCCGCCCTCGCCATCGCCTCGCTCGTCATCAGCGTCAACCTCGTGGCCGATGGCCTGACGCACGCCTTCGAGCGATGACCGCACCGGCGCCAATCCCAGCCGCGGCCCCGGCCCTGGCGCTGCAGGACCTCGACGTCGCGTACCGCGTTCGTGGCGTGTGGCGAAGTGTCCTTCGCGGTGTGTCGTTCGAAGTTGCGCAGGGCGAGTCATACGGGCTCGTCGGCGAATCCGGCTGCGGGAAATCGACGGCCGCCTACGCGATCATGCGTTACCTCCCCCGGAACGGCCGCGTCACGGGCGGGTCAATCCACGTCGGCGGCCTCGACCTGCTCGCCATGGCGGAGGGCGAGGTGCGCCGATTTCGCGCCACGACGGCGTCGATGGTCTACCAGAACCCCGGCGCGGCGCTGAATCCATCGATCCGGATCGGCGATCAGGTAGTCGAGGTGTTCACCATCGCGGGCGTCGCGGATCAGGTCGCCCGGGAGCAGGCCCGCGAGATCCTCGCGAAGGTCCAAATCGCCGACCCCGACAGCGTCCTTCGACGCTACCCCCACCAGCTCTCGGGCGGGATGCAACAGCGGGTCGTAATCGCCATGGCACTGGCGAAGGACCCGACGCTCCTCGTCCTCGACGAACCGACGACGGGCCTGGACGCGACGGTGGAGGCCGAGGTCCTCGACCTCATCCTCGCGCTCCGCAAGGAGTTCGGGACGAGCGTCCTCTTCATCAGCCACAACCTCGCCGTCATCGCCAAGATGTGCGAGCGCGTCGGCGTGCTCTACGCGGGACGCCTCGTCGAGGAGGGTTCGGCCGACGAAGTCTTCCGCGACCCTCGCCACCCCTACACGGTGGGCCTCCTCCGCTGCATCCCGCGCGGCGGCGTTCGTAAGGACAAGGCTGCCCTCGACACGATCCCGGGCTTCCTGCCTGGAATCGGCGCCCAACTCCCGGGCTGCGTCTTTGCGCCGCGTTGCGGCCTGGCCGAGGAGAAGTGCCACGCGAGCGAACCGCCGCTCTACCCCGTCGGCAACGGTCGTGCGAGCCGCTGTTTCTTCTATGACCGCGCCCACACCCTTCCGCGGGCGACTCCGGCTCAGGTTGCTCCCACACAGAGGGGCAACGGTGACGTGCCGGCGCTCCTTGTCGAGCACGCCGGGAAGACATTCCATCAGGAGGGGCGCGACATCTACGCGGTTTCGGACGTGAGCGTTTCCATCCGCCCGGGCGAAGTGCTCGGCCTGGTAGGCGAGTCGGGCAGCGGCAAGACGACATTCGCGCGGCTCGTCCTCGGGCTGACGGTGCCCGACGAAGGGTCCCGCATCGAGCTTGCCGGCAAGGCTCTCGCGCCGCGCGTCGAGAAGAGACCCGCCGAACAGGTCCGCGCGCTGCAAGTCGTCTTCCAGAACCCAGACGCGGCGCTCAACCGGCGATTCTCGGTTCATCGCATCATCGGCCGGGCGATTACGAAGCTCGTCGGCCTGAAGGGTGACGTGCGAGAGGAACGCATCCGCTCTCTCACGCAGTCCGTTCGCGTCCAGGAGTCCCTCCTCGCGGCCCGCCCGGGCCAGTTGTCAGGCGGCCTCAAGCAGCGTGTGGCCATCGCGCGAGCTTTCGCCGGCGACCCCGCGATCGTTCTCTGCGACGAGCCGACGTCCGCCCTCGACGTGTCGGTGCAGGCCGCGATCCTCAACCTGCTCGTCGAGCTTCAGACGCAAAAGGGGGTCACGTACCTCTTCATCTCCCACGATCTCGGGGTCGTGCGCTATATCTCCGACCGGATCGCCGTTCTCTACCTCGGCCGCGTCATGGAACTCGGGGACGCGGAGACCGTCTTCGGGCCGCCGCACCACCCGTACACCGAGGCGCTCCTCTCTGCTGTGCCCACGCTCGAGGGCGAGGAGCGCGTGCGAATCCGGCTCGAGGGCGAGATCCCGAGCGCCGCCGATCCGCCCTCCGGCTGCGTCTTCCATACGCGCTGCCCGCGCAAGTGGGGAGCGATCTGTGAGCAGGAGGAGCCGCCGCTCAAGGAAGTCGAGCCGGGCCACTTCATGCGCTGCCACATTCCGCTCGAGGAGCTGCGCCGGCTGCAGGAGACGCCGCCGGCTGCCGCGGTCTATTCGAAGACGACCAGCTGACGCAGCTCTTCGCCGGCGCGGAGCCGGTCGAGAGCCTCTGGAAGCCGGTCGAGCGGAATCCGCCTGCTGACGAGCTCGTCCAGCTTGAGCTCACCCGAAGCGTAGAGATCGGCGAGCCGCGGCACGTCGTCGCGCACGTTGGACGAGCCGAGGAACGAGCCCTTGAGCGTCTTCTCAGAGAAGAACTGCCACGGGTCGATCGTCAAGGTGCTTCCTTTCGGCATGATCCCGACGACGATGACGGTTGAGCGCGGCCCGGCGGCCTGCCAGGCTTGCTGGATCGTCCGCTCTGTTCCTATGGCCTCGAAGGCGTAGTCCGGACCGCCGCCGGTTATGTCTCTGACAGCCGCGACGACGTCCGTCGCCGGATCGGCGAGCACGGTATCCGTCGCTCCGACCGATCGGGCGAGCTCGAGCTTCTTTCGTCGGATGTCCACCGCGACAACCCGCGTTGCACCCGCGAGCCGCGCGCCCTGGATGACGTTCAGCCCCACGCCGCCCGCGCCCCACACGGCGACGCTCGCCCCCTCCTGGACGCCTGCCGTATTGAATACCGCTCCGCAGCCGGTCAGAACGGCGCAGCCGATCAGCGCGGCAGGCTCCAGCGGCACGTCGTCGCGGATTTTCACGGCCACCGACTGCGGGACGACGGCGTAGCCGGCGAAGGACGAGACCGAGTTGAAGTGGTGCAGCTTCGTTCCGTTCAAGCTGAGCCGGGAGGTGCCGTCCGCGAGCGTCCCTGTCGCCGCCATACGGGCACCGAGCTCGCAGAAGTTGGGACGTCCACGGCGGCACTCGGCGCACTCGCCGCAGGAAGGGACGAGCGCGAGAACGACACGATCTCCCGGCACGAGCGACCTGACGCCCTCGCCCACGTCGGCGACCACCCCCGACGCCTCGTGCCCGAGCACGAGCGGTAACGGCTCGGGAAGGTCGCCGTCGACGACATGGAGGTCGCTCGCGCACACGCCGCAGGCAGCGATCTTCACGAGCACCTCTCCTTCGCGGGGTGGGCTGAGGTCGACCTCGGCGATCTCCACAGGCTCGCCTGGGCGCCAGAGCACCGCTGCCTCCGTCTTCATGCGACGAGCGTAACCGTAGAATCGGCGCGTGCGCGCAGCCGTCCTCAGGGCAGAGAATCAGCCCTTCGCCGTCGAGCACGTCGAGCTGGCGCCGCCCGGCCCCGGAGAGGTGGAAGTGCGCCTCACCGCCGCGGGCGTCTGCCACAGCGACTGGAACGTCGTCACGGGGGCAACGACGAACCCTCTCCCAGCCGTACTCGGCCACGAAGGGGCGGGCGTCGTCGTGTCTGTGGGTGAAGGGGTCGAACAAGTCGCCGAGGGCGATCACCTCGTGCTCTCCTGGTTGCCGGCGTGCGGGCGTTGCTTCTACTGCGCTCAGGGCCGCCACGTCCTCTGCGAGGTGGCCATGGAGGACATGTTTCGCGGCACGCTGCCGGGCGGGGCCCTCCGGCTCTCGAAGAACGGCGGCCCGCTCTACCACTACTCCTACCTCTCGGCCTTCGCGGAGCGCTGCGTCGTCCCAGAGGGGTGCTGCGTCCGTATTCGGGACGACGCTCCGCTCGAGGTCGCGGCGCTCGTGGGCTGTGCGGTCATGACAGGCTACGGCGCGGCGGTGAAGCGAGCGGCCGTGGGCCCGGGAAGCGTCGTCGCCGTCTTCGGCGCCGGCGGCGTCGGCCTGTCCGCGGTCATGGGCGCCCGGCTCGCGGGCGCCGACGCGGTCGTCGGCGTCGATCCCGTCGAGTTCAAGCGCAAGACCGCGCTCGAGCTCGGCGCGACGCACGTGCTCGATCCAACGTCGGAGGACGTCGTTGCAGCGCTGCGGGATCTCACCGAAGGGCGCGGTGCGGACGTCGCCCTCGACACGGCTGGAGCCCCCGGGGTCGTGGCGCAGGCATACGCCGCCGTCCGCCGCGGCGGAACGGTCGTCGCCGTCGGGCTTCCTCCCGAAGGAGTAACCGCCGAGCTGCCGGCCTCCGACCTCCCGCGCGACGAGAAGGTCGTCACCGGGAGCTTCTACGGCTCCTGCGATCCCCAGGTGGACATGCCGCGCGTGCTCGACCTCTACATGGAGGGAAAACTCCCGCTCGACAAGCTCGTCACGCGCCGGTATCCGCTCGACGAAATCAACGAGGCGTTCGCGGCGATGAACAAGGGCGAAGTAGCGCGCGCGGTGATCACGCCGTGAACTCGGTCCGCATTGGCGAGGGCTTCGCCGGAGCCGGTCCCAACGCCGCCCACGTGAACACCGTCCTAGGGCCGCGCGAGGGACCGGTGGGCAGCGCCTGGACGATCGCGCTCGCGACCCCGAGGGCGGGCCATAGCTCCTTCGTCGTCGTGGCGCGGCCGAACATGCCCGTGAAGCCGCCCACCCTCTTTGTCAACAAAGCCGAGATCCGCGGCGACCGGCACGGGCTCCTGCATTGGGGCGCCGCCCAAGCTGGCGTCGCCCGGGGCGTTCTCGAATGCGTGGCCGAGGGGACGATCCCGCAGGGCGAGGTCGACGACCTCGCGCTCATCGCGGCGGTCTGGGTCGACTGGTCGGCGGCCGACGAGGAAGAGGTCTACGCCAACAACGTCGAGGCGACCCGGGCTGCGCTGGCCTCGGCTGCCGAGGGGCGCCCCCGCCTCGAAGACCTGCTCGCGATCGCGAGCGAACCCACGAACCCTTTCTTTCGCCGCGAGTGAAGATCTCGCAGATCCGCGTCGAGCGGCGCGAGATCGAGCTCGATCCTCCCTTCGAAGCCGCCTGGGATCCGAACCCGCGCCGCTCCTTCGAGGCGACGCTCGTACTCGTCGAGACCGACGAGGGTCTGACCGGCATCGGCTCGGGCGACGCGATGGACGGCTTCGAGCGGCACGAGCACCATTTCGTTGGACGGAGCGCCCTGGATCTGGCGCACCATCAGGCGATCCTCGAGATGTTGTCGCGCTACGCGGCCGGCGGGCGCTACTGGCCCCTGGAGGCGGCCCTCTGGGACTTGGCCGGAAAAGCCGAAGGAAAGCCCCTCGTCGAGTTGCTCGGCGGCGTGACGGCTCAGCTGCCGGCGTATGCCTCCACCGGCGTGCAACTTCCTCCTCGCCAGCGGGCCGAATCAGCGCTGGCCCTCCGCGACGAGGGCTTCGTAGCACTCAAGGTACGCATCGACCGCACGCGTGTAGAGGAAGGACTCGCCGCCGTGAGCGCGGTGCGCGAGGCCGTGGGCAACTCCATGGAGATCATGGTCGACTTGAACCAGGGCTGGCGCATGCCCGCCGACGACTCCTCCGCGCTCGATCGCGAAACCGTCAGGCGGATAGCGGAACGGCTGCAGGACCTCGACATCCTCTGGCTCGAGGAGCCGCTGCCGAAGGACGACGTAGCGGGCTACGCGGAGCTTCGGAAAGGCTTCTCGGTCCGTGTCGCCGGCGGAGAGATGGCCGAGACGATTGCGGAGCTCGAAGCCTTCGAGGGCGCCGACGCGCTCGACGTCTACCAGCCCGACGCGGTACTTTCGGTTGGCCTCTCACGCGCGGTCGAGCTCGGCCGGCGGGTCATCGCCCGCGGACGGTGGTTCACGCCCCACACGTGGACGAACGGGATCGGCTTGCTGACGAACCTGCACGTCGTGGCGGCGGCCGGCGGTGGGCCCTTTGTCGAGTTCCCCTACGACCCGCCGTGGTGGACTCCTGAACGGAGGGACTTCATGCTCGCGGAGCCGATCCACGCCCAAGACGGCTACGTGACCGTTCCCGACAAGCCTGGACTCGGTTTCGAGCTCGCCGATGCCGCGCTTTGACGTCCACCAGCACCTCTGGCCCGAGCAACTGATCGAGGCCCTGCGGCGTAGGAGCGAGGTGCCGCGGTTACGGGGCAACGTGCTCGAGCTGGCCGAAGGCTCCTTCGACACCGACCTCGTTGCGCACGACCTCGACAATCGGCTCGACCTGCTCGACCGCTACGAGATCGACATGGCCGTGATCTCACTCCAGCCGACCGTCGCCTGCGAGCAGCAGCCGGATCTTGCCGTGGCCTACCACGAAGGCATTGCGGAGGTGGTCGAGGCGGCCGACGGGCGGCTCGTAGCCCTGGCGTGCGGAGAGCGCCGCGAGGGCTTCGTCGGTGCGTGTGTCTCGGCCCGTCGTGTCGTCGCCGGCATCGCGGAGCTCGCCGCGGATCTCGCCGCGGCTGGACAGATCTTGTTCGTCCATCCGGGGTACTCCGCGCCTCCACCGAACGGAGCGCCGCCGTGGTGGGCGGCCGTCGTCGACTACACGGCGCAGATGCAAGCCGCCTATGCGAGTTGGCTTGCCAACGGCGACCCGGAGCTTCCTGTCGTCTTTGCCATCCTCGCCGGGGGCGGGCCCTTCCAGCTCGAGCGGGTGCCCAGTCGCGGCGGCGAGATCGCGGACGCCTATCCCAACATCTATCTCGACACGTCCTCCTACGGAAGCCGCGCGCTGGAGCTCTGCGCCCGTGCCTGCGGGAGTGCGCAGCTCGTCCACGGGAGCGACGCGCCGATTGTCGATCCGGGACCGACGATCGAGGCGCTGTCGGCTCTCGGCCTGCTTGAGACTGCAGGGGCTGAGAATCCTGCGAGGCTCTTCGCATGACGCCGCTCGAGGAAGTTCACCTCGCCGAACGCCGACTCCTCCTGAAGCGCGAAGACGCGCACGAGCTCGGCTCCTTCAAGTGGCGGGGCGCGCTGCCCACCCTCGAGGCGTACAAGCGTGACGGCGCGGAGACCGTCATCACGGCGTCCACGGGCAACCACGGCGCCGCAACGGCGTGGGCGGCCGAGCGCCTCGGTATGAAGGCGGTCGTGTTCGCCTCCGAGGACGCGAGCCGCACGAAGGTCGACGCCATGCGGAGCCTCGGCGCGGACGTGCGCCTCGTCGGCGCGGACTTCGACCAGGCGAAAGAAGAGGCTGAGCGCTTCGCCGCGGACGTAGGCGTCCTATTCGTCGACGGACTCGAACGCGAGCAGTACGACGGCTACGCCGTCGTCGCGGACGAGATCCTCGACCAGGCGGAAGAACCGCCGGCCGCGGTCGTCGTTCCCGTGGGGAACGGAGCGCTCTTCGGCGGCATCGGTTTGGGCATCTGCAGAAGGGCACCCGAGATCGCACGCGTCGGCGTCGTCGCCAAGGACGCGCCGTGCATGCTCCTCTCCTGGGAGGCAGGCAAGCCCGTCGCGTGCGAGCGAGCAGACACGTTTGCGGACGGGATCGCCGTCCGGGTCGTCGTCCCGGTCGCGCTCGAGGTCGTCGGCGAGGTCGCCACCCGCATGCTGCAGGTATCCGAGCGCGAGATCGCGCGCGCGGTCGGCGCCCTACACGAGGTTGGGGTTCGCGCCGAAGGCGCGGCCGCCGCTCCGCTCGCGGCGGTCCCGCAGCTGGACGACCTCGGCGATCCGCTCGTCCTCGTCATCACCGGCCGGAACATCGACGACGACCTCCTCAGGCGAGCAGTCGAGCAGCCGGACTCGTTCCCCGAGTGAGGCGGTAGATTCCCTCACCTTCCCTGACGAGGCCCGCGAGCTCGAGCTCGACGAGCCCCGCAGCCACTGCGCCGCTCGCCAGGCCCGAGCGCCGCGCGAGCTCGTCGGCGCCGCAAGCCGTTTCCGCGACGAGCTCGAGGAGCGCGGCCGCGCCCTCGGAAACGGATGGACGAGCGACGGCGGCAGGCTCGAGGCCGATCGCCGACAACACATCCTCCGCGGAGAGCATCGGCGCCGCGCCCTGGCGCAGGAGATCGTTCGTACCGGCAGACAGAGCCGCCGTGATCTCGCCCGGGACGGCGAACACGTCGCGGCCGAGCTCGAGGGCGAAGTCGGCGGTGATGAGCGCGCCCGAGCGCTCGCGTGCCTCGACAACGACCGTCGCTAGGCAGAGCCCGGCGATGATCCGGTTACGAGCGGGGAAGCGCCAGGGCGCCGGTTCGACGCCGGGCGGGTACTCGGAGACGACCGCGCCGCTCGCCCGAATCTTGCGCGCCAGGTCGGCGTGCGAGCGCGGATAGTCACGGTCGATCCCGCAGCCGAGGACCGCCACCGTCCTTCCGCCGGCCTCGAGCGCCCCGCGATGCGCTTCGCCGTCGATTCCGCGCGCGAGGCCGCTCACGACGAGCGCACCGGCACGCGAGAGCGCTCCGGCGAGCTCCCGCGCGACCTGCGCGCCGTAGGGCGAGCAGCTACGGGCGCCGACGACTGCGACGGCTGGCTGCATGAGCGCCTCGGAGTCGCCGCGTACGTACAGTTGCGCAGGCGGATCGTGGAGCTGCGCCAGGAGAGGCGGGAAGCGCCGGCGTCCCCGCCTGAGCGTCGTCAGCTCCACGCCGCGAGCTCCGCGGGCGAGCGGTAGGAGAGCGCCTCGGCGACGTACTCGGGGGCCACCTCAGGAGTGTCAGCGAGGGCCGCTATCGTCGTCGCCACCCGCGCGACCTTCGTGCTCCCCCTCGCGGAGAGCGGCAGGGAATCTACCGCGCGGTCGAGAAGCGCCCGGGCCTCCGCGGACATCGGCGGTCGGCCGCGCGTGGCTGCCGCCTCCACCCTCGTGCGGACGGCAGCCGACGACTCGCCGCGCGCACCGAGCTCGCGCGACCGCGCCCGCGGAACGGCGACGACGAGGTCGAACCGGTCGAGCAGAGCGCGCGAGAGCTTCTCCCGATACGAGGCGAGCCGCTGCGCCGAGCACGAGCACTCGACCGCGGGATCGCCGCGCGCCCCGCACGGGCAGAGGTTCATTGTCCCAACGAGCAGGATTCGGGCCGGAAAGACGCAGCGGCCCTGCACGCGCGCAATCGCGACGAAACCGTCCTCCAGCGGTTGGCGAAGCGCCTCGAGCGCCGGTCGGTGAAACTCGCCGAGCTCGTCGAGCAGGAGCACTCCGTGGTGCGCCAGACTCGCCTCCCCGGGCCGCGGGCCGGGCCCGCCGCCAACGATCGCCGCCGTTGACGACGTGTGATGCGGCGCTCGAAACGGAGGCTTGTCGACGAGCGGATGGCCGGCAGGCAGCAGGCCGGCGACCGAGTGGATCCGCGTCACCTCCAGGGCCTGGTCGATCGTGAGCGGCGGCAGAATGCCCGGCAGGCGCCTGGCGAGCATCGTCTTGCCGGTCCCAGGTGGCCCCGCCAGCAGGAGGTTGTGCCGACCGGCGGCCGCGAGCTCGAGGGCACGGCGAGCGCGCTCCTGCCCGCGGACGTCGACGAGGTCAGGATGGAACCCGTTCGGGCTCGGGGGAGCAGGCTCCACCGCAGGCGGCTCGAACGTCCCGCGGAGATAGGCCCCCGCCTCGGCGAGATGCCGAACCGGCACGGGCTCGATGCCGGCGAGCGCCGCCTCCGGCGCCGATTCATGCGGGCAAAGAAGCCGGTCGACACCGGCTCGGCGTGCCGCTTCGGCGGCGACGAGCGCGCCGGGAACCGGTCGCACGCGGCCGTCCAGTGCGAGCTCGCCGACCGCCGCGTGCTCGCGCAGGCGTTCGGGCGGGACTTGTCGCGAAGCGGCGAGGACGGCGAGCGCGATCGGGAGATCGAATCCCGAGCCCTCCTTCCGCAGCCCCGCCGGAGCGAGGTTGACAGTTATTCGCCTCAGCGGCCATTCGAACTCGGCGCTCGCGATGCCGCTTCGCACCCGCTCCTTCGCCTCCTGGCACGCCTTGTCCGGCAAGCCGACGATCGAGAACGCGGGCACCCCGCGCTGCAGGTGCGCCTCGACCTCGACGGGCCGGGCCTCCAGGCCGACGAGCGCATGCGTGAGCGCGCGCGCGAGCACAGGTTCAAGCTAGGCAGCCGGCGCGCACACGAGCCGCGCGGACTGTGACTGTAGGCTCCCTCCATGGACACTTTTCTCGTCGTCGCCAGCAAGCGCGATCAGCGCAGCTACTCGGATCGGGCGATTCCCACCGATCTACAGCGACGGATCCTCGAGGCGGGCCGCATCGCCGGGAGCGCCGTCAACAGGCAGCCACGCCGGTTCGTCGTGATCGAGGACACCGGCTTGCGCGACCAGATCGCCGAAACCGTCTATGCGCCGCAGAACCTGCGCGGTGCCAAGCTCGTCGTCGCAATCGTCGTCACCGGCAGTCCGGGCTTCGACGCAGGGCGCGCGGCCCAGAACATGATGCTCGCCGCGTGGAACGAGGGCGTCACGTCTTGCCCGAACGGCATGCCGGATGCAGAGGTGACGAGTCGGGTCCTCGGCCTCGGCGAGGACGAGCACGTGATCAACATCGTCAGCTTCGGCTATCCCGAACCGTCCCGTGGTCCCGACGACCGCGCGGCGGAGGAGTGGCTCGCACGTGCAAAGCGCAAGCCCTTCGACGAGGTCGTCGAAAGGCGCTAGCTGCATGAAGCCGCGTCTGACCCTCGTCACGCTAGGTGTGCGCGACCTCAGACGCTCGCGCCGCTTCTACGAGACACTCGGCTGGGAGAGCCCGTGCGAGTCCGACTCGGACGTCGTCTTCTTCCAGTCTGGCGGGATGGTCTTTGCCCTCTGGGGCAGAGATCAGCTCTCCGAAGACAGCGTCGTCACCGACTCGGGTGGCTGGGGCGGCGTCACCCTCGCCCACAACGTTGGCTCGCCGGAGGAGGTCGACCAGGTGCTCGAGCGCGCTCGAGAGGCCGGAGCGACGATCGGACGACCCGGCGCGGAGACCTTCTGGGGAGGGTACTCAGGGGTGTTTATCGATCCCGACGGCCATCCCTGGGAAGTGGCGCACAATCCACACTGGGACATCGACGCGGACGGCAACGTCGAAATCGAGACCGGGCGCAGCTAGACCTTACGGCGCCGGCTCGCGGCCGCGACGGAGACCGCGGATCGAAGAGAACCCGCCATCCGAGTGCAGGATTTGGCCGGTGATCCAGCCGCCGGCGGGAGACAGCAGGAAGGCGACGAGCTCTGCAGCGTCCTCGGGCCGACCCAAGCGCCCAAGAGGGCTTTCCAAGCGCACAAGCTCGTAGAGCTCGGGGTTGAGCCATCCGGTGTCGGTCGGCCCGGGATCGATGGCGTTGACCGAGATGCCCCGCTCCGCGAGCTCTGCGGCCGCGGTCACTGTGAGCCACTCGATGGCGCCCTTGCTCGCCGCGTAGGCGATCTCGCCTGGAAGCGGCAAACCGCTCGTAAAGGTGACGATGCGGCCGGTCCCAGGCTCACCGCTCCAGCGGCGCGCGAAGGCAGCGCAGAGGAGAAACGTCCCGCGGGCGTTCACCTCCAGGTGGCGGTTCCACTCCTCGACCGAAGTCTCGAGCAGCCCACCCGTCGTCGAATGCGCATGCGCAGCGACGAGCGCGTCGAGCGGACCCACCACCTCAGCCGCCCAGGCGACCACGCGTTCAGCCGCTGTCGGATCGGAGAGATCATCCTCCCGAAACTGGGCACGGACGCCCAGAGCCCGCGCCGACTCGACCACGTCCTCCGCCTCGGCTTCGACCGAGCCCCACGGCTCGCTTGCGTCGAACGGGCGCCAGCCGGTCGTCGCCACGTTCCAGCCGTCTGCGGCCAGGCGCTTGACGACGGCCGGCGCAATCCCGGCCTGCCGTGTTGCTCCTGTGACGAGCACATTTCGCTCCGAAGCGGTCATGTGCCGAGTTCGATGGGCACCCTAACCTGCCGCGCGGGCGATTACAGCGGCACGCGATTACAGCGGCACGCACTGGATCCGGCGGCCGCGGACAGCCGCCACCTCGAAAGCGATCTCCAGCCCGGCCAGCTCCGGCTTCCGCGCGAGGAAACCTTCCGCGGCGCGTCGCAGCCGTCGCTCTTTCTCGGCCCCGACCGCCTCCCACGGGTCGCCGTAGCCCGACCCGGCTCTCGCCTTCACCTCGCAGAAGACGAGCCGCCGTCCGCGGCGAACGACGATGTCCAGTTCGTTCCCACCGGCCCGGACATTCGCGTCGAGCACGCGATAGCCACGCAGCCGGTAGTGGAGGCGGACGCGCCGTTCGGCGTCAGTCCCGTAGACCTGCCGCGTGCTCGGCATAGCTGCGGGCCTCGAACGACAACCGATGGATCTCGCTCGGCCCGCGCGCGCGCACGACCGCGGAGTGCCCGGGCGTGATGTAGCCGACATGCGAAGCGAACCCGTAGTGGGGATAGATCGCATCCAGGCGCCGCATCGTGCGGTCGCGGACGACCTTGGCGACGATCGACGCCGCGGCGATGGCGGCGCTTTTCGTGTCGCCGTCGACGACCGCCGTGTGCTCGGGGGCAAGCTTGCCGAGCCGAAAACCGTCCACGAGGCAGGCTTCGGCGGGCGGGCAGAGGTCGCCGAGCGTCTCGCGGAGCCCACGCAGGTTCGAGCGGTGCAGGCCATCGCGATCGATGACGTTTGGCGGAATGATGCGCACCGCGATGCGCTCGGCGCAGCCCGACACCGCGCGGAACAGCTGCTCGCGCTCGTCGAGCGTTAGCTGCTTCGAATCGTTGAGCCGGGCCAGCGGACGCACCCGATGGTCGCGAAGGCACCCGTAATCGAAGAGGACGGCGGCCGTTACGAGCGGTCCCGCGAGGCTTCCGCGCCCCGCCTCGTCCGCACCGGCCACGAACCGCACGCCCAACCTACGATCGAAGTTGAGCAGCTTTCGTCCCGTGCGGCGCACGGCGGCGAGGATACCGGCTAGCTCTGCTGCCGCTCGCGGATGCGCGCCTTCTTTCCCACCTTCGAGCGAAGGTAGTAGAGCTTGGCGCGATTGACGTCACCAATCGCCTGCACCTCGATCTTCTCGATCTTGGGCGAGTGGAGCGGGAACGTCCGCTCGACGCCGACGCCGAACGAGGTCTTGCGCACCGTGAAGGTCTCACGCACGCCCGCGCCTTGGCGCTTGATGACGATTCCCTCGAACACCTGGACGCGGCGCCGCTGGCCCTCGATCACCTGGAAATGGACACGCACGGTGTCTCCCGCTTTGAACTGCGGGAGGTCGTCGCGCAGCTGCTTGCGCTCGAGGATGTCGATCGGCGTGCTCATAGAAAGAAGCCCTTGCGGGCCGACGGACAATGCTAGCGGCTCCCGGGCTCGAGTCGCAGAGTTGCGCTACTCGGCGAGTGACCGGGCAGCCGCGAGAACTTCGTCGACGAGAAGGACGAGGTGCTCCGAGCGCGTCTGAGGATGGAGGATGCACGCGCGGAGCGTCTCGCGGCCCTCGTATACCGTCCCGGTCACGAACGCGCGGCCGCGAGCCTGGACGGCCTGCGGGAGGGCGCGGTTCAGCTCCTCCAGCTTCTCCGCAGGGCACCCGTTCGGGTGGGCGCGAAAGGCGACGATGGACGTCTGCGGCGGGGCGGCTAGCTCGAGCTCCGGCGCCCGCTCGATCAGAGAGGCGAGTTCACGAGCGAGCTCGTTGGCGCGCGAGACCCGTGCAGCGATGCCGGCCCGTCCACTCGCGGCGATCGTGGCCCATGTCTTCAAGGCGCGAAACGGCCTCGTCTGCTCGAGCCCGTATTCAGCGAACGTGCCGACTTCTGCACCGGCGTCCTGGCGGAGATAGGGCGGGATGAGGCTGAAGGCATCACGCAAGTCATCGGGGCGCTGCACGAGCGCGCAGCCTGCGTCGACGGGAACTCCGAGCCACTTGTGCGGGTCGAGCGTGAGCGAGTCCGCTCGCTCCATCCCGCGGTAGCGCTCCGAGATCGACGGGTCGAGCACTCCGAACGCGCCATAAGCGCCGTCGACGTGGAACCAGATGCCCTCTGCGGCCGCCACGTCTGCGAACGCGTCGAGGGGGTCGATGGCACCCGTGTTCACGGTCCCGGCCGAGGCGATAATCACCATCGGCAGAGCACCGATTTCGCGATCGGCAGCGATGGCCACACTAAGCGCTTCCTCGTCGAGCCGACCACCGGGGAGCGGCACCTCGTAAATTGCCTCGCTGCCGAGACCGAGGAGCGCCAGGGCGCGAGGCACGCAGCTGTGCGCCTCGCTCGCAACGTACGAGACGAGCGGCGGCGCGCCCGCGAGGCCGTCGCGGCGGACGTCGTAGCCTGTGCTCGCGAGCGCACAGCCGCGAGCACCGGCGAAGCAGACAATCGTGGCTGCGGACGCGCCGCTCGTCAGGAGTCCCGCCCCGGGCGTATGTGGATAGGCGACCAGCTCCGCCAGCCACCGCACGACGGCGCGCTCGAGATGGACGTCTGCGTGATCGCCCGACACGACACTCGGGTTCATGGCCGCGGCGGCGAGCGAAAGAGCTATCCCCGCGTGGGACGGAGGCGGGTTGACCCAGCCGAAGAACGCCGGGTGGCCGTTTCCCATGGGATAAGAGAGAACGTCATCGAGCGCGAACGCGGCAAGCTCGTCGAGCTCAGCGCCATTCTCCGGCAGCGGCAGCTCGAGAAGCCGCTTGCGCAAGGCCTCGGGGAGCGGCTGCCAGACGGATCGCGACGGGAGCTCGGCGAGGTAATTCGCGACGCCGTCCACGAGTACGTGAGCCGCTCCGCGGAATGCCTCCACATCGCCGTCGTTCATCTGAAGCCGATTCTCTGCGGCGGCCAGTAGACGGCGAAGACGGGGCCGATGAGGTTGTCGCGCGGCACCGCCCCCCAGTCGCGGCTGTCGCAGGAGGCCACCCGGTTGTCGCCCATCATGAAATACATGCCCTGGCCGACGTGCCACACGCCGCTGCGCTGGTCGCGCTCCGAAGGCTGCACGTAGTTCTCCTGCAGGCGCTGGCCGTTCACGAAGATCACGCCTCGCCGCTCGCGAATCGTGTTCCCAGGGAGACCGATGATGCGCTTCACGAACGTCTCGCCACCCGCGCCGTTTTCGCACCGTTCAGCCTCGGGAGGCGTCTTGAAGACGACGATCTCGCCCCTATGCGGACTGCGGAAGTGGTAGATGAAGCGGTTCGCGAGGACTCGGTCGGAGATACCGGCGAGGCAGCCAGCCCCGGGCGTCGCGCAATGCAATGTCGGCTCCATGGACGAGGACGGGATTCGGTACGGGTTCACCACCCAAGCCTTGATTGCCAGGACCGCGCCCACGGCGACGACGATCGTGACGACCCAGTCGATAACGGTCGGCCACGGCGCCGGCAAGCTCGCCGTCAACCGATCGACCGGACCCCTCACGAAACGGTCCTCACACGGCTTTGCTCGCGCCGCCAGGAGTCGATGCGGGCGTGGTCACCGGAGAGGAGCACGTCCGGAACCGCCCAGCTGCGGAAATCGGCCGGCCGCGTGTACTGGGGAAACTCGAGTCCGCCTTCGAGCGCGGGCGAAAAACTCTCGAACGTGGCACTCGCGTCGCGGATCGCGCCGGGCAAGCGCCTGGCCACGGCATCCACGACCACCATCGCCGGCAGCTCGCCGCCGCTGAGAACGTACCGCCCGATCGAGACCGCATCGTTCGCCAGGTGCTCGAGGATGCGCTCGTCGAAGCCCTCGAAGCGGGCCGAGAGGAGCGTGAACGCATCCTCACCCGCGAGCTCCTCGACGAGCTCCTGATCGAGCTGGCGGCCCTGAGGTGTGAGAGCGACGATGCGACGGCCGGCGTAATCGCCGTACACGGCTTCGAGCGCGGCGGCGACGACGTCGACGCGGAGCACCATGCCGGCGCCGCCGCCGTAGGGCTCGTCGTCGACCTGGCCGCCGGCGAGCGGCGTGAAATCACGGTAGTTCCACAGACGCAGATCGAGCTCGGAGCCGAGGACGGAGGCGAGCGGGCGCTGCTCGGTGAGCCAGGAAAAGGCGTGCGGCAGCATTGTGAAGACGTCGATCTGCATCGGTCGGACGTTAGCTTTGGTCTGCGAACCCCTGCGCCACCAGGACACGGCCCCGCTCTACATCGACCGAAAGCACGCAATCCTCGACGAGCGGGAACGCCAGCCCCGTATCGAGCTCGAGGATGTCGTTCGCCACGCCCGGGGCGACGTCCTGCACGCGCCCAAGCTCTCGTCCCCCGTCCTCGACGACGAGGAGGCCGACGAGCTGGAACGCGTAGTACTGCCCGGCTTCGGGATCCGGTAAGTCCTCGCGCGCGACGGCGAGCACCGACCCCCGGACCGCGGCCTGGTCGAGGCGCACGACCGTGCGTCCACCCGCACGCTTCGCCTCGGCCACCTTCGCCGGCTCACCGTCGACGAAGATGCGAGCGCCGACCCGGAAGCGCTCGGGGTCCTCGCTTCCCTCCTCGACGACGAAGGCGCCGTCGAGCCCGTGGGGCCGGCCGACGCGGCCGACCTCGATGAGATCACCCAACGATTTCCAAAAGCGCGCGCTCATTCGAGCGCGCGCCGCTGGCGCGGACGATCGTGCGCAGCGCACGGGCGACACGGCCCTGGCGGCCGATCACTTTGCCCAGATCCTCTTGCGCGACGTGGAGCTCAAGGATGGTGGCTCCATCCCGCTCTACTCGCTCGACGCGTACCTCATCGGGGTTGTCCACGAGGCCGCGGGCCAAGTACTCGAGGAGCTCTTCCACGGTCGCGCTAGACGCCCTTCGCCTTCAGAAGCCGCTGAACCGAGCCGCTCGGCTGCGCTCCTTTCGAGATCCAGTCGCGGATCTTGGCTTCGTCGAGCTCGATCGTCGATGGGTTCGTCTGCGGGTTGTAACGCCCGACGATCTCGATGAACTTGCCGTCGCGCGGCGAGCGCGAGTCGGCCACCACCACCCGGTAGACCGGGTTCTTCTTCGACCCGATGCGGGCCAGTCTGATCCTCGCTGCCATCTATCTCCTTCGCTGAGCCACGATTGACTGCAGGTTCGGCATCTTCCCTTTCCCGAACTGCTTCATCATCTTCTCCATCTGCTTGCGCGCCGCGAGCAGCCGGTTCACCTGCTCCACGGTCGCCCCGGAGCCGCGCGCAATCCGGCGCCGGCGCGAGCCGTCGATGAGCT
>DASQXE010000165.1:0-27221 GCA_035639875.1 Gaiellaceae bacterium | reverse complement strand
TCGTCGGGGCGTGCGCGGTGTCGCTCGCACTGAAGGAGTGGTGGCCGTTCGAGCTCGCGGGATTGATGATCGGGACGGGACTCGCTCTCGATCTCGGCGTCTATCACCGGCCGCTGCCCTACCAGCCCGGCTGGCTGGCGGTGCCGCTCGCCGCGCTCGAGCTGAGTCTCGTCATGGGCTTGGTGCGCCTGCTTGGGATCGGTGCTCCGCTTGCCGCGGCGCTGGCGTTTTTCGGCGGCTCGTGGCTCCTCGCGCAGATACTCGTGCACGCTGTCTTCCCAGTTGCTCGACTCTCTTATGGCGAGGACGGCGGTGAGCTCGGCGTCGGCGGGCCGGCAGCAGCGGTGGCTGTGGTCACGCTCGCCGCGGCCGCGGGCAGCGTGGGCTGGGCCACTCAGCCCCCGACGGTGCGTCTCGTGGCCGGCGTGCACCAGGGCCCGCTCGTCATCGACCACTCCGAGAAGCTCGTCGGCGACCGTGGCGCGGTCGTTCGCGGTGGCATCGTCGTGACCGCGAGCGACGTGACGATCTCGAACGTCGCGGTCACCGGCGGAGAGATCGGGATCAAGATCGACGGCGCCGAGAACGTCGAGCTCGAGCACGTCCGCATATCGGGCACGATTCTCGACGGCATTCAGGCCCGGCGCGCGAGCGTCGAGATTCGCGACTGCCTCATCCATTCCCCGGCCGGCGAGTACGCGCAGGCAATCGACATCTCGTTCGGATTCGACCTTGAGCCGAGCCTCGTCGAGGGATGCACGATAATCGGCGGGCGCGAGGGCATCGTCACCCATTTTTCGAATGTCCACATCCGTGACAACCATGTCAGCGGAACGACGCTCCGTGCGCTCGGACTCACGGAAATGTCAATGGTCATGGTGGACAGGAACGAGGTCGAGAACGCTCTCGGCGTCGGGATTTACTGCGGCGATTACTCGGAATGCGTGATCGAGGACAACGTCGTCGGCGGAACTCGGCCGGATACCGGCTCCGGTGACCTCACTCGGCTCGGCTTTCCGGTGGTCGCCCATTCAGGTGCAAAGGCCGAGCTGCGCGACAACCAGCTTTCGCACAATTTCGGCGTAGCGCGGGCATTCCTCGGCGCTCGAATTACCTCGGGATAATCGGTCCGAATTCGTCTAGTATCCCACTCCCCGCGAACTCTTCCAGGGAGGAAACATTGGCTCGCAAGACCGTGCTCGTTTGTGACAATTGCGGAAAGGAAGTGAACGAAGGAAAAGGCGCCTCGATGCGCGTGACCTTTACCGACGCGCGCCGCGGCGCCAAGGCTGCGGATCTCTGCGATGACTGCGCCGGCAAGATGCCCGGCCGCGCCGCTGCCCGGCGTGGACGTCGTCCGAAGGCCGCGGCGGCCTAGTTCAGGGGTCGTTCACTCCGAGCGAAAGCGTATTTTCGGCCCGACGGGAGACCGCCGGTCCGAGGCATAGAATGAAAGCCGATGCCGCTGGCTTTGCTCGTCGGCCCAGCGAACGCCGGCAAGGTGGCGCGTCTCCTCGATCGCTACCTGGAAAACCTGCACCGGGACCCCGTGCTCGTCGTTCCGAACCGGCCCGACCGGGCCCGGGTCGAGCGCGAACTGCTCGTCCGCTCCCCAGCGCTCCTCGGCGGGACGATCGGGACCTTCGACGACCTCTTCAGGGAGATCGCGCGGGGCAACGGCGCGCACCGACCCGTCGCCACGGACGCCCAGCGGGCTCTCGTCCTGCGGCGGGCGCTCGTGGCCACACCGCTGAACGGCCTCAGGCCCTCGGCCCGCTACGGCGGCTTCTCCGCCGGTCTCCTCGCGGTCATCTCGGAGCTCGAAGCGGGCTTCGTCCGCCCCGAAGACGTCGGTGGCGACCTCGCGCGCCTGTATGCCGCCTACTCCGCCGAGCTGGACGGGTTTCAGCTCTGGGATCGCGACCTCGAGCGCCGCTACGCGGTCGAGCGGATCGAGAACGACCTCGATGCCTGGGACGGACGCCCCGTGTTCGCCTACGGATTCGAGGACCTGACCGCCGCCCAGTGGGCACTCCTGCGGGCGCTGTCCGGCCGCGCTGAGGTCACGGTCTCGCTTCCGTACGAGGCGGGCCGTCCGGTTTTCGCCTCTCTCCGGCGAACGATGGACGATCTCGCGCAGCTCGCAGGCGGGGCGATCGAGGAGCTGCCGCCGGCACGTGACTTCGGGCCGCCGGCTCTCGCCCATCTCGAACGCCACCTCTTCGGCGCGGCGCCGCCCGCGGCGAAGCCGCCGCTCGAGGGCGCCGTCCGGTTCCTCGAAGGCGCGGGCTCCCGCGCAGCGCTGGAACTCGTCGCCGACGAGATCCTTCAACTCGTCGAGGGCGGCACGCCGCCGGAGCGCATCGCGCTTGTCGTTCCGGCGCTCGAGCAAGCGCGGGCTCCGCTAGAGACCGCCTTCGCAACGCTCGGCATCCCTTTCTCCTTCGAGGGCCGGCTGCGTCTGGGGCAGACCTCCTTTGGCCACGCGCTTCTGTCCGCGCTTCGCTTCGTCTGGCGCGAGCCCGAGCGGCGGCACCTGTTCGCGTTCCTGCGCTCGCCCTATTCGGGCCTGTCGAGGGCGCACGCGGACTACCTCGAAGGGCGTCTGCGGGGGCTCGGCGTGCGCACGAACGTGGAGGAGCGAACGGCCGAGCTGCGCGGGAATCCGCTGCCGGCGCTCGCCGACGTGCGCGGGGCCCCCTCGCCG
Organism: Gaiellaceae bacterium; assembly: GCA_035639875.1. Classification (GTDB taxonomy): domain Bacteria; phylum Actinomycetota; class Thermoleophilia; order Gaiellales; family Gaiellaceae; genus JAIBJP01. The sequence goes on along the minus strand of DASQXE010000165.1, from coordinate 24,514 downwards.
GTGGAGGCGGTGTGCGCGCTGGCGGCCTTCATGCTGCGGGCCGCCTACGGGCTCGAGGGGCCGCCGGCGGGCGAGAGCTCCAGGCTCGACCTGCGAGCCTATGAGGAGACCGGGAAATTGCTGGCGGAGCTCGAGGGCTGGAGCGAGCTCGCCGACGATCTCTCCGAGGACGAGACGCTCGCGGCCTTGGAGGACGTAACCATTCGTCTCGGCTCGGCCGGCGATGCAGGACGCGTCGCCGTGCTCGATTTCCTCCGAGCGCGCACGAGGACGTACGACGTCGTCTTCGTGCTCGGCCTCGAGGAAGGAACCTTCCCGCGGCGCGTCTCCGAGTCCCCCTTCCTCGGCGAGGACGAGCGGCGCGCGCTCGACGAGTCGACGGGAGCGCGTCTTGTGAAACCGGACCGCGTCAGTCGGGCCCGCTACCTCTTCTACACGGCCTGCACGCGTCCGTCGCGGCGCCTCTATCTCGTGCGGGAGGCGGCGACCGACGAGGGCAGCCCGCGTCAAGCCAGCCCCTTCTGGGACGAAGTTCGTGCGCTCTACTCGCCGGACGACCTCGTGCGGTGGACGCGGAGGCGACCTCTCTCGGCGCTCACCTGGCCGCTCGAGCGCGCCCCCACCGAACGCGAGCGTCTGCGCGCGCTCGCCTCTCTCGCCGCAGCCGATGTGGCCTCCGCGACGGCGCTCGCGGACGCGAACGGCTGGGCCCGGCGGCTGACGAGGGCCCGCTCCGCTTTCAAGCGGCCGACGCGGCTCGTCCATCCGGCGGTACTGGAAGAGCTCGCGAAGCGGGCGTGGTTCGGCGCCACCGAGCTCGAATCCTTCGCCACCTGTTCGTCGATCTGGTTCGTGGAGCGCGTCGTCGCGCCGCGCTCGATCGACGCCGAGGTGGACGCCAAGCTGCGCGGCTCTCTGGCGCACACGGCACTGCACAAGTTCTTCGCGGGTCTGCCGAAAGAGGTCGGTACCGAGCGGGTCGAGCCCGCGCGGCTCGAGGAGTCGATCCGTTTCCTAAACCGGTGTCTTGACGACGCGCTCGCGGGCATCCGCCAAGAGCTCTCCGAGCTCGAGCGGCGCGAGCTCGCGGGCAGCCTGCGCCGTGATCTCGAGAATTTCGTTCGCGCGGAGGCCGAGGCCGATCTGCCGCTCGTGCCGCGCCGGTTCGAGGTCTCGTTCGGCACGGAACGGTCGGCACCCGAGCTTCAGCGAGGGCTCGATCTCGGCGGCTTCACGATCACGGGAAAGATCGACCGCATCGACGTCGACCCTCTGTCGGCGCGCGGCATCGTCCAGGACTACAAGTCGGGCAAGACCGCATACTCGGCGGCCAAGATCGAATCCGAGCTAAAGCTCCAGATCCCGCTATACATGCTGGTCCTCCGCGACCTGATCGGGATCGAGCCGCTGGGCGGGCTGTACCGCGCGCTCGCGGGTGACCGCCAGACGCGCGGGCTCCTGCGCGCTTCGGCCAGGGACGACGTCCTCCCGGGCTTCACGCGCACGGACTACAAGGATGACGACGAGTTCTGGGCGCAGGTCGACGGGGCCGTTGGCCACGCGCGCCGCTTCGTCGAGCGCATCCGTGCCGGCGATGTGCGCCACGATCCGCTCGGCGACGCCGGCTGCCCGAGCTGGTGCGAGCTCTATCCCATGTGCCGCGTGAAGAGGACATGAGCGTCGACGTGCGAGCACCGAGCGAGGAGCAGGCCGCCGCCATCGACGCGCCCGGCGTCGTCTTCGTCTCGGCGGGCGCGGGCACCGGCAAGACGACCGTTCTCGTCGAGCGCTTCGTCAAGGCGGTCTGCGAGCGCGGAATCGACATCGACTCGGTGCTCGTCATCACCTACACAGAGCGTGCGGCAGGCGAGCTGCGCAGCCGGATCCGCGGGCGCCTGGCCGAGCTCGGGCGCGATGATCTCGCGCGCGAGCTCGACGGCGCATGGATCGCCACGATCCACGGCTTCTGCCTTCGCCTGCTGAAGGCGCATCCGTTCGCGGCCGGAATCGACCCACGGTTCCGCGTCCTCGACGAGAGTCAGGCGCGCGTCCTCCAGAGCGAGGCGTTTCAGGCGGCCCTCGAGGAATTCCTCGGAGAGGGAGAGGACGAGCGCGCCGTCCTTCTTGCCACCTACGGTGCGCGGGCACTTCGTCGCATGTTGACCGGCGTGTACGAAACTCTCCGCGCCGCCGGCCGGCCGCTCGTGCTGGAGCTCGGCGAGCGGCCGGGACTTGCGGAACGCCGGGAGGAGCTCCGCGAGGCCGCGCGCTGCCTGGCCGACGACAGCGCCGCGGGGGACACCGCACGCGCGACGGCCGCGCGGGCACTCGACCTGCTCGAGGAGCGGACCAGGCCCGAGCGCCTCCTCGACCTCTCCGAGCTCAAGGCGCGCGGCGAGCGGGCAGCCACCTACGAGGAGGCGCGCCACGCGGTGGAGCAGGCTGCGCTCGACGAGCTGGCCTCCCGGGACCGCGACCTTCTGCAGGAGCTTCTCGGCGCGTTCGAGCGCGCCTACCGGGCCGCGAAGGAGCGAGAGTCGGCCCTCGACTTCGAGGACCTCCAGCTGCTCGCTCGGGATCTGCTCCGCGAGAGCACGGAAGTGCGCGAGCGCGAGAGCTGGCGCTTCCGTTCGATCATGGTGGACGAGTTCCAGGACACGAACCGCCTCCAGTGTGAGTTGATCGACCTGCTCTCGGAGGGTGCCGACGACAAAGAGATCTTCTTCGTCGGCGACGAGTTCCAGTCCATCTACGGCTTCCGCCACGCCGACGTGCACGTGTTCCGCGAGCGCCGCGAGCACGCGTCCGGCGTGCTCGCGCTCACGCAGAACTACCGCTCGCGTCCCGAGCTCCTCGGCGCCATCAACCATCTGTTCTCGGCCGAGTTCGGCACCGATTTCCAGCGTCTCGAGGCCGCCGGGCGTTTCCCGGATCCGGCCTTCGGAACGCCGGTCGAGCTCCTCGTGACCGATAAGTCGAGCTATGCCGGTACCGATGTTCATTGGCGCCGAGCCGAAGCGCGCCACATCGCACGGCGCGTGCGCGAGCTGATCGACGAGGGAGCTGCGACGGCGGGCGAGATCGTCCTCCTCTTCGCCGCCGGAACCGATGCCGAATGGTACGAGGAGGAGCTTCGCCACCTCGACGTCCCCACCTACCGGGCGACCGGGCGCGGGTATTTCGGTCAGCAGCAGGTCGTCGACCTGCTCGCCTACCTGAGGCTCCTGCACAACCGCTACGACGACGAGGCGCTCGTCACCGTGCTCGCCTCACCGCTCGTAGGCGTCTCGAACGACGCGCTCGTTCTCCTGCGACGCGCAGCGCCCAAGCGCCCGCTTTTCCAGCCGTTCGAGAAGGGGCTTCCGCCGGAGCTCTCGCCGGAGGACGCCCGACTGTGCCGCGCGTTTCACCAGCGCTACGAGCGGCTCGCGCGCCAGGCGCCGACTCTCTCGCTCGAGCGCCTGCTCGAGGCGATCGTGTCGGAGCACGACTACGACCTCGCCGCGCTCGCGCAGTGGGACGGGCGCCGCCGCTACGCGAACATGCGCAAGCTGGCCAGGCTGTCTCGCTCGTACGAGGAGCTCCGCGGCCCCGACGTCGAAGGATTCGTCCGCTTCGTCGCCGAGCAGGAGGCCGTCGGCGCCCGCGAGCTCGAAGCCGTCGCCGAGGAGGAAGGAGCCGACACGGTCCGGCTGCTCACCATTCACTCCGCCAAGGGTCTCGAGTTCAAGGTCGTCGTCGTCGCGGACGCTGGGCGAGACCGCGGCGCGCCTTCGCCGGACGAGATCCTCTGCCTGCCGGACGGCCGCTTCGGCTTCCGTGTAGCCGATCCGGCGACAGGCGCCCGTCGCGGCGCCTTCGAGTACGACGCCGTCCGGAACGCCGAGCGCGAGGAGGAGAAGGCGGAGCGCCTGCGCCTCTACTACGTCGCCATGACCCGCGCGATCGAGCGGCTGATCGTGTCGGGTGCGATCGATCCCGAGCGCCGCGCCGACGCCGAGACTCCGATCGGGTGGGTGCTCGACCGCCTCGACGCGCGCGAGATCGATGAAGCGGTCGACGGGTCCGTCGAGCTCGTTCGCGACGGCGCTCGGCTCCTCGTCCGTCTCGACCGTTACCGGCCGGAACGCGCCGTCGCCGCGCCCGCGGCGGCGAATGGAGGCGGCCAGCTCGTCCTCTTCGCACAGGACGATGTCCCTCCGCTGCCGCCGCCCGCACCGAGGCTCCCGGAGCTCGTGCCGCCGCCGGCGGCGCCGCTCCACCGCGTGGGCAGCTTGTCCTACAGTGCGCTCGCCCTCTTCGGCCGTTGCTCGTACCGCTACTACGCCGAGCGGGTGGTCGGCATGCGACCCGGGGACGCGCACGGGACCATCCCCGGCCAAACCGGTCTTGCAGCGACGGAGATCGGGGACGCGGTCCACGTCCTCCTCGAGAAGGGCGTCTCCGCGGCCGACGTGCGCGAGCCCGTGCTCGCCCGCTATCCGGCCGCGATGGACGAGGATGTTGCCCGAGTCGGAGCGCTCGTCCAGGCCTGGCACGACTCGCCGCTCGCTCGCCGCCTCTCGCAGACGGACCGCATCCGCGCTGAGCTTCCGTTTGCCTTCGAGCACGACGGAGTGCTGCTACACGGCCGCTTCGACGCGTACACGCGTGTCGATGGTCGCGCGCTGGTGGTCGACTACAAGACGAACCGGCTCGAGGATCTCACTCCGGAGGAGGCGCTCGAGGATGACTACGCTCTGCAGCGCCTCGTGTATGCCCTCGCGGCCTTCCGCGCAGGTGCCGACGAGGTCGAGGTGGCGTACGTCTTCCTCGAGCAGCCGGACGAGCCGGTCCTGCGGGTCTTTTCGCGGGAGGACGTGAGTGCGCTAGAGGCCGAGCTCTCCGCGGCCATCGCCGCCATCCAGGAGGGCCGCTTCGTGCCGACGCCAAGCGAGCTCGCGTGCGCCGGGTGCCCGGCACTAGACGTGGTGTGCGCGGGCCCGCGGCTGCGCGTCCACAGCCCGGCTGCTTGAGCGTTCGCGGGCGCCGGCGGTCGCGTCATTTACGGCCGCACCCCGGGGCCGCCGCGAGCCTCCCTCCGCTTCGAGCGTACCGCCGGCGAACGCACGCGTGGCGCGCGGAATGTCGCGAGACCGTGCGAAGCAGCATCGAAGCGCCGCTTAGTCGATCAGCGCCGGCCCGCCGGTCATCGCGGTCGCGATCGCCCAGGCCGCGCCCACGGTGATTGCCGCGAGCAGAAAACCGTACGCCGAGAAGAGAAGCGCCGGTTTACGGTTCGGCGCCGTTCGCGGCCAGAAGACGAGAACCGCGCACGTCAACGATGCGAGGCCGAGAACGAGCCCGAACGCGTAGAGCCCGGTGAGCCAGACACTCGTCCACAAAAGAACGAGCACAGCTCCCGGTAATGCCACGAGCACGAACAGGACCGTTTCTATCCCGATCAGCACCGCAGCCCTGCGCTCGATGTTCTGAATGACCAGATGCGCTCGCGGCGAGTCCACCAATTCGAACATAGGCGAACGCGTGCACGAACGCCACCGGCTCGAGCTCGTTGCTACTCGAAGTTCTGGTCGCCGACGGCCTGAACCAGCGCGGATGCGACTTGGACCGCGTTCATGAGGAACGCAAGCCACAAGAGGGCGAAGCTCCACGCGAGGCTTCGCTCGCGCCCCGGCACCCGCCACGCCGGCAGCCCCTCCGCGACGTATACGAGACCCGCGAGCGCGACCGCGCTTACCAATGACGCAATCGTCGCGACGAAGAGCGGAGCGCGCCAAAGAGGTACGGAACCGATGTAAACGCCCAGGCCGAAGGTCTGGAAAAGAAATGCGACGATAGTGAGCGCCGCCAACCAGATCGCGCGCCGTTGCAGACTGTCGTCCATGACGATCAGCGTAGGAGCGGCCCCGGATGGCCCGTAGCTATGTGCACGAGGCCCGCAAGCGTGTCGGCTCCAAGCGCGACCGCATCGGCCCGATCATCGCGCGCCTCGCCGCCGCGCATCCCGACGCTGTCATCGCCCTGCGGTTCCGAGACGAGCTCGAGCTCCTCGTGTCCGTGATGCTCTCTGCACAGACGACCGACGTGACCGTCAACCGCGTGACGGAGCGCCTCTTCCAGAAGTACCGCCGTCCCGAGGACTACCTCGCCGTCCCCCAGGCCGAGCTCCAGGCGGACATCAGGGCCACGGGCACCTTTCGCCAAAAGGCCCGCAACCTCCGCAGATCGATGCAGGTGCTCCTCGAGCAGTTCGACGGACGGGTCCCGACACGACTCGAAGACCTCACCCGCCTCCCCGGCGTTGGTCGCAAAACGGCCAACGTCGTCGCCGCCGAACGCGGCGCCACACAAGGCATCGTCGTAGACACCCACGTTCGCCGTCTCTCGCAGCGGCTCGGTCTCACCCGCCATGAAGACCCGGTCAAGATCGAGCGCGACCTGCAACGGCTCGTGCCGCGGGCGGACTGGGCGCGCTTCCCGCATCTGCTCATTTGGCACGGCCGCCGCGTTTGCATCGCCCGCCGGCCGCGCTGCGAGGCTTGCGTAGTGAGCGATCTCTGTCCGTCGAGTCGAGTCTGAATCGGCACGCTTCAGCGCGGATCACGCGCGCACTGACCCGCTAACGTCGAACGTGGTGCGCTCGGTCGATCTCGCCCTCTACGCCGACGAGCTCGCGGCTCGGGCCGCCACTCTCGCCGCGCAGCTCGAGCGGGCCAGGTGCCGCCTGCGGCAGGAGGTAATCGAGCGCGAAGCGCGGCGGGCGCTCGACGAGGGCTCGGTCGCCCGCCTTGAGACCCTAGGCCTCCTCCGTAGGACCGACGCGCGCGGAATCCGCACCGAGCTGCGCGAGCTCGCCGATTCGCTGGCGGCTGTGGAAAGCCTGCAGGCCTGGGTGGAGGAGCGCCTCGCGGCTGCTCAGGAAGAGTTACCCGCCGCCTGAAGCGGATACAGGGCGACGAGCAGTCCGCCGTCCTCGTCGTACGCGGGAAAGAAGTCGGCGCCGACCTCCTTCGTCACGCCGATCCGCGTGCGGACGGTGACGCGCTTGCGAAGCTGGCGGACGCCCCACTCGACCGCTACTTCCGCCGGGTTCGAGTTCCCGTCGACGGCCAGTCCGAAAGCCTCCGTCACTTCGCGGCCGAGGACGTCCGCCTCACGGTAGCCGGTCAGCTCGAAGACCCCTTGTCCGAGCGCGAGGATGCGGCGGCTCTGGTCGCAGACGACGAAACCGGTGCCGGGCGCAGGGTAGTAGTCGTCCAGGAGCTCGAAGAGGAAGCCGAAGCCGCAGTGCGAGCAGCCGACCGCGTCGTTCGTAAGGTCCTCCATGCGGTCGTGGTCGACCGACCGCTGCCGGCAGTTGGGACAGATGAAGTAGGGCACGGGTGGGCTAGCGAAACGTCTATCAGGTGCGCGGTGCCGCGAGCGCCGCTTCGGGCTGCCCTTCCTGGGCGGTGAGGAAGCGTTCCGCGTCTAGCGCTGCCATACAGCCCGACCCAGCGGCTGTGACAGCCTGCCGGTAGACGTGATCCTGGACATCGCCGGCGGCGAAGACGCCCGGCACGTTCGTCTCCGAGGTCTTGCCGAGGGTCTCGATGTAGCCGGCCTCGTCCATGTCGATCTGGCCGCGGAAGAGCGCGGTGTTGGGATCGTGTCCGATCGCGACGAAGAAGCCGTCGGCCGGAATCTCGGTCGCCTCGCCCGTCTTGAGGTTCCGGACGACGACGCCAGTGACGGTTTCGTCGCCGAGCACCTCCTCGACCACCGAGTCGAGCACGAATTCGATCTTGTCGTTCGCCCGCGCCCGGTCGACCATGATCGGCGATGCGCGGAAGCTGTCGCGCCGGTGTACGACGGTCACTTTGCTGGCGAACTTCGCTAGGAACCCCGCTTCCTCCATCGCCGAGTCGCCGCCGCCGACGACCACGACGTCCTTGTCCTTGAAGAAGGCCGCGTCACAGACGGCGCAGTATGAGACGCCGCGGCCCTGCAGCTTCTTTTCGGAGTCGAGGCCGAGCTGGCGCGCGTTCGCTCCGGTCGAGATGATGACCGCATCTGCGCGGTACTCGTCGTCTCCCACCCAGATGCGGAAGGGGCGGTCGGAGAAGTCGACCTTGGTGACGTCGTCGGTGAGGAAGTCGGTGCCGAACCGCTCGGCTTGCCGGCGCAGGTCCTGCATCATCTCGGGGCCGAGCACTCCGTCCACGTAGCCGGGGTAGTTCTCCACGTCGCTCGTGATCATCAGCTGGCCGCCCCAGGCAAAGCCCTCGATAACGAGGGGATTCAAATTCGCGCGGGCGCCGTAGAGCGCAGCCGTATATGCGGCGGGCCCGCCGCCAATGACGATCACATCACGCACTTCGTTCGTGCTCACCAACAGTCCTCCGATTCCGGTTCTTCATTAGTAGTAAACGAAATGAGCCGGTCGGGTGTTCCGATTGTGTAGGTTGCTTAGCGTTCGGAAAGAACTGCTGGCGACTCTTGGCACGAACGATCACCTGGGAAGAGTTGCGTGATCTTGCCGGCTTCGAGGCCGAGAAAGGTTGCGCCGTCAGCCTCTACCTCGACCTCGATCCGAGCATCTCGCCAACCGCCGGCGACGCGTCCACCCGGCTGAACTCGCTCCTCGACGAGGCGGCGAAAGGGGACGGCGCGAACCGCCGCGACTTGACCCACGATCAGCGCACCGGGCTGCGGGCGGATTTCGACCGCATCCGGACCTACTACGAGCGCGAGTTCACCCGTGAGGGGGCGCACGGCCTGGCCGTCTTCGCCGCCGGGCTCGACAACGTCTGGCGGCCGCTCGCGTTGACGGAATCGGTGCCGGATCACGTCAAGGTGGGCCGGCAGCTCTATCTCGCCCCGCTCGTGCCGCTGGTCGGGCGTGGGGAAGGCGCGCTCGTGGTGGTTGTCGGGCGCGAGCGCGGACAGTTCTATCGCCTGCGCGCGGGGCGGCTGGAGGAAATCGTCGACCACTTTGAAGAGCAGCCGGGGAAACACGACCAAGGCGGCTGGGCGCAGGCCCGCTTCCAGCGCCACATCGAGTCCCTTGTCCAGGAGCACCGTCGCGACGTGGCGGAAGAACTCGATCGCCTCGTGCGGCGTCTGCACGGGCCGCGGGTCGTCGTCGTCTCCACCGAGGAGACCCGCGCCGACTTCAACGACCTCCTCTCGCAGGAGGTGAAGCACGCGATCGTCGGATGGACGCAGGCCGAAGCGCATGCCGCACCGGCCGAGCTGCTCGCGTTGGCGACGCCGGTGCTCGAGAGCTGGCGCGCGCGCAAGGAGACCGACGCGGTCGAGCGGTGGCGCGAGGAAGCCGGCCGCAATGGGCGGGCCGCCGCCGGCTGGAAGCAGACGCTGGAAGCGGCCTCCGACGGGCGCGTCGAGCTTCTGCTCTTCCAGGAGGGCGTCGATCATCCGGCCGCCCGCTGCCCAGCCTGCGGCCGCGTCTCTGCGGACGGCGCCCGCTGCCCGCTCGACGGGACGAGCATGGAGGAATCGAAGGACGGCCTCGACCTCGCCGTCCACCAGACCCTCGCCCACGGAGGCGCGGTCTGGGCAGTGCGCCACCGGCAGGATCTCGAGCCCGTCGAGGGGATCGGCGCGCTCCTCAGATACTGAGAGGGAGGTGGATGAGGGGCTTGCCCCCTCATGGGCCGGATATATCCGGCTCCCGGCTGGGTCGTGTAGGGGCGGGGCATGCCGCACCCCCAGAGGCTAGGCTGAAGCGATGGCGTCTTTAGCGCGCACGATCCTCGAGGACCACCTCGTTCGCGGCGAGCTCGTCCCGGGCACGGAGATCGGGCTGCGCGTCGACCAAACCCTTGCCCAGGACGCCACCGGGACGATGGCGATGATGCAGTTCGAGCTCTTCGGCGTCGAGCGGGTCCAGGTCGAAACGGCCGTTGTCTACGTCGATCACAACATCCTCCAGATCGACTTCAAGAACCCCGACGACCACCGCTTCCTCCAGGCGATGGCGGCCAAGTACGGCGCCTGGTTCTCGCGGCCAGGAAACGGCATCTGCCACTACGTCCACTGCGAGCGCTTCGCCGCTCCCGGCAAGACGCTCGTCGGCGCCGACAGTCACACGACCCAGTCCGGATCCTGCGCCATGATCGCCATCGGAGCGGGAGGTCTCGATGTTGCGGTCTGCATGGCCGGCCACCCGTTCGAGCTTCCGTGTCCAAAGATCGTCGGCGTCCGGCTCGAGAACGAGCTCGCGCGACCGTGGATCCAGGCGAAGGACATCATCCTCGAGCTCCTGCGCCTCCGCGGCGTGCGCGGCGGCCGCGGCTGCGTGTTCGAGTTCTTCGGACCCGGTGTCAGCACGCTCTCGTACACGGAGCGCGGAACGATCGCCAACATGATCGCGGAGCTCGGCGCGACCGGCGCGGTGTTTCCGTCCGACGACCAGACTCGCGCCTGGCTCGAGGAGCAGGGCCGCGGAGAGGATTTCGTCGAGCTGCCGACGGGAGCGGCCGGCGAGTTCGACGAGGAGGAGGAGATCGACCTGGCAGCGCTCGTCCCGCTCGTCGCCAAGCCGTCCAGCCCGGGCAACGTCGTGCCGGTCGACGAGCTCGTCGGCACCGAGCTGGCCCAGGTCTGTATCGGCTCCTCGGTGAACTCGTCCTACCAGGATCTCGCGCTCGTCGGGTCGGTGCTGCGCGGGCAGCGGATCGCCGAGCGGCTCGTTTCCGCGACGGCGACCCCCGGGTCGCGGCAGATCCTCGACCAGATCACGCGCAGCGGCACCTACGCCGATCTGCTCACCGCGGGCGTGCGCATGCTCGAGCCGGCCTGTGGGCCCTGCGTCGGGATGGGCCAGGCGCCTCCGTCCGGCGCGGCCTCGCTGCGCACGTTCAACCGCAACTTCCCCGGCCGGAGCGGCACCGCCGACGACCAGGTCTACCTGTGCTCGCCCGCCGTCGCCGCCGCATCCATGCTGACCGGCGTCATATCCGACCCGCGCGAGCTTTCCGCGATCGATCTCCCGAAACGCCCGGCGGCTCGGCCCGAGGTCGTGCAGAAGCACATCCTCGAGCCGGCACCGGCCGACGAGGCGGCGGGAATCGAGGTGCCTCGCGGCCCGAACATCAAGCCGCCGCCAGAGCAGAAACCTTTGCCGGACGAGCTGGAGCTCCGCGTCCTCATCGTCGCGCCGGACGACATCTCGACCGGTGACCTGTCGCCCGACGGGGCTACGGTGATGGCTTATCGCTCGAACGTGCCGGCGATCGCGGAGTTCACCTTCCAGCACCGGGACAAGGAGTTTCCGCGTCGCGCAAAGGAGTGGGGCGGAGGCTTCATCGTCGCAGGGCACAACTACGGGCAGGGCTCCAGCCGCGAGCACGCGGCGCTCGCGCCGGCGCAGCTCGGCGTGCGCGCGGTCATCGCCAAGAGCTTCGCGCGGATTCACCGGCGGAACCTGATCGCCCAGGGCATCGTGCCCCTCCTCTTCAAAGCCGAGTCCGATTACGACCAGGCCGAGCTCGGCCAAACTTGGCGCCTATCGGGCCTGCACGCGATCGCTGAGGGTGAGGACGCGCTCGAGGTCGAGATCGAGGGGGTCCGTGCGATCACGCTGACACACGATCTCTTGCCGCGCGAGCGCGAGATCGTCGTCGCCGGCGGCCTGATCCGCTACCTGCGCGAGCAACAGCCGGCCGCCGCGTAAAGAAATGCGGGGAGCGAAGCGCGCAATCCGCGCCGTCCGGATCCTCGCTCGCGACAACCGTATCCCGCGCCCGCTTCGCTGGCTCGTGGTTCTCGGCGTCGCTCCAGTCCCCGGGCCGTTCGACGAGGCGGTCCTTCTCATCGCCGCCTCACTCCTCTTCACCTTCTACCGAGAGCAGATGCGCGAGGCCTGGCGCGAAGCCGGGTCCGCGTGACCCCTTAGGCCGCGTCGGCGGCCTGCGGAAGCTCCTGCAGCGTGACGGCCTCGGGTGGCTCGATTGCGCGATCCCAGTCCGTCGCCCGCTCGAGGTCACGTTCGAGGCCGGCGAGGCGCCGGTCGGCTTCGCCGTATTTGGTTTGCGCGTTGCCGAGGTGCTTCCCCAACGTGTCGAACTCGGCGCGGAAGCGGTCGAAGTCCTTCGCCATGCCGGCGCAGTAAGACATCACGTCCTGCGCGTGCTGCTCGATCTGGAGTCCTTTCAGCCCGAGGGTGATCACGAGCAGATACGCCTGGAATGTCGTCGGCGACACGGGAAAGACGCGTTTGTCGAGCGCGTACCGATAGGCGTTCCCGCTCTTCGAGCAGAGCTCGTAGTAGACGGACTCCGACGGTAGGTACATGAGGGCGAAGTCGTACGTGCCCTCGTCGGGGCGGATGTACTTCGTCGCGATCGCGTCGACGTGGATCTTCACGTCGCGCTCGAACGCCTTTGTGTGGAGGGCACTCTCGGCCTCGTCCGCGGTCTCGACGAGCCGGGCAAAGTTGTCGAGCGGGAATTTCGCGTCGACGGGCACGAGACGATCGATCCTGATGATCGCGTCCACCCGCTCGCCGCTCTTGAAGCCGTGCTGAAGCGAGTACGCGTCCGCCGGGAGCATGTCCCGCAGGAGGTTGCCGAGCATGAGCTCGCCAAAGCCCCCGCGCGCCTTGGGCGGACGGAGCGCCTGCTCGAGGCGGGCGAGATCGTTCGCGCGCGCGAGCACCTGCGCGGTCGCTCCTTGTACGCGTTCGAGGCGCTCCGCGATCTGGGCGGCGGTCTGGCCAGCGCTTTGCTGCTGGGAAAGAAGCCGGCCGTCGAGCCCTTCGAGCCTGCGGTCGACCTTCGACTCGACGTCGCCGAGCCGGCGGTCGAGCTTGTCCTCCATGCCCCCGAGGCGCTGGTCGAGTAGCGCACGGCCCGACCGCGCAAGCCAGAGCACCGCGACGACGAGGGCGAGACCGATGAGGACGAGAGCGATGCCGGTCATGGACCGACAAACGCTAGAGGGCCCGTCGGACGGAGCTCCCGAATCAGGGGAGAAGGGCGGCTCGATGCCGCCCTTCGCCTACATGCGATCCTGTTCGCTCTCCGCGGGAGCCTCCGGCGGACTGGGCGGTGGCGGCATGGGCGGCTGGGCGCCGCCGGCGCTCTCCTCCTCCGAGGGACGCGGAGCCATTCCTGCCGAACCAGCTTCTCCGCCGCGCTTTTCGCGGCCCAAGATCTTGTCGAGCCAACCCATCGCGGTCCTCCTGATCCTGTCCTTAGGGAGCCGCAGAACTATGGCATTAAAACGCCAAATCCGGCGAGCCCGAAGGCTTACCGGATCTGGCGCGCGCAGCCTAATGGCGAGGCGAAGGCCCCGTCAAGCGGATGTCTATGGAAAGTGTTCGCAAAGTGCGACTTTTTTCCGCGAGAGACGAAGGGGGGCGACGAGTTACGCTTGGCATGCGTGACGACTTGGGCGCGCTATTTCGACGAACGCATCGAAACGATGCCGCCCGCGTGGACGCATCGTCTCGAGGAGGAGCTCCTCGCCGAACAGGTCTCGCGCTGCTACGAACGCACTACTTTCTATCGGCGCAAGCTCGAGGATGTGGGCGTTCGACCGGAGCAGGTCGTGCAGGTCGAGGATCTCCGCCAGATCCCGTTCACCACGAAGGAGGAGCTGCGCGCCTCCCAGGCGGAGAGCCCCCCGTACGGCGATTTCGCCTGCGCGGACGAGATCGAGATCGTGCGCATCCACCTGAGCTCGGGGACGACCGGCAAGCCGATCGTCATGGCGTACACGGAGAACGATCTCCGGACCTCGGCCGGGGTCGGCGCCCGCGCCTTTTGGGCGGCGGGAGTGCGGCCCGACGACACCGTGCTCCACTGTCTCTCGTACAGCTTCTACACCGGCGGTCTCTCGGATCACGCCGCGCTCGAGGAGACCGGCGCCGCGATGGTGCCGGTCGGGCTCGGCCAGAGCGGTCGTCTGCTCGATCTCTGGCGCGATCTGCGCCCGACCGCGCTCTTCTCGACGATCACGTATCCGCTTCATCTCGCTGACGCGGCCGCCGAGCGCGGGCTCGATCCCCGCGACCTCGGGCTAGCCAAGCTCGTGGTCACGGGAGAGCCTGGGGGTCAGATCGCCGCCACGCGCCGCCGGCTCGAAGACCTCTGGGGTGCGCGGGTCGGCGACACATACGGCCTCTCTGACGTGTGGGGGACGCTGGCGGGGGAGTGCGAGGAGCGGAACGGGCTCCATTTCTCCGCTCAGGACGCGACCCTGGTCGAGCTGGTGGATCCCGAGAGCGGCGAGCCGCTCGCGCTCGAGGCCGGTGCGCGTGGCGAGCTCGTCTTCACGCACCTACGGCGCGAGGCGACGCCGCTCATCCGCTTCCGCTCGCGCGACATCGCCGAGATCATCGCCCTCGAGTGCGACTGCGGGCGGACGGGCATCCGCTTCCGGGTCGTCGGACGGAGCGACGACATGTTTCGCGTCCGCGGCGTGAACGTCTTTCCCAGCGCCGTGGAGGAGCTCTTGCGCGAGCGCGGCGTCGACCGGTTCGCAATCGTCCTCGAACGCTTCCCCGTCGAGCCGCCGGTCAAGATCCTCGTGGACGGCGTCAACGGCCGCGAGGAGGAGCTGGCCGAAGCGGTTCGGGCGCGCCTCGAGTTCACGTGCGAGATCGCGGCGGCGACGCTCCCCCGTTCCGAGGGGAAGTCGAAGGTGCTCTATCGCGGGTACGCGGGCGAGACCCCGCCGGCATGATGCGCTTCGAGCGAGTGGGGCCGGCCGCTTGGATCCGCTGGTCGCGCCCGGAGCGGCTGAACGCCTTCGACCCCGAAGCGCTCGACCGGCTCGGCGACCTGCTTGCCGAGGCCGGTTCGAGCGACGCCCGTGCGATCGTCTGCTTCGGCGAAGGCGGCGCATTCTCGTCCGGCGACGATCTGCGCGCGACCGCGGCGATGGATTCCACGGAATGGCGCCGGACGCTCGAGGCGTTCAACCGCCTCACCCGGGAGATCGTGGCGGCGCCGCAGCCGGTGATCGCGGCGGTCGACGGGGTTTGTGTAGGCGGGAGCTTCGAATTCGCCTTCGCCTGCGACGTTCGGGTGGCGACGCCGCGGTCGCTGTTCGGCTGTCCGGAGGTCGCAATCGGCCTCTCGATCTCGAACGGCTTCTCGCTCCTTGCGCCCCGTGCCGCACGGCGCTTGGTCCTCACGGGGGAGCTCGTCGACGCCGAGGGGGCCCTCCGGCTCGGGCTCGTCGACCTCGTCGTCGAAGACCCCGAGGCTGAGGCGCAGCGGCTTGCCGACCGGATCGCGGCCCTCGCGCCGTTGGCGGTGGCCGGATCGAAACGATTGCTAGACGAAAGGGCCAAAGATCTGCTCGAACGCGCCCTCGACCGGGAGCGCGATCTCTGCACGCGCCTGTTCGAGACCGCAGACGCGCGCGAGGGCCTCGCCGCCTTCCTCGAGAAGCGGCCGCCGACATTCGAAGGGCGCTAGGCCGGTCGCGCGGCGGTTACGCCTGTGGGCGACCTGACCGCAGGCGGGGCAGTAGTAGGCGCCGTCCTTGCTGATCGGGAAGGCGTTCATGCCGCAGTTCGGACGCGGGACCGCCGCCCCACTCGGACCTCGCTTCGGCGAGACGACCCCGCACGCGGGGCAGCACGGCGCCCCCGCATCGCCCAGCCGCGCAGCCGTGTGGCCGCACTTCGGGCACTCCGCCAGCTCATGCGGATCGAACCACGAGTGCAGGTCTTCCGACTCCTCGGGGATCAAGGTCGAACTCGGTTAGGAGCGGTTCGCCCTCGCGCCAGCTCAGCTCGGGCTTCCCGTACCAGGCCACGAACTGGCTCCAGAAGCCGCATCCGGCGCGGTTCCACGTCCGGCGCCTGAACACCCTGTCCACGAGCCACCACGCGTTGAGCACGAAGGCGGCCATCAGGGCGAGTTGGAGGAGGACCGCCCACCAGCTGTTCCGCACGAAACATCGCGCTCTCGTTATCGGCCGAAAGTGTCGCCTTGCCTGATCGAACGTGTGTTCTGTATGCTGGCCGGAGCCTGAACTAGGCTCGCGGGTCTCGATGGAGGAGTTCTTCGGTCCGTCCGGCCGCCTGGCGGCCTCGCTCCCCGGCTTCGAGCCGCGGGCCGGCCAAGCCGCGCTCGCCGAAGCCGTCGCCGAGTCCCTCGAGGACGACGAGCATCTCCTCGCGGAAGCCGGGACGGGCACGGGGAAGAGCCTCGCGTACCTGCTGCCCGCCCTCCTCTCTGGGAAGAGAGTGGTCGTCGCAACCGCGACGAAGGCGCTGCAGGACCAGCTCCTGACGAAGGACGTACCGGCGGCGTCGGCGGCCCTCGGGCGCAAGGTCCGCGTAGCGGTCCTCAAGGGACGGCAGAACTATCTCTGCCGAAAGAGCGTCCAGGGCATCGGGCAGCTGAGCGGTCTCTTCCAGACGGCGGAGGACGCGGCCGCATACGAGCGGCTCCACGATTGGATCGAGACCACGACGACTGGTGACCGAGCCGAGCTTCCGTTCGAGCCGAGCACCACTCTTTGGGCGGAGCTCTCCGTTGGCTCCGATCGCTGCGCCGGGCGCCGCTGTCCCTTCGTCGGCTCCTGTTTCGCCGAGGCCGCGCGCGACCAGGCCGCGCAGGCCGAGCTCGTGATCGCAAACCACGCGCTTTACTTCGCCGACCTCGCGCTCCGTGAGCGGACCGATGGCGCCGGCGTGCTCCCGGAGCACGACGCCGTCGTCTTCGACGAGGCGCACCGGCTCGAGGAGGCCGCAGCTTCGTGGTTCGGCGGCCGGGTCTCACTCGCCAGGCTCCGACAGCTCGCGCGCGACGTCGAGCGTTATTGCCGCGAGGAGAGCAAGCGGCCGCCCGCGGCCGCCCTCGCGGAGCTCGACCGCGCCGGCACCGAGCTGATCGCCGCCTTCGACCCCGGTGCCGGGCGCCGACGCCTGACCGAGGCCGACCGCGAGGAGCTCGACGCCGGCGGGTTCGCGCTCGGGTCGGCGCTCAACCGTCTGGCGGACGAGCTCGCGGGCGGCGGCGAGGACGCCGACGCGCTCGCGCGCCGAGCGCTGGCCGCCGCCGCCGACCTCGAGGCCTGCATGGCGCTTGGAGATCCCGACCGCGTGACGTGGGCGGAGGCAGGCGCGCTCGCGTGGGCCCCGGTCGACGTGTCCGAGATCCTGCGTCAGGCGCTCTGGGAGGGCGAGACCACCGCCGTGCTCGTGTCGGCGACCCTGGAAGCCGGGTTCCTGCGTCGCCGGCTCGGCCTCGACGAGGCCCGCGAGCTCGCCTTGCCGTCGCCGTTCGACTTCCGCGAACAGGCGCTCCTCTATGTCCCCGCACGGATTCCCGAACCGCGCGCCCCGGGCTACTTCGCCAGGCTGGCCGACGAGGTCGTCGCCCTCTGCGGCCTCTCGCGCGGGCGAGCGCTCGTGCTCACCTCGTCGTACCGGACGCTGGACGAGCTCGTCGAGTGCACCCGCGGCCGGCTGCCGTTTCCGGTGCTAGTCCAGGGCGCCGCGCCGCGCGAGCGGCTGCTCGAGCGGTTTCGCGACGACGTCGACTCGGTCCTGTTCGCGACCGCGACCTTCTGGCAAGGAGTCGACATCGCGGGGGAGTCGCTCAGCCTGCTCGTCATGGACAAGCTGCCATTCGCGGCGCCCGGCGATCCGCTCGTGGAGGCTCGCTGCGAGCGCATCGCGCGGGACGGCGGCGATTGGTTCGCCGAGTACGCGCTTCCGAACGCCGTCCTCCAGCTCCGGCAGGGCTTCGGCCGCCTCATCCGCGGGCACGAGGACGAGGGAGTGGTCGCAATCCTCGATCCCAGGCTGTATACGCGCGGGTACGGACAACGTTTCCTGGAAGCTCTTCCACCCGCGCCGCTCGTCGCCGAGCGGGAGGCGGTGGCCGATTTCTTCGGCGCTGGAGCACGCGCAACGGCTTGATACCTTGGCGCCGTGGCCAAGAAGAAGAAGAGCCGGGTCCCGGCTCCGCCGCGGCCTGTTCAGGCGCCGAAGCGGCGTGTGCAGGCCCCTCAACGGCGGGTCGAGCAGCGCGCCGAGCGCGGTTCGCGGATGTGGTTCCTCGCGCTCGGGGCCGCGATCGTCATCGCGGCAGCGGCCGTCGGCATCGCCATGGCGGTTCGCGGTGGTAGCGAGGCTCTCGCCAACGGGGTGGACGGGCCGTGCGTCCGCAAGACGTTCCCCCCGCAAGGCCGCCAGCACGTCCAGGCGCTCGCCAAGAACTTCAAGTACAACTCGTTCCCGCCGTCGAGCGGCCCGCACTATCCCGTGCCGGCGGTCTACAACCTCTACGACCAGCCCGTGCCCGAGATCCGCCTCGTGCACAACCTCGAGCACGGCGCTATCGAGGTGCAGTACGGGCCCAAGGTGCCACGGTCGGCCGTCCAGCAGATCGCGAACTGGTACGCGAAGAGTCCCCTTGGAATGGTCGTCGCGCCGCTGCCCACGTCCCCGACCGATCTGCACGCCACCCCGGCAACCGGGTGGGAGAACAAGATCTTCCTGACCGCATGGACGCACGTTGCTGCGTGCTCGACCTTCGACGCGGGCGCCTTCAGCCGCTTCCGCGACGACTACCGCGGTCCCAAGGGGGACAATCCGGAGAAGTTCCCGCTCTCGGCGTTACAACCGGGCGGGACGTAAGCTGACCCTCGCCGGGGTGGCGGAACGGTAGACGCGGGGGACTTAAAATCCTCTGGGCTTCGGCCCATGCGAGTTCGACTCTCGCCCCCGGCACCTAGAACCGACGTCCAGCCCAGCGGATCGTTGCCAAGCAGGCGAACGGGCCCGAAGGGCCCGCTCGCAATCCCGTAGCGAACTGACTTACGCCGTCTGCGGCTTGCCGACTTGGCGCGTCGCGCGGACGGCGATGGTGCCGAGACCGAGGATCCCGACAACGATGCCGGCTGCGATGCCCGCGTCGCTCCAATCGAATCCCGACGACGCCACGACCTCTGCGGACCCGCGAGGCGCGAGCCGCACGTTCTCGATCAGGTCAGTCGAGCGGAGCCCCGGTTGCGTGCCGAGCGCGTTGCCGTCCCGTCGCAGTACATAGCTGTGCTGCGGGGCAGACGACGGGAAGTCGGTCACGAACGGGATGTAGCCGCTCGAAGCCTTCGACTGACCGTTGAGTCCCTCGTCGACTCGCGCCTGCGCAGCGGCGGGCGCCACGAGCGCCGCGACTGCAAATCCGAGCGCGATCCGCTTGATGATCCAGTTCCGCCTCCGAATACGCATCTTGCTGCTCCCTTCGTCTGACCCCTCTGCCGATGCCAACCAGACGGAGCGGGCAGTTCGAATCTTCCGGCGACGGCCCCGCTTACGGGCGCGGACGTGGGGAATAGAAGCTCTCCCAACCACGTTATTTGAGTAGTCAAGTAATAAGGAGGGCAAGGCATGTCGTACGGTTTGCTCCTGTTGCGCGTCGTGCTCGGATCGACGTTGGCCGCGCACGGGGCGCAAAAGCTATTCGGCTGGTTCGGCGGCGGCGGGCTT
Source organism: Gaiellaceae bacterium (assembly GCA_035639875.1). Taxonomy (GTDB): domain Bacteria; phylum Actinomycetota; class Thermoleophilia; order Gaiellales; family Gaiellaceae; genus JAIBJP01. Next base: position 5,049 of record DASQXE010000165.1, on the reverse strand, counting down.
CGCCGGACCGGAGGTTCCTTCGGAAACTTCGGCTTCCGGACGCCCGTTCTGATGGCGCTCGCAGCCGGCGCTGCCGAACTCGGCGGCGGACTGTTGCTGGCGACGGGCTTCCTCACGCCGCTCGGCGCGCTCGCAATCACGATCGTGATGCTGAATGCCGTCAGCCTCGTGCACTGGCCGAACGGGTTCTTCAACAGCAACGGCGGCTTCGAGTTCAACCTGCTCGTCGCGTCCGCCGCGCTTACCGTGGCCGCGACTGGCCCGGGCCGCTTCGCCATCGACCGCGCTATCGGCTGGGACGACAACATCACGGGGCTCTGGTGGGCCCTCGGCGTGCTCGGCGCCGCGATCGTGATCACCCTCGCGACGCTGACGCTCGGCCGCCGACGCCGCCTGGCGGTCGCCCAGCAGCCCGCTTAACCACCCGCGCAAGGGAGAATCGCGTCGGTGTTATTCGTCGGCGCGATTCTCCTGGCGCTCTTCCTCCTCCCCTCGCCGTGGGGGCTCGTCATCGTCGGCTGTGCCGCCGTTGTGGAGATCGCCGAGACGTTCTTCTGGCTTCGCATCTCGCGGCGCTGGCGCGTGCGAGCGGGCGCGGAAACGCTGATCGGAGCGAGCGCCGACGTCGTCTCGACCTGCCGTCCGCGCGGACACGTGCGGGTCGAAGGAGAGCTCTGGCGGGCGTCCTGCGAGCAGGGAGCCGACCCGGGCCACCGAGTCCGCATCGTCGGCCGTGACGGCCTCACCCTGCTTGTAGAGCCGGAATAGACTCCCTGCCATGGCCCAGGCGAAGCCCGCGGCCGCTCCGAGCGGCGAGCTGCCGCCCGAGCTCCAAGATCCACTCTTCCTCCAGGCCGTCGGGCAGCTCGACCAGGCGCTCGAGCACGCGGACGTCGACGAGGCGATCGCCGAGCGGCTCCGCTATCCCGAGCGGGCGCTGTCGACGTCGATTCCCGTGCGCCTCGACGATGGCACCCTCGGCGTCTACGCCGGCTACCGCGTGCAACACTCGAGCGTCCTCGGGCCGACGAAGGGCGGAGTCCGCTACGACAAAGCGGTCACGCTTGGCGAGTGCGCCGCGCTCGCCATGTGGATGACCTGGAAATGCGCTCTGCTCCGGCTTCCGTACGGAGGCGCGAAGGGCGGCGTGCGCTGCGATCCCCGCGCCTTCTCCGCGGCCGAGCTCGAGCGGCTGACCCGGCGTTTCACGACGGAGCTCTTGCCGATCATCGGCCCGGAGCGCGACATTCCGGCCCCCGACATGGCGACCGACGAACAGACGATGGCGTGGATGATGGACACCTACTCGATGCAGGTCGGCTACGCGGTGCCGGAGATCGTGACCGGGAAGCCGCTGTCCGTCGGCGGGAGCGTCCTGCGGCCCGAGGCGACCGGCATCGGCGTCGTCATGGTGGTCGAGGAGGCGTTGCGGCGCCTCGGGTGGCCGCTGGCCGGAGCGGCGTGCGTCGTCCAGGGCTACGGCAAGGTCGGCGGCGTAGCCGCCCACGACCTCGCGCTGCGCGGCGCCCGCGTCGTCGGCGTGTCGGACATCGCCGGCGGGATCTACGAGGAGACAGGCCTCGATCTCGCCGCGGTCGACGCCTGGCGTCGCGCTCACGGAGGCCTCGCCGGTTTCGAACCGGCGGCGCACGTATCCAACGCGGAGCTCCTCGAGCTTCCGTGCGACGTACTCGTCCTCGCCGCGACCGAAAAGCAGCTGACGCACGAGAACGCAGGACGGATCGCTGCTCGCATGGTCGCCGAAGGCGCGAACGGGCCCACGACTCTCGAAGGCGACCGGATCCTCGGCGAGCGCGGCATCCCGGTCCTCCCCGACATCCTCACGAACGCGGGGGGCGTGGCCGTCTCCTACTTCGAGTGGGTGCAGGATCTGCAGCGATTCTTCTGGGACCGCGACGAGATCCGCTCACGGCTTCGCGATCTCATGACGGACGCGCTCGATCGCGTCTGGCGGCTGGCCGAGTCGGAGGGCTTCAGCTTTCGCAGCGCTGCGCTCGTGACGAGCATCCGTGAGGTGGCCGAAGCCCTCGAGGCGCGGGGGATCTATCCGTGATCGTCCGGGAAGCGCTCGTTCCCGATCCTCGCGTGCTCGCCGCGGACGCGAGCGCTCGCGAGGCTGCCGAGCTGCTCACGCATCCGCAGGTGCGAAGCGCTCTTGTCACCGATGGTGAGCGTCTCGTCGGTGTCGTGACGCTCGAGAGCGTCGTCGCGGCTGTGGCGCGGGGCGTGGATCTCCTCTCCGCCTCCGCACGCGACGTCTGTGACGCGCGGGTGGCCACCGTCTCACCGGACCTGCCGCTCGGCGAGGCATTGCACCTCATGGCGGAGCAAGGCCTCGAGCGTCTGGCGGTGACGGAGGACGGGCGGCTGCTCGGCGTACTCCCGCGCGAGCCCGTCGTTCGGCGGCTCGCCGAGGACGAGCCCGCGTGAGCCGCGAGCACCGAGTACCGACAGACGGGCGCGTCCTCCGCGTCCTGGAGGACGGCGATCCCGATGGACGTCCCGTCTTCGCCCTCCACGGGACGCCGGGGTCGCGTCTTCTGTGGCGCGGCTCGGTCGAAGACGCAGCCGGGCGCGGGATCCGCCTGCTCGCGTACGACCGGCCTGGCTACGGAGGCTCCGATCCGCATCCCGGCCGGACGGTCGCCGACGCGGCGCACGACATCGCCACAATCGCGGACGTTCTCCGGATCGATCGCTTCGCGGTGGAGGGTGGCTCCGGCGGCGGGCCGCATACGCTCGCCTGCGCGGCCCTCCTTCCTGACCGCGTCGTGGCGGCCGCCTCGCTCGCGGGCGTCGCTCCTTATCCCGCGGACGGCTTGGACTGGCTCGACGGAATGGGGCAGGACAACCTCGACGAGTTCGGCGCGACGCTCGAAGGGCGAGATGCCCTCGAGCGCTATCTGCGCGGACAGGCCGAGACGATGCTCGACGACGATCCCGAGGCGCTCGCCCATGCGCTGCGGTCCCTCCTCAGCCCGCCGGACGCGGCCATCCTGACCGGCGAGTTCGCCGAGTACCTTCACGCCGCGACGCGTGAGGCGATCGGCGAGCGCCTCGACGGCTGGATCGACGACGACTTCGTGTTCGTCAACCCGTGGGGGTTCGAGCTCGACGCCATCTCCGTACCCGTGCAACTCTGGCACGGCGCCCAGGACCGCTTCGTCCCGATCTCACATGGAGAATGGCTCGCGGAGCGCATCCCCGGAGTCGACTCACACCTGTCAGCCGAGGACGGCCACCTCACGATCGAGCTCGACCGGATCGGCGAGGTGCACGACTGGCTGCTGGAGCATTTCTAAGATCAACAGCAGGTGTAGGCGCCCGGCGGCGCGTCGCCCTCGACCGCAGCCGGTAGCGCGGCGGCCGCGAGCGCGGCGCCATGCATGATGTCGTGCTCGCTGACCTCGAGTTCCTCCAGGTCGAAGTGGAGCAGTGTCTCCAGGACCACGACCGTGCCGGCGACGATCACGGGGGCGCGTTCCGGGTGCATGCCTCGGAGCTGCCTGATCTCGGAGACCGACATCCGGCTGAGGCGCGCGAGGAGGCCGGCGACCGCGTCGGTCGAGAGGCGGTGCCCGTGAACGCGATCCGGCTCTTCGCGCTCGAGGCCGAGGTCGAGCGTGGCCAGCTGCGTGACGGTACCCGCAACGCCGATCGCCTTGCTCGGCCGGACGTCCGGCGGGACGCGCTCCCGGAAGGCCTCGCGCACGAAGTCGCCACAGCCGTCGGGATCACCCGGGAATCGCTCGGTCAGCCTCACGCAGCCCAGGTCGTAGCTCTCGTGGAAGGCGACACCCTCGGGCCCGCCGACGATGAGCTCGGTGGAGCCGCCGCCCACGTCGAGGACGAGCGTTTCCTCCTCGATCGCCCGGCCGGCCGAGACTCCCCGGAAGGTCAGGAGCGCTTCCTCGTGCCCGGTGAGGAGCTTCGTCTCGAATCCGTAGCTCCATTCGATCTCGCCGAGGAAGGCCTCGCCGTTCTCGGCGTCGCGCACGGCGCTCGTCGCGAAGGCGAGCGTTCGCTCGGCACCGAGACTCTCGATGGTGCGACGGTAGTCGGTCAGCACGTTCCGGACGCGCGCGATCGCTTCCGGGAGGAGCTGGCGGCGCGCGTCCACGCCCTCACCGAGACGCGTGATCTCGAGGTGTCGCTCGAGCTCGTCAACGGTGCCGTCCTCCACGTCCGCGACCAGGAGCCGGGTCGAGTTTGTCCCCAGGTCGACGACAGCGACGCGCGTCACTTCTTGAGCGTGACTGCTTGCCGCACCTGCGAAATCGTCTTGCCCACGTCCCCGAGCGCCCAGGTGAGGACAGACAGGTGCTCGAGAGACGCCTGCAAATGGGCCATCTTGCGCTCGACGAGCTCGGCGCGCTCGTTTGCGCGCTCGACCCGCGCCTCGAGCTCTTCCGCCTTCCGAGTGACGTCGTCGAGGGCGAGCGCGACCTCGTCGCCGGCGGTCTTCAGGGCGCGCATGCGGCGGAAGCTGATCAGCGCGACCGTGGCTCCGGCGACGACGACGGCGACGAAGAAGCCGAGCGCAATCCACGTCCACCAAGGCATGGGAGCGATGCTATCCTTGTCGCCGCGACGCGGGGTGGAGCAGTCAGGTAGCTCGCCGGGCTCATAACCCGGAGGTCGCAGGTTCAAATCCTGCCCCCGCTACCTCCAAAGGCCCGCTTCGGCGGGCCTTCCTCTCTTGGAGGCGTTTGTTGTCCTGGTCAGTTCCTTCGTTCGGCGCTACTCATCTTTGGTCCGAAGTCGGAACGACCCACGCGGTCTAGTCTCGGCTCATGGTCTTCTGGGCCGTCGTCAGCGATGAGATCGACCGGGTCATTCGGTTCTTCAACACCCGCTGGGAGGCGGAGCGGATGCTTGCCCGCGTCCTCTGGGACGAGCCGTCGTGGCGGGGCATCCTACACGTCGAGCCGATCGAGTTACGGACCGGCGGGCTGAATTAGCGGCCACTGGAGGCCGATGGGTTAGGCCGCGAGAGGCTCCGGCACGAGAAGCCACGCATTGCCGAAG
>DASQXE010000164.1:0-2070 GCA_035639875.1 Gaiellaceae bacterium | reverse complement strand
CAAAGTGACTGCAAATCGGCCTGGTGCCCAACACAGCGGAGCACCTCCTGCAACGGAGGGCCTCGATGAGTCCGGCTCGTCGAGCCTGGGAGGAAACGGCTTGAATGAGCCGTTTCCACGGGCTTCAGCTCAGGGTCGGCGATCTGGGGACAGGTTCTGGGGACAGGACGAGCGGTTCCGAGGGAGCGTGCGACGGCCGAGGGGGTGGCCGAATCGCCCTACCTCGTGCGGAACTCGGGCAAAACGGACACATCAGATAAACGACACGCGCGTGTCGGTGCCGATGCTTGCGGTCCTAGCGTTTCCGCTGCCCGCGCTGTTGCCTCGGGAACTTCGTCTTCCCGAAGACGCCGCGCGTGAAGCGCCTGCCGGCGGGTCTGGCGCCGTTGCCGGCGCTTGCTCAATGAGCGGGCTGACTGCGAGCGAGCGTCTCGCCGCCTGCCGACTCGGCAGCGTGGAAGCTGTTTCCGTCCACCAGTGAGAGGCGGAAGCGGGCTCCTCCTCCGTCGGCCTCCTCGACCTCGACACGGCCCCCGTGCGTCTCCGCGATCTGCCGAACGATCGCGAGACCGAGCCCGGATCCCGGGTGGCCTCGCGACGTCTCCGAGCGGTAGAAGCGGTCGAAGATGAACGGCTTGTCCGCGGCCGGGACGCCGGGGCCGTGGTCGCGGACGGTCACTTCGCCGTCGGCGATGGCCAGGTCGACCCGTCCGCCGCCGTCGCTCCACTTGGCGGCGTTCTCGACCAGATTCCAGATCGCCCGCTCCAGCTGCTCAGGGCTGCCGGAAACCGTCGTCGGCTCGGCGGCGATGGCGAAGGTGAGCCCGGGAAAGCGTGCTTCGGCACGGCTGACGACGGCCTCGGCGACCTGGTCGAGGCGAACGGGCCGGAGGTGGAGATCGCGCTGGCTTCCCCGGGCGAGGTCGACGATGTTGGCCACCAACGCGGTCAGCTCCTCGATCTCGTTGCCGACGTCGCGCAGGAGGCGATCGCGGTCGCGATCGGCCAGTGCCACGCCCTGGCGCAGGAGATCGATGTTCGTGCGCAGGCTCGTCAGGGGCGTGCGCAGCTCGTGCGAGGCGTCCGACACGAGCTGCCGTTGCGAGCGGATGGCTCCTTCGAGTGAGTCGAGCATCGCGTTGAAGGTCGCGCCGAGACGGCTGAGCTCGTCGTCGCCGCCGCTGTCGATGCGCTCGCCGAGATCGTGGGTGTGGGTGATCCGCTCGGCGGTTTCGGTCAGCCTCCGGACCGGCCGCAGGGCGCCGCGCGCAACGGCGGCGCCCACGATTGCGGCGAGGGCGATCCCGATCACGGACGTGAGGCCGAGCCCCCACGCAAGCCGGCTCAGGGCGCTGTCGACCTCGCTCAGCGACCGTGCGACGAGGATTGCGTAGCCGTCGGCCAAGGGGCTCACGTACATGCGCAGGGGCGTTCCGCGCACCTCGACATCGGTGTAGTAGGCGCCCTGACCGGTACGGGCGACCTCGACGGCGTGCCCGGACACCGGGAGGGTGACGTTGCCGGCGGGCGCCGCCGGTGTCTTTGCGCCGCCCTTGATGACCAGGACATACATCGGGGCGGAGCCGAACTGACCCGACGAGATTTGCACCTGGCCCAGTCCCTTCGGCGGCCGGCCGCTCAAGGACGTCTCCTTTGTCGACCTGAACTCGGTGTGGAACGGGGAGCCGGGAGCAGGGATCCTCGCCGCCTGCTCCCGAAGGTCGCTGTCGATCCGGCCACGGAGCTGGTCGCGCACGATCAGGTAGGTCGAGGCAGATCCGATCACGAGGACCACCGCGATTCCGGCCGCCGAGAAGAGCGTGAGACGCTTGCGGAAGCTAAGCGTTCTCATGGCTCGCGCAGGATGTACCCCATCCCGCGAATCGTGTGGATCAGCCGCGGCTCGCCCGCCTCCTCGAGCTTGGCCCGTAGCTGGCTGAGGTGGACATCGAGGGAGTTCGAGGCCAGGCCGAAGTCGTAGCCCCAAACGCGCTCGTAGATCAACGGGCGCGGCAGGACCTGGCGGGGGTTGACCATGAAGAGCTCCAGCAGCAGGAACTCCATGCGCCG
>DASQXE010000163.1:0-2588 GCA_035639875.1 Gaiellaceae bacterium | reverse complement strand
CGGGTTCGCGGGCGCGGGAGTCGGTCTGGTCGCGTATGCGGCGCTGCTCGCCGCCCTACGCCCGCGCGGCCTCCGAGAGGCGTGGAGCTACGTGCGGGCCCTCCACTGACCTGCGGCCGTGGCTCGAAAGGTCTAGGCCGGAGTCAGAACCCTGTTTGTCGGCAACCGCCGCGGCCGGAACGGACATCGGCGCTGCAAACGGGCTCGAGTTGTTTCACCCTGGACATGTCCCACTCCCCTGTCCGCTGGAGACGGTTTTGCCGTCTGAACCGGACGAGCCCCAGCCCCCTGAAGTCCCCGCGCGTAACTCGCTGGTGCGAGGCGTCAAGCCTTCCAGACGTTGCCCTCCTCGACGTGCCAGCTCTCGCCCGGAACTGGGAGACAGAGCCCACGCTTACGCAGTAGCTCTCGGGCTTTCTTGTCCGCTCCGATGTTCACCATCTGGCCGTTCCTGTGCACGAGCTGACAGTCGGCGGCGTGGCCCTTGTGGTCCGGCGGACGTGCCTCGTGATTCGAGGTCCCCGGCTTGGCGGTGAGTGGATGTCCGTCGCGGAGGAAGACTTGGTACAAGGCTGTCTGCTCCGCAAACGACCTCAAGCCTGACCGTATGAACACGCGCGCGTCGGGTCCATAGTCCTGCGCGACGTTCGCGAGCTTTGTCAAGAGCGAGCGCCGACAGTCGGTGTCGCCGAAGACGAACTTCTTCCACCAGTTGCGCCAGTTCACCGTCACCTTCGCGGGTTTCGGCCGCTTTGTCGCCTGCATCTCCGTCGTCTTCGGCGCGCCGAGCACCTGCTCCCACTTTCGAATGAGCGAGAGCACATGCTCGGCATAGCGATCTGCCGCCGGTCCCGAGCCGTTGTAGGCCTTGATCCCCGGACGGAGCCCCTGCCTGCGGATCAGGCCGGCTGCGTGCTCGAACCCGACCGTCATGTTGTGGAGAGGCTTCCAACACCCACCCAGGTCGTCGGCCGCATTCTGGAGCGTGAAGAAGGTGAGCTGCATCGGCCCGACGCCCTGCATCCCACCCTTTCCCTCCGGACCTCGCTGCTTCTTGTACTCGCGATACTTAGCCTCCGTCACCGGTCCCCTGCCGACGAAAATCGTGGGATCGTGGCCGAAGACGTTTTGCCCCTTTGAGGATTCTTGCTCGAGGAACGCGCAAGCGGCCGCAACTGGCAGCCGCGCCTTGCGGGCGGCCTGAAGCGTCCAAAGCGGATTCACGATGCCGTTCTTCCGCATCCTGGCGACGAGAAGCGGGTCCGAGACTTTCATCTGCCTGCACCTCCAAAATCGTCTCTCGCGCCAGCGTAATCCTGTTGAAAAACGAAGTCAACGAGGCCGAGGCCGCCAGGCGATGGCTTAGGTCCGTTTGCGCCAGCGGAGTGCCGAGCGCCGGCGCGCGAGGCCCACGATCCGCAGCCCGAGCGGCGTCGAAAAGACGCGGTGGCGGAGCGACGCGACGGCGCGGCGCCCCGGCGGCAGGTATCCGAAGCTCATGCGCCCGCCGAGCGGCTCCCCGTTCCAGTCGAAAGGCGGTAGCTCGTTCGAGAGCTTCCGAAGGGCGACGGTTCGCTGCCCGATCGCCGCCTCGACCTCCCACGCGGGCTGGTCGCGCAGGGCGTCGACGAGCACGCGAACCGGCGGCATGTACGCGTCGTCCAGCAGCAGGAGGCCGCCGACGCGCACGTGCGGCGCGACGTACCACCAGTCCAGCACCGGATACGGGAAGCCGTGCGCGCCGTCCACGAGCACGAGATCGAGCGACCGCGGCTCCCAGCGCGGGAGCACCTCGTGCGAAGGGCCGATGAGGAAGCGCACACGCTCGCTCGAGAGTCCGCGCCGCTCGCACTCCGCCCGGATGCGCGTCTCCTCCTCCGCGTCCGGGGTGACCGCCTCGTGCTCCGCTCCCCGCGCCGCGAAGACGAGAGTGCTCGACCCCGAACCGGTCTCGAGCGTCGCCATCCCCTCCTTGACGTTCTCCTCGAGCCACCGGAGCGCAGCCCACGCGAGGCCCCAGTACTCGTCGCCGGCGCCGTGCAGGCCGGGCGGTGAGGCGCGCAGGTCGTCGGTGAGGCCCATCGAGGCCGCTCAGTATCATCGCCGCGCATGGCCGCGCGCCGCGCCCTCATCACCGGCATCGGCGGCCAGGACGGCTCGTTGCTCGCGGAGCTCCTCCTCGGCGAGGGCTACGAGGTCATCGGCGTCGTCCGCCGCGCGCCGTCGAGCTACGAGAACCTCGCAGCGATTCGCGAGCGGATCGAGCTCATCCAGGCCGACCTGCTCGACCAGCTCTCGCTCGTCAAGGCGCTCGAGGAGTGCCGCCCGCACGAGGTCTACAACCTCGCCTCGGTCTCCTTCGTGCCGGCCTCGTGGGAGCAGCCGGTGCTGACCGCGGAGTTCGCGGCGGTCGGCGCGACGGCGCTTCTCGAGTCGATCCGGCACGTCGACGAGTCGATCTGCTTCTACCAGGCCTCCTCGAGCGAGATCTTCGGCCGCGAGCCGCTCGAGTCGCCGCAGACCGAGGAGACGCCGCTCTCGCCGCTCACGCCGTACGGCGTCGCGAAGGCCTACGCGCACTTCATCAC
>DASQXE010000162.1:0-8190 GCA_035639875.1 Gaiellaceae bacterium | reverse complement strand
GGGCGGGCGCGGTTGGACATGCCCCGCCAGTCGGTAGCCTTGCTCCTCGACCGCGGCCGCCGTACGAGGATGGAGCGGGAAGACGACCGGTTCCTCAAGCGTGTTCAGCGCCTCGACGATCTGGCCGAGCGCAGGTTCCCGCACGTTTGCCTCGCGGTGCACTGTGACGAGCGAGTAGCGGCCGGGCTCGACCCCGATCACCTGCAGCGCCTGCGAGCGCTGGCGCGCGATGGGGGCGAGGCGGAGATTGGCATCCAGCATGACGTCGCCGACCTGGTGGACTCCTTCGGTGATCCCCTCGGCGCGTAGGTTGGCGACAGCCGCGTCTGTCGGGCAGAAGAGAAGCGTCGAGAGCCGGTCGACGATGACGCGGTTCAGCTCTTCCGGCATCGTCCGGTCGAACGAGCGTAGGCCCGCCTCCACATGCGCGATCGGTGGGCCGACCTTCGAGGCGGCGAGGGCGCCGGCGAGCGTCGAGTTCGTGTCGCCGAAGACGAGCACGGCCTCCGGCTTTTCTTCGACGATCGCCTGCTCGATGCCGGGCAGCATGCGCGCCGTTTGCTCGGCGTGGCTGCCGGAGCCGGCTTCCAGCCGGTAGGCAGGCGGGTCGAGGCCGAGCTCGTCGAAGAAGATTTCGGAGAGCTCGCGATCGTAGTGCTGGCCGGTGTGGAGGACTAGCTCCTCGACGCCGCGCTCCTTGAGCGCGAGGGAAAGCGGGGCCGACTTGATGAACTGCGGCCTGTTGCCGACGACGGAAAGGATTCGCACCGCGGCGGCGAATCTAGCGGGTCCCTTGACGCTCAAGATCGTTTTCGCAACCGCCCCACTCGTCGCCCGCGGCTACGGCGCCGGCAAGACCCTCGCGTGGTACCTCTCCTGGCGGCTCCAGCGCGCGTAAGGGCGCCGGCGGGGCCTCGCTACAATGCGCCTCCGCCGGGCCGTTAGCTCAGCTGGTAGAGCAGGGGACTCTTAATCCCAAGGTCGCAGGTTCGATCCCTGCACGGCCCATGCCGCTTCCAGAGCCGAAAAGCCGCTCCGAGCAGGCGAAAGACCCAGGCGCGGCGACTCTTTCTCCTTCCGCCTGAATCCGCTGGAATTGGGCGCGACTGGCGCGCAGTGAGGCGCGCACTCTTTCGTTCGGGTGAGCGTCCTGCGCGTCGGCCTTGTCGGCGGTGGCTAGGAGATTACGGGCCAGCTCCCGCGCTTGGTCCGGCTGGAGCGCGTAGCTCTGCGGCGTCTCGCCTTTCGGCCCAATCACGAGCGAGACGACGCGTTCGCCGGTGCCCATGAAGCCGAAGCCAGTCTTGTACTCGAACCTGACGATGAGATTCGTGAGCGGCTGCTGAGGCATGGCCCGAGATGCCACAGGGGAAGCCTTGGTTAGCGAATCCTGGGCAGGCCGCGATTTGCAGGGATGCGCGCCTCGCGTGCGACCGTGGAGGGGCGGCGGGCGCTCTCTGCGGCCAGAGCGCCCGCCAAGGGGGGAGAAGCCGGGCAGCCTACGCGGTCTCCTCGATCTGCGCAAGCCGGGTGGCCGTGTTCGCCCGCTCGAGGTAGGCGTCGCCCACGAGTGCCAGCACGAAAAGAGCCGCCTCGCCGAGTCCGCCTCGTTCCGTTCCGTCTTCGGATCGAGGGCAGGGGCGACAAGCGCCGCCCCTGCCCGCGCCCGCTTACAGCTTAGGAATGACGACAGCCGTGCCGACGCCGCGCAGGATGTCGGTCGGCGCGACACCCGGCGGGAGCTCCTCACCCGGTTCGACGACTTCAGAGGCCGGCCCCTCGGAGAAGACGAGCGAGCAGGTCGTCGTCGCCTGGTTTGGATGGGCGTGTCCACCGCCGACGGCGGAGATGTCGGAGAAGAGGACGGTGTCGGTCGTCACGTCGACGACGCTGAAGGTGAACGAGACGACGACGAAGTGTCCTCGCTGTCCGACGATTTGCGCCGCGCCGTTGTTCTGCTCGGAGCGAGGCACGGCTACGGTCACCGCCCCGATGCCCCCGCACAGGACGTCGAAGGTTTACTTGCCCGGCGGGGCCGGGCCGGACGCGGCCGCGGGAGCGACCGTCGCGAGCGTCGCCGTCAGCGCGAGCACGACGCCAAGTACGAGTTTTTGCCGCATCTTCTCTCCCTTCGCTCGCCGCAGATGAGGCGACGATAATCGCACCGACCGCGTCACCGAACAAGGAGGCGGGGTGCGGCGGCCCACGCGCTGGCCGAAGGCGTCAAGCCCAACCCGCGGGCACGAGAGATCATCCCCGCCCGGCGCATGCCCCCGCGGGGGTTCGAGTCGGGTTGACATGACCGCTCCTCTTCGCGGGATAGCATGGTCACGTGCTCACGCTTTACGACGCGGCCCGCTGTCCTTACTGCGCCCGCGTTCGGATCGTCCTTGCGGAGAAAGAGGTCTCTTTCGAGACCGTGGAGATAGATCTGGAGAGCCGTCCCGCCTGGCTCTACGAAAAGAACCCGGTCGGCAGGGTTCCCGTCCTCGAGGAGGACGGCTTCGTCCTACCGGAGTCGCGCGTGATCATGGAATACCTGGAGGAGAGCTATCCAGAGCCTCCGCTCCTCCCCCCAGAGCCGGCCGAGCGCGCACTCGTTCGGCTTTGGTTCGAGCGCTTCGATGAGCTTGCCCAACCGTATTACCGAGTCGTCTTCGACGGGGAGACTCCGGAGGCGCTCGAAGCCGAGCTCGCAAAATTGGATGGCGCCCTCGCGGCGAGCCCCTACCTCGTTGGCTCGCAATTCACGCTTGCCGACGTCGCCTATGTCCCCTGGATCATCCGGGCGGAGACGCGTGCGGGCATTGATCTGCGTGAACACGAGAGTCTCCGCGCCTGGCTCGCACGACTCGCTCAGCGCCGATCAGTCGCGGCCGAACTCGAGGTCGTGGCGGCAACCACGGCCTAGCTTGTACGAGTAGAGAAACCGCCTCGACTGCAATCCAAGCCGTCACCGAGGCGGCTCGCTCCTTCGGCGTGATAGCGGTTACCGGAAGTTCTTCCGGGAGGTGCGGCCAAGCACGCCTGCGGGTTTCGATCTGTGCCCGGCCCACTTTCTTCTTGCTTGCGGCGCGGAGGCGCTGGCATATCCTGCGTCCCATGCAGTACGAGACTGTTCTCGGTCCTGACGACGTCCTCTCCGAGCGGCCTTTCACCGATCCCGAGAACACAGAGCGCGAGGTCGACGTCATGCGCACGATGCTCGAGCACGAGCGCGACTTCGGGAAGGCGTGGGCGGAGGCGGGCTCCCAGGCGCTGCGGCAGGCCGTGATCCGCGAGTACGACGACGAAGGCAGGCGCCATCTCCTCGTGGTACCGAGCACGCGGCGGCTGCTCGAATCGTCGGATCTGACAGCGATCGGGTTCTTCGGCCGGCCACGCGACGACGTCGACCACACCGTCCTCTTCGGGCTGGAGGACGAGCTCGTCGAGCGGATGGGACGGTACGGCGCGGCCGGGCTCCTGAGCTACTACGACGTCGAGCTCGTGAAAGGGGAGTACGGCAACCTCATCCTTTTCTCGACGCCCGACGTCCCCGAAGCTTGGTACCGGGACGAGGTTCACCGCCGCGCCGTTCGGCTCTCGCCCGGCCACTACCACGAGGTGCGGCTGCACAAGGGCTCGATCCCCGGGCGCTTGCTGGACGGCGGTGAGATCGCGGTCGAGCGCACGAAGTACTTCGACTTCAAGGACGCCGATATCTGGCACGGCCTGCGCCGCTTCAACGGCGCGTGAGCCGCCTACGTACTCTCGTTCTCTTCTGGCGCCCGCCCGAGTCATTCCTGGACGAAGCCCACCGCGCTGGTCTACGAGTGCTTGTCCAAGTGGGCTCGGTCGATGAGGGGAGAGCGGCCGCCGCGGCGGCCACGTACGTGGCACCACTTCCATTTGGGAGCTCTTGCCCGGCGTGGTAGAAGCCGTCGGGCCGCTTTCCGGTTCCTCGCGTTGGGCGGCATCGGCGACGGGGGTGGATTGGCTCGCGCGCTCGGGCTCGGCGCGCAGGGCGTCTCGCTCGGGACGCGCTTCATCGCCAGCGACGAGGCTTCAGCACATCCTCGCTACAAGCAGCGGATCGTCGAGAGCGGTCCCGAGGACCTGTTCTACGGGGAGCTGTTTACGGTGTTTTGGCCTCCGCCTGCGCCACAGCGGGTCATCCGCAACAAGGTCTTCGAAGAGTGGGACGCCGCCGGGCGGCCTCCGGAGGGCGAACGACCCGGTGAAGGGACTCCAATCGGTCGGCGCTTGGTCGGGGACGGCGAGATGGCCGACTGGCCGCGCTACGCGACCGGAGTCCCGACTCCTGAATTCGACGGCGACATCGACTACGCGCCGCTCTGGGGCAGGCGGAATCGGTCGCCGTGATCGACGACATCAAGCCAGCGGGCGAAATCGTGCGCGACCTCGTGCTCGACGGCGAGGCGCTGGCCGCGGCCTAGCTCTCCTCGCCGAGGACGTCTTCTTCGGCTTCGCGCTCGCTCTCGTAGTCGCTCTCTTCGTCGCCACTGCCCTCGCCGGCGAGGGGATCGGGGCCCGTGTCCTTGCGGGGCTGTTCCGCGTCTTCGAACGGTTCGTCCATGCTCCGTTGATCCCCGCGCACGCGTTCTTGACACGCTACGGCAGCGAGTAGATGTTGAGGACGCCGTCCGTGCGGTGGTCGTTTGCACTCCCCTCGGGAAGCGCGATGCGGCCGTCGATCACGATCGGGCTCGACCAGTGTCCCGGACCTGCGGGCAGGTTCGCCAGCCGGTGCCCTGACTCGGGGTCGTACACGTTGAGCCCGCCGCCGCTCGGGTCGTAGACGTAGAGGAGCCCGCCGGCGAGCACCGGGCTCGTCCCGGCGGAGTCGTTTTCCCATTGCTGGTCGAGCTTCGCGTCACGGAAGAGGTAGCCCGCCGTTCCCGCCGAGTTGGCGACGAAGACCCACGTGGTTGTTCCGTTCTCCCAGACTGCCGGAGCGGTGAACACGCCGGTGTCGCCCGGCGCGTGCGCGACGCTCGCCTCATGACCCTTCTCGCCCAGCGGCAGCGTCGACAGATCGAGCACGCGCAGGACCCCGTCCTTGCCGCCTTGCACCGCGTAGTGAGGCGGCACGAAGGCGGGTGAGGCGCTTGCGAGGTCGGCGTCGCCGGCGTCGAGGTCGGCCTCGTTCTCGGGTGTGTAGCTCGCGATCGGGTCGCCGGCATCGGGAGAGAGCTCGAGCACGCTGTCGCCCCAGTTCGTCTTCCCGTTCCAGTCGGCGTTCCCCGTCGACACGAGCAGGTTGCCTCTTCCCGGCACGACGACCACGCCGCCGCGCCCCCAGATGGCCGAGCCGCTCTCCTCGCAGGAAGACGGATCGAGGATTCCTTCGCGGTCGCTGCAGAGCGTGTTGAAGACGTTGACGATCCGGCCGGAGTCGGCGTCGATTGCGACCACGTGGCCCTGGTACGGCGGGGCGTCGCCAAGGTACCCGCCCGTCGCGACCAGGACGAGCCCGCGCGAGAGGTTGAGCGGCGGCGCCGACTTCTCGTGCGCGGGATCACGCGTCACGCTCGCGGGCCAGCCGCCTGAGAGGATCTCCCGGCCGTCCTCCAGGCGCAGCTTGTGCACGCGGCCGTCGGGGGAGTACGAGTACAGGAACCCGTTTTCAGGGTCCGCGACGGGGCTCGATTGCGTGATCTGGCTCGTCCCTTCCCAGCCCGCGATGCCGTCGGGAACGAACGTCCAGCGGATCTTCCCGCTGGAGGCGTCGACGGCGACCGCTTTCCCATACGAGGTTGTGAGGACGAACAGGCTGGGCGGGACGAAGACCGCCGAGGAATCGGCTGTTCCGGGCAACTGCACCTGGTGCCGCTTCAAGCGGCCGACGTTCTCGGCCGTGATGCCGGTCTTGCCGGGGAACACGTTGCTGCGGGCGGCGTCGTATCCGAAACGTGTCCAGCCGGCGCTCGCCGACGGCGGTGCCTCCGTCGTGGTCGGCGGCGCCTCGGTCGTCGATGGGGCCGTCGTCGGCGCGCTCGATTTCCCGCGGTCGCAGGCAGCGGCGAGCGCGAGGAGGACGGCGGCGGCTCCCATGAAGCGAACGAGCGCCACGCCGCGATGGTAGTCGCGGCTAGCCTATGCGGAGCTTGGTGCCGGGCCGGAGGGACAGCGAGTCCACTCGTGGGTTCAGCGCCAGGAGCTCGCCGAGATCGAGCCCGTGGCGAGCGGCAAAGGTCGCTACGGATTCACCCTTGCGGATTGCATCCACCTGCCGGGGCGCCGGCGCCGGCGTCCTGACCACCGGCGCGGCGGGTTCGTGCTGAAACGCGGGACGTACAGCCACGAAACCCATGATCAGCGCAGTCACGTAGGCAGCAAGGGCGCCGAGCCGCGTCGAGCGGCGTAGGAAGAGATGGAGCTCGCTGCCACGGATGCCGGGATCGACCGTCGCCATGGATGGACCTTTTGATGCACGGCTATACGATTTGAAAACACGTTCTCGGTACGCTGCCGCCCATGCGCAGGGTGCGGACGCGCTGGGACGAGGACAACGTGGCTCCGCTCAATCCCTGGGCGTTCGTGGCCGTCGGCGCAATTCTCCTCGTGCTGGTCGGAGTTCCGCTTGGCTTGAGCCTCACCTGATGGATACGGGGCTCGCGGGCAAGCGTGTGCTCGTCACGGGCGCGTCAGGCGGGATCGGGGGCGCCTGCGCCCGCGCCTTCGCCGCCGAGGGCTGCCGGCTCGTCCTTCAGTACCACCGCAGGCGCAAGCGCGCCGAGGCTCTTGCCGCCGAGCTCTCAGACGCGCTGGCCGTCGCAGCCGACCTGACGCAGGAGGACGAAGCCGACCGGCTCTTTGCGGACGCACGTGCTGAGCTCGGCGGCCTCGATGTCTGCGCCGCCGTTGCGGGCGCGTGGCCGGAAGAGGACGTACCGGTATGGGAGCTTCCGCTCGGGCGCTGGGAAGAGACGCTGCGCGCGAACTTGACGCTCACCTTCCTGACCGCGCGCGGCTTTCTCCGCGAGGTGGAGCGAACCGGTCATGGCAGTCTCGTTCTCGTCGGCTCCACGGCCGGCATCTTCGGGGAGGCCGGGCATGCGGATTACGCCTCGGCGAAATCGGCAATCGTCCACGGGCTCTTGCTGAGCTTGAAGAACGAGATAGTCAGGATCGCTCCGCGCGCCCGCGTCAACGCCGTTTGTCCTGGTTGGACGGTGTCGCCGATGACGCGATCGACGCTCGACGATCCGAGCGTTCTCGAGCGCGCTATGCGAACAATGGCGCTGCGCAAAGCGGCCGAGGTGGAGGACGTCGCGCGCCAGGTCGTCGTCCTAGCATCCGACGAGCTCTCGGGCCACGTCACCGGACAGGTCGTCCTCGTCGCGGGCGGGATGGAGGGCCGGCTACTTCACGCGTGATGCGGGCCGCCCGGATCGAAGAACTCGGACAGCCGCCCGTCCTGGCCGAGGTCGATGAGCCGCGACGCGAGTCGGGCCAGGCCCTGGTCGCACCGGTCGCCGTCCCGCTCAACCCGATCGACATCGCAACAGCGACCGGGCGCTTTTACGGCGGTTCTCCTGACACGCCGTACATCCCGGGCTCGGAGGGAGTCGGCCGCGCCCTCGAGTCGGACTCGCTCGAAGCCGGATCGCTTTTCTACTTCTCCGGCGACGGCCTCGGCCGCAAGCGCGACGGGACGCTCGCCGAGCTGGCCGTGGTCGGGGAGGAGGTCATGTTCCCGCTACCGGACGGCGTCAGCCCCGAGCTCGCCGGCGCCTGCGGAACGGCTGGTCTGGCCGGTTGGCTCCCGGTCACGTGGCGCGCCAAGACGGGACCGGAGGACCGCGTCCTCGTGCTGGGCGCGACGGGGACTGTCGGGCTCGCGGCTGTGCAGGCGGCGAAACTCGCCGGTGCAGCACGCGTCGTCGCTGCGGGGCGGCGGCCGGAGAGGCTCGAGCTCGCCGCCGAGCTCGGCGCCCACGAGACGGTCGACCTCAGCGCCGGAGAGCTCGCGCGTGCCTTCCGCGAGGCGGCCGGCGGAGACGGGCCGACGGTCGTGATCGATCCGCTCTGGGGAGAACCGGCCGTCGCGGCGCTCGATGCCGCCGCGAAGCGGGCACGAGTCGTGCAGCTCGGCCAGTCCGCGGGCGCGACGGCGGAGATCCCATCTGCGCTCGTCCGTGGGAAGCAGCTCGAGATCCTCGGCTACTCGAACCCAGAGCTTCC
>DASQXE010000161.1:0-36468 GCA_035639875.1 Gaiellaceae bacterium | reverse complement strand
CGCCGGAGATGAAGGTGTCATGTCTCGAGGTCTTCGGTCCTCTGTGCACAGTGACTCCGTACGAGGCGCTCGCCGAGGCGTACGATCTCGCCAACGGCACGGAATTCGGCCTACAAGCCGGCGTCTTCACGGGCAGCCTCGAGACTGCGCTCGAGGCGGCCGCCAACCTCGAGTTCGGCGGCGTGACGGTGAACGAGGCGCCGACGTTCAGGGCCGACCAGATGCCGTACGGCGGCGTCAAGGCCTCCGGCAACACGAAGGAAGGGCCGCATTACGCCGTCCGCGAAATGACCGAGGAGCGCCTCGTCGTCATCACCCGCGGTAGTTAGACTCGGGCCGCACTATGCCCAGGGTCAGGAGACCGCGGCGGCCGCCTGAAGGGGAGCCCGCTCCGGCTGCGCCCGCGGGCGGTCCGCCTCCCGATCCGGTGCCTCCGCCCGGCGCCCTCGAGCAGCTCCCCCGACCGACGCGCATGCGGCGGGAGCGGAGACTTCTGGCGCGGCGCCGCGAGATTGAGATCCGCGACGTCGGCGGTCTGGCCGTCGAGATGGCGCGCCGGGATCGGTTCAAGCCCGATCTGCTCCTGGCGCGGGCTAACGACGTCCTTCAGCTCGAGCAGCGCATGCACGAGCTTGACGGGCTCTTGCTGGCCGTGGCAGCCGCCCCGCGCGGCCTGCGCGCGATGCCCACCTGCCGTTGCGGCGCTCCGCTCCTGCCTGGAGGCCACTTCTGCTCGCACTGCGGCCGGCCCTCGGCCGCCGCTCCCCCCGTACAGACCTGCTCGCACTGTGGGCAGCCGGTACCGGCCGAAGCCAACTTTTGCTCGTTCTGCGGCAACGCGGTTGCCGCGGAAGACCTCGGCGGAGGCACGGGCGTAGAGGAGACGATGATCCGCGATCGGTCGGCCCGCGAAGGGTCCTGATGGTCGAGCCGCCGCCACCGCCTCCGCCCGTCGACGCAACGCCGCCCGGACCCCCGCCCCCGCCTCCCGAGCCGGGACTTTGCCCACGCTGCGGGGCTCCCCACGACCCGTACCAGGAGTACTGCCTCGAGTGCGGTCACCGACTCCCGCCACCGTATGGCATGCGCCGCACTCAGATCTGGTCGCGCGAGTCTCCGCTCTGGCTCTGGGCCGCGCTCCTTGCCCTCCTGCTCGTCGCCCTGGTCGCCGGCGCCATTGTCGCCGTCGCCGCGACGCGCGGGAGCAAGGAGAGCAAGCCGAAGACATCGATCCCCGTCGTGACGACCGGCCCCGGCGCGACCGACACGGTCGGCGTTATCACCCAGCCCCCCACCGTGACGATCAACCCGCCGACGTTCTCGACGACGACGATTCCGACGACGACCTTCGGGACGACGACGTTCGGCACGACGACGACGACCGCAAACGTCAGCTGGCCGGCCGGCAAGGACGGCTTTACGATCGTCCTCAAGTCGGTGCCGACGAGCCAGGGTCGGGCGCAGGCCGACGCCGCGGCGCAGAGGGCGCGTAACAACGGTCTCACGCAGGTGGGCGTCCTCAATTCATCCGACTACTCGAGCCTACGATCCGGCTACTGGGTGACGTTCACGGGGATCTACGACACCTCGTCACAGGCGGAGAACAACCTGGCGAACGCTCGCTCGAAGGGCTTCCAGCTCGCCTACGTGCGCGAGGTGCGAGCGTAGAACGAGGCTCGACTTTGTGACACGCCCGGCGCGGACTTTGTAACACGTTCGCGCGGCGTGTAGGATGCCCCGCAAACGCCCACTCGCTCGACGGCTTAACGTTCGCTTAACCGAATTTGCAGGCTTTTCGTCAGCCCGAGGGGTAAGCTCGATGCCAGACGCACAGGATCGCCTTCAGGCCCGCATGTATCAGTATTCGAGAGCCATTTATCGCTCAATCAAGGACCTGATCGACCCGTACGTCGACTCTGAAACGCAGCTCGAGTACCGCCGCGCAGTCCTGGCAGCCTGCGAGGACACCGTGGAGCGGCTCGCGCGGGATCCCCGCTACTTTGCGAATCCCGATCGCACGCTCTTCCAGGACATCCGCCGCTATTTCCCCATCACGGCACAGGCGCAGGTGTCCTGGGCCGTGACCGAGGGGCTCAGCGCCGCGGTCGAGTTCATCGAGGCGCAGATCGAGGCCGGCGCATTCGACGGCGGCGTCGCCCGCTGCCGGGCCACGACGCGGAAGGGGAAGCCGTGCCAGCGCACGCCCCTCCCGGACCGGGAGTACTGCCCCTCGCATCAGCACCTCGAGGCGACCCCCGCGGCCGCCTAGTAGAGCTTCCGTCCTTCGGCCAGCATCGCGACGAACTCCGCGAGCCGCCGCGCCCGCGTCGCGGGCCGTTTCGCGCTCTGGAGCCGGTAGAGGATCGCGTAGCGGTTCCGGCTGTCCAGTGAGCTGAAGAACGCGGCTGCCTGCGGATTCGCGTCCAGCTCCCGCTGGAGATCCTCGGGCACGCGTGCGGTCGACTGAGGCTCGTAGGCCGACTCCCAGCGTCCGTCGGCCTGCGCCCGCTCGACCTCGGCGCGGCCGGCGGGACGCATCCTGCCCTGCGCGACGAGCTCCGACGCTTTGTCGCGATTGATGCGCGACCAGGTGCTCCTGGGTCCTCTTGGCGTGAAGCGCTGGAGAAAGAAACGCTCGTCGTGCGCCTTGCGCTGACCGTCGATCCACCCGAAGCAGAGCGCGCTCTCGAGCGCCTCGGCGTGGGTGACCGTCCGAAGGCCCGAGCCCTTCTTGGCGATCTTCAGCCAGACGCCTCGCGAGGTCGCGTGGTTCTCGTCGAGCCAATCCTCCCAATCCGCCTGGGAGGAGAGCGTCATCGTCGGGTCGGCCACTTACTCCAGCGCCAGCTGCTGGTACGGCTCGAGGTTGGAAACGCTCACACCGACCAGCCTCAGGGCGCCGGGGCGGTCCTGCAAGCCACGATCGAGGAGGGCGCAGGCGAGCTCTCCGATCTGCCGTCCGTCCGCAGACCCGGCCGGAAGCGTCGTCGAGCGGCTGCGGATGGAGAAGTCGGGATATCGGAGCTTGGTCGTTACCGTCCGTGCGACTCGATCGGACTTCGCGAGATGCTCGGCGACGCTCATGGCCATGCGACGAAGCTCAGCGTGGAGCTGTTCGCGATCGGCGACGTCGCGCGCAAAGGTCTCCTCGTGTCCGATCGAGACGTTCTTCGGCGCCACCTCGACGAGGCCACGCGGATCGATTCCCTGCGCGCGGTCTCGCAGGAGCCGTCCGATCTTGCCCGGCAGAATGCGCTTGAGCTCCTCGTCGGACAGCTTGCCGAGCGCCCCGATGGTCCCGATTCCGACGGCCCGGAGCCGCTGCTCGGCCCTCGGCCCTACGCCCGGGAGCAGCCGGACCGGAAAGGGCGCCAGAAACCCAGCCTCCCGTCCCGGCCTAATGACCGTGATGCCGCCGGGCTTGCGCCGGTCGCTCGCCACCTTGGCGACGACCTTGCTCGTCCCAACGCCGAGCGAGCACGAGAGACTCGTGGCGCCCTTGACGGCCACCTGGACGGCTTCGGCCAGCGCGCGCGCCTGGCGGAAATTCGGAAGGACAGCCGCGAAGTCGAGGTAGCCCTCGTCCATGCCGGTCCGCTCCACGGCCGGAACGACCTCACGGACGGCCGCCCAGACCGCGCGCGAATATTCGCCGTAGGTGCGATGCCGTGGACGCACGAAAACCGCCTGCGGACAGCGGCGGAGTGCCTCGGCGCAGCTCATCGCCGAACGGATCCCGTACTTTCGGGCTGCGTAGTTGGCCGTGGCCACGACGCCGCGACCTTGGGGATCGCCGCCCACGACGAGCGGCCGAGTGGCCAGCTCGGGCTGTTCGAGCTCCTCGACGGCGGCGAAGAACGCGTCGAGGTCGAGATGAGCGAGGATCTTCGGCGGGCTTGCCACGGCTGAAAGAATAGGTCCGGTGTCGCACGACACTGACAAGCTGATCCGCCAGCTCAGTCTCGTCGCCTTCCTGATGGCCGAGCGACGGCCACTGACCGCGCGGGACATCAAGTCGACCGTCGAGGGCTACTCGGAGATGTCCGACGAGGCGTTCGCGAGACGCTTCTACTCGGACCGGAGCGAGCTCATCAACCTGGGGGTTCCGCTCCACTCTCAGCGGGACGAGTTCACGGGCGAGGAGCTGTACACCCTCCGCTCCGACCAGTACTTCCTCCCGCAGCTCGACCTCAAGGACGACGAGCTCGCGGCGCTGCAAACCGCGCTTTATCTCCTGGAAGGCAAGTTCGCGTACTCGGAGCCTCTTCGTCTCGCGCTGCAGAATCTCGCCCTGGGACGGCGGTCGCCACTCGACCAGCCGCCCGAGAGCGCGATGCGCGTGGAGCTGCGCGACCCGGACTACTCGGTGGAGATTTCGGGGCGGCTGACCAAGCTCGAAAACGCCATCTCGAAGCAACGCACCGTGAAGTTCCCCTACCTCCCCCTGCGGAGCGAGCGTACCCAGGAACGGACGGTTGACCCCTTCGCCTTGTTGCACGAGGAAGGCTCGTGGTATGTGATCGGACGCGATCACGACCGGAACGCCGTGCGCACGTTCCGCGTCTCCCGAATCCGGGGCGACATCCGGTTTGCGACCAGGCGCGAGCGCGACTTTCGTCCTCCCGAGGACTTCGACCCGAACGAGTACCGGGGTCGGCAGCCCTGGCAGTGGGGTGACCGCGCGGGCGAGGCCGAGATCGACCTCGACCGCGACCTGGCCTGGTGGGCTGAGCGTGCCCTCGGGGCCAGCGGCAGCGTGGTCGGGCGGCGGTTCACCACCTGGTATGCGGACATCGAGGTGCTGGCGGGTTGGGTCCTCAAGCAGGCCGGACGTGCGCGCCCGCTCGACCCGCCCGCACTTGTCGATGCCGTCGAGCGCGGCTTGGGGCAGGTGCTGGCCGCCCACTCCGGCGAGCCGTCGAGGCCCCCTCGAGCCGCCAACGTGAGGGAGCAGGCGACGGCAGACCGTCCGATTGGGCCCGTCGCGCCCGAGCGCTTCGGCGTCCTGCAAGCACTCCTCGCTCACCTCCTGGCCGCCTGTGGCGACGAGCCCAGCGCGACCATTCCGGCGGCAGAGCTCGCTGAGCGCTTCCACATTCCCGAGGATCAGCTCGAGGATCACCTGCAGCTGCTCAACCTGGTCAATTTCGGCGGTGGCTGCTACGCCGTCTACGCCTCGCTCGACGGGGATTTCGTGCGCGTCGACAAGGAGCTCTTCGGCGACACGTTCCGTCGGCCGCCGAGACTGACTCCCCTCGAGGCCCGGGCGATCAGGCTGGCGCTCGAATTCGTCGGGCCTATGATCGCGGCCGAGGCGCATACGCCACTCGAGCGGGTGCGCCGCAAGCTCGAGGAAACCTTCGGAGAGTTCGAATTGGCCCAGGCGCCGGACCGGCCGATCGCCTCGCAGGAGGAGGACCTGGTTCGCAAGCTCGCCGACGCGATCATGCACAACCGGCTCGTGCGCATCGAGTACGTCGACGCCGAGGGCGAGACGAGCAAGCGCGTCATCGAGCCGTATGGGTTCGAGCGCGAAATCCCGAACTGGTACCTCTTCAGCTGGGATCCTCGTAAGGAGGGTGGCGAGCGCAGTTTCCGCCTCGATCGGATCCGCTCGGCAGACGTGCTCGACGAGATCTTCGAGCCGAGACCCGGGCTGCGGTTTCGCAAGCTTGAGGACGTCCAGACTGCCCGAGTCCTCTATTCGGGACCGACCGCACGGCTACGCATCGAGAGGGGCGCGACGCCGCTCGCAAAAGGGCAAGCGCTCGAGGACCTCCGCGTCGGGAGCGCGGAGTGGCTCGTGGGAGAGATCCTCTCGCACCGCGGAGAGGCGGAGGTCTTGGAGCCCACGAGCCTCAGACGGGAGGTGCTGCGCGGGGCCAAGCGGCTCAAGGGCGTCCTGGGGAAGAAGCCCGTGCGGGCCCGCGGCTAGCTTGCTCCTCTACGACAACCCGGTTTCGGGCAATTGCTACAAGGTGCGGCTGCTATTCGCGCATCTCGGCATCCCGTACGAGCGGCGCGAGCTTTCAGTCGAGGATCGCTCGAACCGCGAAGAGGTTCTCGGCGGCCTAAGCCCCGCCCAGCGCGTACCCACTGTCGTTTTCGACGACGGGCGGTCGCTCGGGGAGTCGGGCGCAATCCTCTGGTACTTCGGGGAAGGTACGCGCTTCGTTCCGGAGGACGCGTACGAGCGCGCTCAGGTGCTTCAGTGGATGTTCTTCGAGCAGTACGACCACGAGCCCGCCATTGCGGTCGTCCGCTTCTGGATCACCCACGGGCGCGTCGACGGCTTCGCCGATCGGCTTCCCGAGCGGATGGAAGCAGGTCACAAAGCGCTGCGGGCGATGGAGCGCCAGCTCGAGCGCCGGCGCTTCTTCGTCGGCGGCGACATGACGCTCGCCGACATCGCGCTCTACGCGTACACGCACGTGGCGCACGAGGGCGGGTTCGACCTTCAGGGCTACCCGGCGATTCGTGCGTGGCTCGAGCGCGTGGCCGCCCAACCCGGCCACATCCCGATCGACGCCTAGCTAGCCCTCGCTAGAACGTTGGGTTCGCCAATCCCTCAGCTAGCCTTTGAGGACGGCAAGCGGCCGCAGGCGCGCGACGCGCTTCGAGAGCCCAGCTCCCTCGCACACCTCGACCACCTCGGACACGTCCTTGTAGGCCTGCGGCGCCTCCTCGACCAGTAAGGCCATCTTCCCGACCTTGACGAGGACGCCGGCCTCGTCGAGCTGCCGCTTGAGCTCGTCTGGACGGATGCGGCGCTTGGCCTCCTTCCGCCCGAGCACGCGTCCCGCGCCGTGGCACGTGGAGCCGAACGAGCGCTCGAGGGAGGTCTCCGTCCCCTGCAGCACCCATGAAGCCCGCTGCATGTCGCCGGGGATGAGGACGGGCTGGCCGGGAAAGGAACGCGTCGCGCCCTTGCGATGGACGACGACCTCGCGCCCGTCGTATTGCTCGATCTTGGCGATGTTGTGCGCGACGTCGTAGACGAGCTCCATCTCGCCGGCGACCGGCCCGAGCACCTGCCGGAACGCCTTCCGCACGCGTTCCGTGATGACTTGGCGGTTCGCCCGGGCGAAGTTCGACGCCGCCACCATCGCCCCGTAATAGCGCCGCCCGGCCGGGCTCGAAAACGACGCGCACGCGAGCTGGCGGTCGGGCAGCTCGATGCGCTCGCGGCTCGCCGCCCGTTCCATCTCGCGGAGGAAGTCGGTGCAGACCTGGTGGCCCATCCCGCGACTCCCGCAGTGGACCATGACGCAGACGTGCTCGCGCTCGATACCGAGGGCGGCCGCTGCGTCATCGTCCACGATCTCCTCGACGACCTGCACCTCGAGGAAGTGGTTGCCCGCGCCGAGCGACCCCAGCGTGTTCAACCCTCGGGCGTAGGCGCGCTCGGAGACCTCGCCGGGTTCGGCGCCGTCCAGGGCGCCGCCGTCCTCCGTGCGGTCGAGGTCCTGCTCACGCCCCAAGCCGCGCCCCACGGCCCAACGCGACCCGTCCACGAGCACACGCTCGAGCTCCGCCCGGTCGAGGTCGATCCCTCCCCCGCGTCCCGTTCCAGTCGGCACGGAGCGCGAGAGCTCGTGCAGGAGCGCCGGCAGCTTGCCTCGGACCTGGTCGGCGCGCACGTCGGTCCTGATCAGACGGACGCCGCAGGCGATGTCGTAGCCGACCCCGCCGGGCGAAATCACGCCTTCCGACACGTCGAACGCAGCCACGCCGCCGATCGGAAAGCCGTAGCCCCAGTGGATGTCCGGCATGGCGTATGAAGCGCCCACGATTCCGGGAAGCGCGGCCACGTTCTTGACCTGTTGGAGCGCGTTCTCGAGCTCTCCCGCCTCGACCATGCGCCGGCTGGCAAACACCCGGCCGGGTACGCGCATGGGCGGCTCGGGCTCGATCTCCCACTCGAACGGAGCGATCTCGCGCACGTCAGGCGATCGGCAGCCGCACGATGAACGTCGAGCCTGAACCCGCCTCCGAGCGGACGCTCAGAGTGCCGCCGTGCGCCTCGGCGATCGAGCGCGCGATGAAGAGACCCAAGCCTGCGCCGGGCTTGGAGCGCCCGCCGGTGTTCAAGCGGCCGAACTTCTCGAAGACGAGGCGCTGCTGCTCGGCGCTGATCCCAGGGCCGTGGTCCGCGACACTGATGACGACGAGTCCGTTTTCGGCGACGGCCCGGACCTCGACCTCGTCGCCCGCAACCGTGTACTTGGCGGCATTGGAAAGCAGGTTGACCAGCAGTTGACGCAGCCGCTCGCGGTCTCCGCGCACGATCGGCAACGGCTCGTGCACCTCCGGCCGAATCGACACCTCGTCCGTCCCGAGGGCGACTATCGAGGTCGTCTCCCGCACGAGGTCTGCGATGTCCACGTCCGCGAAGGTATACGTGAACGTCCCCGCTTCGATCCGGGAGGTATCGAGGACGTCGTCGACCAGCGTCGAGAGCCGCCCCGTTTCCTGCTCGATCAGCGCGAGGAAGGATTCGCGCTGCTCGGCGGCGAGCTCGCGCCACCGTGCCCGCAGGGTCACGGCGCAGCCGATGACCGACGCCATCGGCGTGCGGAGCTCGTGGGAGACGAGCGAGACGAAGTCCGCGCGCAGGGCGGAGAGGCGGCGCAGCTCTTCGGCCGCGTTGCGCTCGGCCGTATAGGTCCGGATGTTCTGGACGGCGGCCGCCACTTGGACGGCCAGGAGCGTGATCAGCTCGACCTCCTCAGGCGAGAATGCGTCCGCGGGCTCGCGCGCGATCGAAAGGATTCCCACCGGTTCGGCCCCCACGACGAGCGGCGCGACGACCCGCGACTGGAGTCCGATGCTTGCGAGCTCGCGCTCCTCGGGATAGCGCTGAATGGACCCCATGTCGCCCCGGACGATTGTCTGGCCGCGGGCGAGTACGTCCTCGACGATCGAGCCAGCGAGCGGGCGACTGGTTCCGCGCGGATAGAGGCGTTCCACGTCCCGCCCCGACGTGGCCATCACAAGGACGTTGTCGCCCTCGACGAGGACGATCGCCAGGCGATCGAACTCGAATACGTAGCGGACCTCGCGCACGAAGAGCTGGAACGCCTCCTCTTGGTCGAGTGACGACCCCAGGGCGCGGGCGACGCGGTTCACCGCCTCGAGCTGGTCCGCGCGTCTCCCGAGCCGGTCGCGGAGCTCTTCCGCCTCGGCGGCACGAGCTTCAGCGAAGCGCGCTGCGCGATTCAGGCGGCCGGCGAGCCACCCGACGATGAGCCCCATCAGAATGTTGAGGCCGACCGGCAAGGTGATCGCGTCCACGTTGAAATCCCTGTGGAAGCGATCGGAGCGCAGGTCTTCGCCCCAGGCGAGAAACGGCGCCAGCAGAAGCGCCAGCACGACGCCCCCGGCGATCCCGTACCGCACAGCCGCCTCGGCGACGCCTAGGAAGAGCAGTTGCCGCACGGGCGTGTCGACCTCGTACGCGTAGTAGAGAACGACGTAGCTCGCTATGACGCCCGAGTCGAAGGCGAGCGCGGAGAGCCCGAGGATCCGCTGCCGCGTGGCGGGGAGCTTCGGCCGCGCGAGGACCCAAAGGACGAGGGCTCCTGTGCCGAACACGGCGGTTATGACCCAAGCCTTCGCCTCGTATCCCGGCGGATATCGGGTCGAGACGACTCCAACCTCGACGACGGCGAACGGGACCGCGAGGAGCCGGACCCAGGCGATCCAGCGCTCGAGCTCCCGGAGGCGCTCGATTGTCTCGGTCATGCCGGCAGGCGCTCTGCCGCCCAGCGCGCGTGCTCGCGAAGCATCTCGTCAGGATCGTCGCAGTGGGAGCCGACGGCACCGGCCAACGCAGGATCGCCGGAGTTCCCCGCGGCAACGAGTGCGTTCCGCTTCAGGTAACGGGCGTCGTTGCGCGGGAAATAGAGGCGTTCGTAGCGCTCGCGCAGCTCCTCGTCCGGTGCCTCGAGCCAGTCGAGGAGCGACACGACGGGTTCCGCCTCCTCGGGCAGCTCCACACCGGCGCGGCGCTTCTCGACGCCGCGGTTCCACGGGCAGACGTCCTGGCAGATGTCGCAGCCGTACACCTGGGCTCCGAGTTCCGCCCGGTAGCGCTCGGGAATCGCGCCGGGCGCCTGCGTCCAGTACGAGAGGCACCGTGTGGAGTCGAGGACGCCCGGCTCGTCCAGCGCTCCGGTCGGGCAGGCGTCGATGCAGCGCGTGCAGGAACCGCAGTCGAGCGCAAGCGGGGCGCTCGGTTCGATCTCCGCATCGGTGACGAGCGTTCCGAGGACGACCCAGGAGCCGAACCGGCGCGTGATCAAGAGCGTGTTCTTCCCGTAGAAGCCGACGCCCGCGCGCGCCGCCCCCTCCCGGTCCACGTGCTGGTTGGCGTCGACGAAGACACGATACCGGCCGCCGATCCGCTTGCCGAGGAGGTCGAGCTTCGCGCGAAGCTCGGCGTAGTAGTCCCGCCACGCGTAGCGCGGCAGGGTCCCTTCGGCGCTGCTCGGCTTCGGCCCGGGCGCGTAGTAAGAGAACGCAGCGGAGACGACCGTTCGCGCACCGGGCAGAAGCGTCTCGGGGTGACAGGAGACCTCGGGCTGAGCCATCGTGAACCGCATCCGCGCGAAGAGACCCCGAGCGCGGCGGTCGCGGATGTCCTTCTCTGTGTTCTCGTACGGCTCTGCCGATGCCGCTCCGACGACGTCGATCCCGAGCTCGCGGGCGATGTGCTCGAGCTCGCGCTGGGTCATAAAAAGACCGTAGCACCGCCAAATCTCGAAGTTAGGATGGTCTCGTGAAGGCGGTGCGGATCCACGAGGACGGCGGTCCCGAAGTCCTGCGCTACGAGGACGTCGAGGACCCGCGTCCGGGCGCGGGCGAAGTCCTCATCCGGCTCCATGCGGCCTCGCTGAACCACCTCGACTGCTGGGTGCGCCAGGGGCTGCCCTCGGTTCCCAAGCCGCGCATCCTCGGCGCGGACGGCGCCGGCGTGGTCGCCGGGGTTGGCGCCGGGGCCGATTCCTTTTCAGAGGGCGACCGCGTCGTCATCAACCCCGGGCTCGACGACGGCGCGCGCATCGTCGGCGAGCACACCGACGGCACGCATGCCGAGCTGGTCGCCGTCCCCGTCGAGAACGTCTATCCGATCCCCGGGGGACTCTCGTTCGAGGAGGCAGCCGCTTTCCCACTCGTCTTCGAGACCGCTTACCGGATGCTCGTCACGAAGGCGCGCGTTGCGGAAGGCGAATGGGTTCTCCTCTGGGGCATCGGGAGCGGGGTCGCCTCAGCGGCATTCGTGCTCGCCAAGGCGCTCGGCGCACGGACGATCGTGACTTCCTCGAGCAGCGAGAAGCTCGAGCGCGCGCGAGACCTCGGCGCGGACGCGGCCGTTAACCACTCCGACGACGACGTCGGCGCCGTGGTCAAGGAAGCGACCGGCGGCCGCGGTGCCGACATCGTCGTGGAGCACGTCGGCGAGGCGACGTGGAAGACGTCGCTGCAAGCCGCGGGACCGAACGCGCGGATCGTCGTCTGCGGGGCGACGAGCGGGCCGAACCCGCCCGCGCAGCTCCATCGCATCTGGTGGAAGCAGCTGACCGTCTTCGGCTCGACCATGGGGACGAGGGAAGACTTCGAGGGCGCCTACGAGCTGATCGCGAGCGGGGCGGCGAAGCCGATCGTCGACCGCACGTTTCCTCTCGCAGAGGCCGCCGCGGCGCACGAGTACCTCGAGGGCGGGCGCCAGTTCGGCAAGGTCGTCCTCGAGATCCCCGGCTAGAGATTTGTCCGGGCGGGGCATGCCCGCCGCTACTGATTAACCAAACCCAAGAATGAATTTGGCGTCGTCCGACATCTTCTCGGGCGACCAGGGCGGATCCCACGTCAGCTCCGGCTCCACTTCGTCGACGCCCGGCAGGTCGGCGACCGTCTCGTGGATCTGCTGCTCGATCAGCGGACCGACCGGGCAGCCCATCGACGTGAGGGTGAAGGTGACGTGGACCTTCGGACCCTCTACTGCGACGTCGTACAGCAGGCCGAGCTCGACGATATCCATGCCGAGCTCGGGGTCCTCGACGGCCCGCAGCGCATCCACGACCTCCTCGCGCGAAGGCATGGAACCAGTCTACCGAGCGAGGTACTGTGGGGTACCTCACCTGTCCATCCGCGGTTTGATCGGGGATTGTCGATGGGTATCATCGGGTGCATGGCCCTTCCCGCGCCCGACCGCGCGCCTGATGCGTACGCGGCGCTCGAGCAGGCGTTGGAGGCCGTCGACCCGAGGAACCTCGCCCCTTCGCTCGAGCTCGTCGTTCGGAAGCTGCCCCTCGCCCTCTCGGTCGAGACGGCTGCCCTGCGGCTCCGCGACAGCGACTCCGAGGGCAAGTTGCATCTCGTCGCCGTCGAGGGATCGCCGCCGAGCGACCGCCTGACGCTCCTCTACAGCACGCAGACGATCGCGCAGGCGCGCTCGATCTTCGTACTCGGGCACCGGCACACGCTGGGGCGCATGCTCGGAGCCCGCTGGCTGCACGGCGAGTGGCTCAAGGTCGGAAACGAGCCCATCGGGACGATCACGGTCGGCTCGCGGACGGAGCGCCGGCCCGACGCGAACGAGCTCGCCCTCCTCGCGGAGACCGCCCAGCGCCTCGCGGCACGGCTCGAGGAAGCGGACCGTCGCGCGGCCACCCTCGAGGCGCTCGCCCGGCAGGTGGCCAGGAACTCCATTTTCATCCCCGAAGACGCGCCCGCGACCATCCGCGCGGCCCTGCGCCCGCGCGAGCTGGCCATCCTGACGCTCTACACCGATGGGCTCAGCGCCCAAGAGATCGCCGACCTGTTCGTGATCTCGACCCACACGGTGCGCACTCACATCAAGAACGCGTATCGCCGCCTCGGAGTCCACTCGCGTGCCGAGGCGGAAGAGTTCGTCCGCATGCAGCGAGTTCTGGAGCTCGTCTAACCGAGCAGCCTGACTTCCTCGCGCCGCTCGCGCGCGAAGAAGTGAATCCCGTCTACGAAGCGCACCCAGTTGTGACGCGTGCACATGACGATCGAGTGCGTGCGAGCGCTGTCGGCAAGGAAGCGGACGCCCCGTAGGAGATCGCCGTTGGTAACGCCGGTTGCGGCGACAATCACCTCCCCAGGGGCGAGCTCGTCCGTGGTGAAGACCTTGTTCACGTCCTCGATTCCGTGCTCGCGGGCCGCCTCGATCTCGCCGCGCGTCGTCGGCCAGAGCTGTGCCTGAAGCTCGCCACCCAGGCACCGCAGCGCCGCGGCTGAGAGGAGCGCCTGACGCGCGCCGCCGATCCCGATCGCGAGGTGATCGTTTGTTCCACGGATCGCCGCCGTGATCGAGGCAGTGACGTCGCCGTCCTGAATCAGCTTGATTCGGGCGCCTGCAGCCCTGATCTCCTCGATCAGGTCGTGATGGCGTGGCCGGTCAAGGACGATCGTCGTGATGTCCCGCGTGTTGCGCCCGAACGCCTCGGCGATCTGCCGGACGTTCTCGCCCACGGGGCGGCCGAGGTCGATACGGCCGCGCGCAACCGGTCCGACGGCCATCTTGCGCATGTACATCTGCGGCAGGCTCGGGAAGCTCCCCTCCTCGCCGACCGCGATCATGGCCATCGCTCCGTAATCGCCGCGGGCAACGACGGCGCGGCCCTCGAGCGGATCGACGGCGAGATCGACGCTTTCTCCGCCCCGGCCAACGACGGTGCCGATCGCCAGCTGGTCCTCGTCGACCTCGCTGCCGACGACGATGTGGCCCTCGATCTCGAGATTCTCGAGCCCTTCGCGCATCGCGTCGGCGGCCGCCTGCTCGGCGCCCTCGACGTCGCCGCGACCAAGCCAGCGTCCGCTTGCGAGCGCGGCCGCCTCCGTCACGGCGGCGTAAGCCTCGCACCGGCAGAGCGTCTTGACCTGCGTCGTGCTCACGTGCGGACGCGCTCGACCTCGGCGAGGACGAGCTGGATGACGCGCTCGACGGTCACGTCCACGCGCTCGTTCTGGATCACGGGCACCCCGGCCCTGGCCGCGCGTTCGACGAGGTAGTCCTGAATGCGCCTGATATCGGGGAGCGCGCGGAGGTACTTGTCGAATGGGCGGAGGCCTGCCTCGTCGCGCGTCCAGAAGTGAGCCGCATGCTCCTCCACGTCGTCGATCGTCAGGAGCACCGGACAGAAGACGGCGCCATCGACCGGCGGAATCAGGCCAGGAACGAGATGGACGCCCTCGAGCGTGAGGGAGTAGCCCTCCTCGATGGCGCGCCCGAGCACAGCCTTGACTCCGACGAGGACGTTCCTCGTCTGCTCCAGGAAGCCGATGAGGAGCGAATCCGCCTCTACCTCGTCCCGCCCGGCGACGGCCGGCCCCGCCTCGAAACTCGAGTAGTGGATCGAAGGCATGAACTCGAGGGAAAAGAACGCGCGCATCGTCTGGCGGACGACGTCCGTCGAGGTCACCCGTGTGATTCCGAGGCAGTGTGCGACCTCGGTGGCCACGGTCGACTTGCCGGTTCCGGTGGCGCCGCCGACGAGGACGACGAGCGGAACATCGAGGCGGCGCAAGGCGTTGAGAGCCGACTCCGAGGCCGTCGAGATCAGGATCGAGTCAGGCGGATGGCGGTCGGTCATGCGGGTACGCGCGGCGCGACCTGTTCCGCCAGAGCGAGGACGCGCTCCTCGAGGTCGTGGTCGCCGCGGAGAGGACGCAGCTCGTTATCGCAGAGCACAAGGTCGACGCCGCGCTCCGCCGCGGTCTCGGCGACGACGTCGATCGCCGCCGCTTTCAGCTCCACGAGATAGACCTCCGCGGAGCGCGCCTCGACCGAGGCGAGATCGGCGCGCAGCTCCTGGCGCCGGCCGAGGTTGCCCGAAACGAGCGCGACGTCGGCTCCGTGGTCACGGGCCAAATGCTCCCGCAGGCGCGCGTGAACGCCGTCGGGAGCGGTCGAGAAGAAAGCCACGCGCCGTCCCCGCACCTGGTCGGGCTCGACCGGCTGCGGCCTGAACACGCTCTCGACCAAGGGCAGGCCCGGCTTGACATCTTCGATCGCTGCGCGCAGACGGCTCACATGCGCGTCGGTGGCGAGCGGCTCCTCGCAGCCGGTGAGGACGACGAGATCGGACAGAAGCAGACGATATGCACCCATGTACCCCGTAACCGCCTCCACTTCCTGGCCCGCTCCCGCAACGAGGATGCGCGCGCCGGTCTCGACAGGTGGCAGGGCGGCGCCGCTGCCCTCGAACAGGACGAGGTCCGGCGCCAGCGAGGCGGCGAGCCGGGCGGCCGGCTGCAGATTCGAGAAGAACGGGGCGCCGGCAAAGCCGCCGCCGCATCGGCGCGCGCCGACGGTGGTGACCCGGGCCATGGCGGCGTCCTCGAGGTAGTCGGAGGCGGCGTGGACGCCGGACCGCGATAACGCGAGCAGGTCCTCGAGCGCGGGCTCGCCCTCCACCACGACTGGCTCCCGCGGGCCGCCGCGGCCCATGGCAACGATGACGATGTCGCGGTCCCGGGCGAGCAAGCGCGCGATGTGCCCTGCGACGGCGGTCTTGCCGACGCGCTTGCCGGTGCCGATGACCGCGAGTGCGGGCAGCTCGAAGGGCTCGAAGCGCACGGGATCGAAGCGGAAATCCGCGCCGATATACGAGAGTCCCGCGGCCAGCGCGCGGCTGGCGAGCTCGAAGCGGCGGCGCGGATCGAGCACCGGCTCGTCCGAAAGATCGACGATCGCCTCGGCCCCGGTGGCCTCGATCGCTTCTTCCAAGGTCTTGTAGAGGGGCACGCCATAGTCCTCGCCGCCGCGCAGCTTCTCCGACCCCCCGACGAGGACGGCGCCGAGGATCTCGTGCGGAAGCGCGACAAAGGCGACCCGAACGACGTCGGGATAGTGCTCGCCGTCGATGAGGGCGAGGGCCCTCATCTGCTCCTCACCTCGTCCTCGATGCGGGTGGTGTACTTCTCGAACTCGAGCGTGTCCGTCGAGAACTGGATGATCCGCTCCTGGTCGTGGTACGGGTACTTCCGCCAGACGTCCACGTGCCTGCCCTCGATCTCAACGAGGTTGTAGCAAGGACGCGTGTTCCCTCTCAGACGCAGCGACGAAACTGTGCCGGCGTTGACGATGAAGAGGTTCTCGAGGCGCCAGGCGTACGGAACGTGCTTGTGCCCGGAGAGGACGAGGTTCACCTTGGCCCGCTGGAGGGCTTCGAGAGCGTCACCGGCGTCATAGACGACGTTCCGCTCGCGCCCGGTGCCCGGAACCGGAAGCAGATGGTGGTGGAGCACGAAGATGCGAAAGTCGGCCTCCGGCGCGAACTGCTCCTGGATCCAGGTATAACGGCTGCGCCCGATGTGGCCGTGGTCGAGGTCGGGCTCGGTCGAGTCGACCGCGACGACGGAAACGCCATTCAGATGGACGACCGGGTTCCGCTCGCCGAAGAGCTCCTCGAAGTGGATGTAACCGACGTTGCGGGAGTCGTGATTGCCGGGGATGACCACCAGCTCTTCGCACACGAGGCGGTCGAGGTAGCCCTTCGCCTCCGCGTACTCCTGCTTGAACCCATACGCGGTCAGGTCACCGGAGCAAACGACGATCTGAGGCTCGAGCTCGTTGATCTCCATGATCGCGCGCTCCATGAGATCGGGCACAAAGTACGGAGACCCGCAGTGCAGGTCGGAGATGTGTGCGATCCGAAACACGCGCCTCCCGTCTGGAGCCCTCGTCGAATCCACTCGAAGTGTAATGCGGGGCCGTCCGGGCAGATTGCTACTCTCAAATGCGGATGGCCTCGGAAACCTCCGATTTCCAGGGAAGTTCGGGCACCGACGGCCCCAACTTCGCCAATCAGGCTGAGATCGAATGCGCGAATCTCCTCAATTTCTACGGGCTCGAGTGGGAGTACGAGCCCCGCTCCTTCGTCCTCGAGACGGATGACGACGGGCGGATCATCGAGGCGTTCACTCCTGATTTTTACTTGCCTGAGCAGGATCTTTATCTCGAGGTGACCGTGATGAAGCAATCACTCGTCACGCGCAAGAACCGGAAGATTCGAAAGCTGCGGGAGCGGTATCCAGACATCAGGATCAAGTTGTTCACCCGGCGCGACATCGAGCGCCTCGCCCAGAAATACAAGCTGAACATCGCCTCATAGAGCCCCTCGACCCTCGGATCGGAGAGATCTATCTCTCCCGCGAGGAGATTCGGGCACGAGTGACCGAGCTCGGTGCGCAGCTCGCGGCCGACTACGCCGGCCGCGAGCCGATCCTCATCACCGTGATGAAGGGGGCGTTCATCTTCCTCGCCGATCTGTCACGTGCGCTTACTGCCCCGCACGAGCTCGATTTCGTCGTGCTGGCGGGTTACGACGGGGCGCTCGGCGGGCGCAAGAAGATCCGGCTGATCAAGGATCTCGACCTGCCGATCATGGGCCGCGACGTGCTCATCATCGAGAACGTCATCGATACGGGATTGACGGTCAACTACCTGGTCAAGACGTTCAAGCTGCGG
Source organism: Gaiellaceae bacterium (assembly GCA_035639875.1). Taxonomy (GTDB): domain Bacteria; phylum Actinomycetota; class Thermoleophilia; order Gaiellales; family Gaiellaceae; genus JAIBJP01. The sequence continues at coordinate 18,968 of DASQXE010000161.1, read as the reverse complement.
CGCCCGCGCGACATCGCGGCGTGCACATTGTTGGATCGTCCGTATCGGCGCCTCGTGGACGATCTGCCGCTGCGCTACGTGGGGTTCACGGTGCCCGACGAGTTCTACGTCGGATATGGCTTCCAACTTGACGGGCGCTATCGGGGGCTGCCGGACCTGCGCGTCGTTCACGGGATGTAGTTTTTCGCCCTTCCTGTGCGGGGACGCTGTCCCCATGGCACGCGAACGCGAGGTCCAGCGCGAGCCGCAGGTGCTCGACGGCGACGACGAGCTGCCGCGCCAACCGACCGCGCGCCGGGATCCCTACGTCCCCGAGCCCGGACCTAGCGCCGGCGAACGCCGTGCGTTCCGGCTCCTGCCGCTCGTCTGGATCGTCGTCCTCGTCCTCGCCGCCATCATCCTCTACGCCGTCTTCCGCTAGCCGAAAGAGCCATGTCCGGGGTCAGACCCCGGTCATGGCTTGAAGAGACATGGTCTGCTGCCCGCGAAGGCGCATGGTTCCGTCCGTAGCGCTGGCTCGCAGCCAGACTTTTTGGACATGTCCGGGGTCAGACCCCGGTCATGTCCGTTTTAGAGGTAGTTGAGCGGGTTGACGGGGGTGCCGTTGACTCGCACCTCGAAGTGGAGGTGGCAGCCCGTGGAGTGGCCGGTCGAGCCGACGGCGCCGATCACCTGTCCCTGCGAAACGGAGCCGCCGGACACGTAGATGGCCGATTGGTGCGCGTACGCCGTGGCGAGGCCCCCGCCGTGGTCGATGATGACGAAGTTCCCGTAACCATCCATCCAGCCGGCGAAGATGACCGTCCCCGACGCGGCCGCGTGAATGGGCGTCCCGCACGGCACGCCGATGTCGATCCCCTCGTGGAAGCCTCCCCACCGCGGGCCGAAGCCGCTCGTGATCGGGCCGCTGACAGGCCAGATCAACCCGCTCGCCGATGGTGCACCAGTGCCGGAACTCCCCTGCGAGTGGATCTTCGCGGCGATGGCGGCGCTCGCCGCTTCCATGGCGGCGAGGTCTTCCTCGTCCGAGTGCCGCTCCTGCCTGACGTTGGCGAGGATGGCCTGCTTGTCCGAGCGGGCGGTCGCCAACGCGGAACGCTCGGCGACGAGCTGGTCGCGGGCCGCGCGCTGCTCGGCGGTCTTTTCCGCAATGATCGCGGTCGCCTTCGCCACGCCCGCCTTGGTCGCCGCGGTTAGCTGACGTGCGGCCCGCATCTCCTCCTGGAGACGCTTGATCGTGTCAGCGATGCGCTTGTCCTCTTGCCCGATCGAATGGAAGTAGTCGAGCTGCTCGAGAAGGTCGGACAGGCTCTGCACCTGCAGGAGGATCTCGAGCTCGCTCGCCTCGTCCGTTTCGTACAGCTGCACGAGGCGCTCCTCGAGCCGCGCCTGCGCCGCCGCGTGCTCGCGGATGAGGCGATGGAGCGTCTCCGTCTGATCCCGGAGGCGCTCCTCAAGACGCGCTAGCCGGCTCCGATGTGCGGCGAGGTCTTGTTCGAGCGCAGTGACCTTGGCCGTCAGGACCTCGATGTCCCCCGCGACCGCGTCGATTCGGGATGACGCCGCCGAGATGTCCTGCGTGAGGACACCTTCCTTCACCTTCGCACGCTCGATCTGGTCGCGCAGGCCGGAGATGCGCGAATCGAGCGCGTCCTTGCGATCGGAGAGCGATTGGCCGGGCGCGGCCGGAACAGCGAGGGCGACAACGGCCGCCGAAGCGACGAGAAGCACGGTGAGGCGTCGGGGGATCGGCACCGGCTCAGAGTTTCGCCGGGCGCACGGACGTCCCTGCGCACCCAGCGGATAGCGTTTTCACTGCTCGGAGCCCGGTGTTTTACAGCAAATTGCGGGGATTTTCCAGCGAAAGGCCCCGCTCGGACGCGTTCACCGCTTGCGCGCCTTCTTGGTTTGCGGCATCGGCGGGTGCTCGGGCTCCGGCACCGGGTCGTCGGGCGAAGGCTCGGGAACGGGCTCGGGTGTGGGCGGCGTGCCCTCGTCCGGGGGTGGCCAGGGCTCGGGAATCCGTACCGGGCCGGTCGGCTGCTCGACCTCGATCCTCTCGGTCGGCCTCACGCCGGCGTGCGCCCGCTGGACACGCTGGTCCGTCTGCCGGATGAGGGCTTCGATCTCCGTTTCCTTTGCCTCGATTCGGTCGACCACGGCCTGCACGGCCTCCTTCGCCGCCTTCGTTCCCGCTTTGTCGCTATAGAACACCGCGTGTCCGAGCCGGTGCAGGGCACGGCCCCGCTCGGCTTCGAGCTCAGCGCGTTCGCGCCGCGCCCGGAAGAGCTCCAGCTGACCCCGTGAACGCGCTGCCAACGCGGCTTGCGTGGCTGCGACGCGCTCGCGGAAGCCCGCAAGAGCGTAGCGGGCCGCCTGGCGCTCGGCCTCACGCTGGGAGAGGAAGAGGATCGCCGCGCCAAACAGAGCTACGAGCCCCCAGGCCCAAAGTCCGCCGGCGAGAAGGATGACGCCACCTACTGCGACGAGAACGGCGACGACGATGAACGGATCGGGCGGCCAGCGTCGATGCGCGCGGACCGCGGTCGCGCTTTCGTCCGCCCCCAGCGGGCGACCGCATTCCGGACAGAAGCGGCTCTCCGCCGGAATGGACGTGCCGCAGTGCGGGCACTCAGGCACGGACGTCGTCCGGGACCGGCGGCTCCGGCGCCTTCCTCGGTTCCAGCGCGCGCAGCGCTTCGGCCGCCTGCCGGCGTAAGGGCCCCACGAGCTCTCGGTAGTCCGCATCGGAGACTTTCCCCGTCCGATGGTCGAACTCGAGCTCCTTGAGCGCTGCGAGGGCCCGATCGCGCTCCTCGGCCAAGCGTGCCCGCTCCCGCTCGCGGGGGGAGAGCTCGGCGAGGCGGTCGTCCGTGGCCGCCGGCTCGCGTAGGAAGGGACGCGCGACGAATAGGACGCAGACGACGGCGAACAGCACGGCGAGCACGAGCGCGGCGTCCATCGTCAGGCGGGCGCGTAGGCGAACCGACGCGCGAGCCGCCGCTGCTCGCGCGCGTCGGGCCACATGGCGATCAGCGAGCCGCCGAAGAAGACGATGCCCGCGAGCCAGATGAGATTCACGAGCGGATTGACGAGCACCTTCACGAAGATGGAGCCGTCCCCGTTGAACTGATCGACGATGACGAAGAGATCCTGCGCGCGCAGCCAGTCGGAGCGGATGGCGACCTCGTTCGAGGTCTGCTGCTCGGCGAAGTAGTTGTTCTTTCCGGCCGAGACCGTTCCGAGCTGCTTGCCGTCGCGAGAAACCGCGAGGAGCGCGCGCACCTCGAGGGCGTTCTCGGCGCGGCGCTGCCTGCTCTGGAGATACGTGAGGTCGTAGTCACCGATGCGTACCGCGTCGCCGGGCGCCAACCGGGCCTCTCGCGTCTTCTGGAACCCGCCGACGCCGACCGCGCCGACGAGGAGAAGGACGATGGCGGCATGGACGACGTAGCCGCCGTAGCGCCGCCGGTTGCGGGCAATGAGCCCCGTGAACGCGCCCAGCCAGGTCTCGCCTGCAAGCGCACGGCGCGCCCGTGTCCCCCGCGCGAATTCGACCACGATCGCCGTGAGAACGAAGGCCGCGAACGTGTAACCGACGAGACCTGCGGGGCTCGAGCCGGCGCCGGCCGCCAGCAGCGCGACCCCGGCGACGAGTGCCACCCCCGCCGGCCACGCCAGCGTGGTGCCGAGCGCGCGAAGAGATGCACGCCGCCAGGCGACGAGCGGCCCGATTCCCATCAGGAGGACGAGCGGCAGGCCGAACGCGACGGCGAAGAAGTCGTAATAGGGCGCGCCGACGGTCACGGCCACGCCGCGGACGGCCTCGGAAACGAGCGGATAGACGACGCCCCACAGAACCGTCAGCGCGAACGCGACCAAGAAGAGGTTGTTGTAGAGAAACGCCGCCTCGCGGGAGACCAGTGACTCGAGCCGCGTCGGCGAGCGCAGAAGCGGCAGCCGCACGAGGATCAAAGCCGTCGAAGCGGCCACGACCACGGCGATGAAGGCGACGAACCAGGCGCCGATGGACGACTGCGTGAAGCTGTGGATCGAGTTGATGACTCCGCTCCGCGTCAGGAAGGTGCCGAACAGCGAGAGCGCAAACGCGCCGGCGACCAGCACCGAGTTCCAGACGCGGAGCATGTTCTTCTTCTCCTGCACCATCACCGAATGCAGGAACGCCGTGGCGACGAGCCAGGGCATGAGGGCGGCGTTCTCGACGGGATCCCAGGCGTACCACCCGCCCCAGCCAACCTCCTCGTAGGCCCACTTGGCGCCGAGAAGGATCGCGAAGCCGAGGAATGTCCACGAGGCGAGCGTCCAGCGACGAGTGGCGACGATCCAGCGCTCGTCGGTGCGCCGCGAGGCGAGCGCCGCCATCGCGAAGACGAACGGGATGGTCAGACCCACATAGCCGAGATAGAGGAGCGGCGGGTGGGCCATCATGTACGGGTTCTGAAGGCTGGGGTTGAGCCCGGCGCCGTCTGCGGGAGCGGGGGCGGTCTCGAATGGCGAGGCGACGAACACGAGGAGGAAGGCGAAGAAGCTCGCAACCGCAGCTGCAATCGCCACCGTCCACGGAAGGACGTCCCGCGTAAGGCCGCGATTGAACGCAACCGCCGCGGAGGCCATTCCGGTCAGCACGAGCAGCCAGAGGAGCAGCGAGCCTGCTTGGCCGCCCCAGAACGAAGCGGCCGCGTAGCGCAAGGGAAGCTCCCGGGACGTGTGGTCGGCGACGTAGACGAACGAGAAGTCGTGCCGTACGAGCGCGACAAGCAGGACGAGACCCGCGACCGCTGCGGCGCCGAACGATGCGAAGAGCGCGTTGCGCGCCGACTCGAGCAGGCGACGGCGCCCGCGAAGCGCGGCGTAGCCTCCCCCCACGGCCGCATAGATGAGGAGCCCGAGGGCGACGACGAGCGCGGCGCGGCCGAGCTCCGGCATCAGATGGACTTCTTCGGCGCGTACTTCGACGGACACTTCGTCACGAGCGAATCAGGCTCGCCGACGAAGATGCCGTTGCGCATCGTGCCGCGGATGGAGACGTCCCGGCCGGGCCGAAAGAGGTCGGGGACCGAGCCCTTGTAGACCACCGGAACGGTCGCCGTGCCGGCGATGTCGCGCAGCCGGAAGCGAAGGCCGGCGGCATGGGCGTCTCCGCGCACGGGCGCGAGAACGAGCCCGGCGAGCGTCACGGTGCCGCGGTGCTGTGCGAGCTGGCTGGGACGAAGCGACGGGGTTGAGCCTCCCGCAAGGCTCGTATAGAGGAGGAAGACGGCGAGGGCCGCCGCCACCGAGAGCGCGATGACGAGACGCGCCGGACTGCGCCTCCGAGGCACAGCCCGAGTTTATCGGGGCTGAAAGCCTACGCTTCGGGAAGCGGTGCGGGCTTGCGCGCCGGAATGCGGTAGCCGTGATCCCGGCAGAGGGAGCCGGCCTCGTCCTCCGTGAGGGCATCGCAATAGCCCTTCCCGTACGCCGCTCGCAGGAAGGCCGCGACAACCTCGAGGTTCCACTCGCTCACCCCGCAGGCCTCGCTCCAGAGATCCGCCAGCCGAAGGTCGATATCCAGCTCGAGGAGCTCGATGCGCGTCGGTCGCTTCGCCATGCCGAAGACCGTACTCTTGGCGTCGGACGGCATGACCACCCGCTTCGGACCCGCCCGCGTGCCCAGCCGCGAGAGCCCGGAGGCGGCCGTAGAGCTGCTTCTGGAGCGCGACTACAGCGCCTGCGAGGTCGATTTCGAGGGCGGTTTCTGGATGAAGGACGAATGGAACTGGGCTAGGCGGTTCGGCGAGCTCGCGTCCGGGAACGGCATCGCGCTCTCGGTGCACTCGCCGATCGCGGCGATCCTCGGTCACCTGGTCGGAGACGAGCAAAAGCGCAAGCGCGCGTTCGGCATGATCGACCACAGCGCCGGGGTCGCCGTCGCCTGTGGCGCCGAGCTCCTCGTGGTCCATCCGGGATATTTGCTCGGGCGCGAACGCGAAGCGGCCCTGGACGCGGTGGCGGACGATCTTTCCGCCTTGCGCAAGCGCCTGGAGCCGAAAGGACGCGCAGTTGCGTTCGGGCTCGAGATCATGGGCCGGGTCCGCGAGCTCGGCACTCCAGAGGACGTGTTCTCGCTCGCGGCCCGCTTCGATTGGGTCCGCCCCGTCCTCGACTTCGCGCATCTCCACGCGGTGACGGACGGGGCGTTTCTCGACGAGGACGCATTCACAGGCGTGCTCGAGATTGCGGACGGAATGCTCGAGCCGGATGCGCCGTTCCATATTCATTTCAGCGACATCGCGTACGCGAACCGGAACGAAACCAAGCACCTTCCCTATGGCGAGGGGACCCTGCGCGCAGAGCCGCTGCGCGACGCGCTGGCCCGCTTCGATCGCCCCGCGACCGTCATATCGGAATCGCCCGGCGACGAGAGCCACCAGGCCATCAAGGCGATCCTGCTCGGCTCGCAGGTGGCGTGAGGGGTTCCGTTAGGATCCCGCGGTGGCTCTGTTCAGGCGCAAACCTGACGCAGACGCGACGACTGAGGCGCCGAGCGGGCCCGGCCGCCTCGTTACTTTCCAGTCGTTCCTCAGCAGGCTCGTCGCCACCGGCGGCATCATCGGCGCCGGGACGGGCGTCGCCGCGATCATGGGGACGCAGGACGTCGCCGCCTGGATCATCGGCATCGTCACCGCCGGCCTCTCGGTCGTCTTGGCCGCCGTGGTCTGGTCGAGCCGCTAACGCGAGACTGCGTAACTCCGCGCAGCTACCCCGGCTGGTTGAGCTCCAGCAGGAGGCCGCGGAGCTGGGCGAAGCGCTCCCGTCCGAGCTGCCTTTCCCAGTCCCGCTCGATCTCGCGCACGGCGTCTCGCATCGTGAGTCCGGCCAATTCGCCCCGGCGGGTGAGGGCGACGCGCTTGGAGCGTCGGTCGTCGGGATCCGCTCGGCGCTCGACGTAGCCGAGACGTTCGAGCTGTCCGAGGAGGTAGTTCACGGCTTGCTTGCTCATGCCTCGCCTGGCGGCGAGCTCGGAGGGTCGTGCTCCTTGGGGCCCGGGGTAGAGCAAGACGCTCAGGTGGGACGCGTCCAGGTCCTCGAATCCCTGCTCGTGCAGCCGCGTGAGCATCCGTCGCATCGTCACCCCCGGCATCCTCGGTCCCGACTACTTCCGCGAGATGGCGGCAATCATCGCGGACGCGGCCGGAGGCCCTCCTGATGTCGCAATGATCTCAGCGGTGATGCGGCGTCACGGCCTCACCGCGGCGCCGTAGCTCGCCGCCGAAGGCGAGGACGCTTCTTTCGTTCGGCGTCCCAAGGGCTAGCGGACGAGCCTGAATGGGTTCTCGCGGTCGACGAGCGCGATCGTGCGCTCCTCGCCCCCGTTCCGCCACTCGACGCCGAGCTTCTCGTCCAGCTTTGCTTGGAGCTCGCCGGAGGCCGCCAGCTCCTGGACGATGTCGGCCCCTCCGATCAGCTCCCCGGCGACGAATACCTGGGGAATCGTTGGCCAGTTCGAGAGGGCGGAGAGCTCCTGGCGGATCTGCGGGTCCGGGAGCACGTCTACCGCGGCGAACGATGCGCCGACGGACCGAAGCGCCTGCAAGGCGCGATCCGAGTTTCCGCAATAGACCTGCTCGTGCGTCCCCTTGATGAAGGCAACGACGGGCTCACGCTCGATCGTCTCTTGGATTCGGTCTCTCAGCTCGCTCATCGGTCTCCTCGGGTCGTGATTCGCAGCTCGTGGATCGTGCCGTCGCCCAGCGGTTCGGCGAGCGCGTCGTAGACCAGCCGGTGCTGCTCGACCAGCGAAAGCCCGTTGAACCGCGGGCTGACCACGGTCACGTGGAAGTGATCGCCCCCGCCGGTGCGATCGCGGACGGCCAGCTCCCGCGCGTCCGGAAAGGCCCGGCGCAGCATGCTCTCCAGCGGGGAGGTCACCGCAACGAAGATACCAGCGGTCGCCTGCCGCTCAGTGAATGTGCAGGTTGACGCCCAGCAGGACCAGCGGCCACAGCACGACGGCGAGAATCGCCGACACGATGCGTTTGAGCGTGTCGGCGTTCTTGAAGTAGTCGTGCGTCGCCGCGACCACGATCCCGACGATCAAATAGACGAGGCCGAGGAGCGAGTTGATGCGCACAATCCAGCATTTTTCCCTCCGATTGCGACGCGAAACTGGCGCGGGCGCGTTTAGCCGCCGTGCTTCTTGGCCCGGTGTTGCCTATGCGCCTTTGCAGGCACCTTGTGCTTCTTGTGCGGCTTCTCCACCTGCGTGGAAGTGGTCGGAGCGCGCGGAGACGGCGGCATCGGCTCCCAGGCGCCGATTGCGTTCCCGGCGGACAGGACTGCGCCGCCGAAGAGAACCGCCAGCAACGTAACGTAGATGAGGACTCTCAACATCGTCCTTCATTGAAACTCGGCGCTCGAGGGGGCACTCGCGTCACCCAAAAGGGGGACGTGACACCCAGTAACGCAATCCTCCCGCGCCGACATTCATGGGTATGACCGAAACTCACGATCGCCACGCCGCCGAGGCACGGTTCCGCGCCGTGTTCTCTCACCTCGGCGCCGTCGCCGCTTACGCGCGGCGGCGAGGAAGCAGAGACGCGGACGCCGTCGCCGCCGAGGTGATGACGATCGCCTGGAGACGGCTGGCGGACGTCCCCCACGACGACCCTCGGCCCTGGCTCTACGCGACGGCTCGAAACCTCGTCCTCGCGGATTTGCGACGCGCATCGTTCTCGGCGAGTGAGATGACCGAGGACTTTGCGCCCGCACCGGAAGTCGTGGAGCTCGACCCGATACTCGGCGCCGCCCTCCTATCGCTCTCGCGGCTCGACCGCGAGGCGCTCCTCCTCGTCGCGTGGGAGGACCTCACGCCGACCCAGGCGGCACGCTCTCTCGGCATCAACCCGGCCGCATTCCGCGTTCGCCTCCTGCGGGCGCGGAGGCGGCTGCGGACGAAGCTGGAAGACGCATCGACCGGCCGGCGATGCGACCCCAACGCCCATCTCGACATGGAGACGACATGAGCACCGAATCGATCATGGTCCGATTGCGTCGGGCGAACCCCGTTCCTCAGGCGCCGGCCGGAGAGGACAACGAATTGTTCGCGCGCATCACCGCTGAGGCGGCCGACTCGAGACTCACGGAGCGGACGCGGCCGCGGGTCGAGCGCCGTCGGCGAGTCGTCGTCGCTGCATTCGCCCTTCTGGTGGCCGCGCTCTTGGCCTCCACGGCGTTCGCCATCTCGCAGTGGATCGGCGGCGACGTCGTGCCGCCGCCAGTGACGAAGCAGGAGTATCTCGAGGCTCAGAAGGAGCTCAGCCTGCCGCCGGGCGTCAAGTGGCCCAAGTACAACATGGGCGAGCCCAACAGCGTCACAAATCGCGGCGCCGGGGGCGGCCAGGCAGTGCTCGTCGCGCAGAACGCGTGGGAGTGCTACTGGGTCGACGCGATCAAGCGCGGCGACGCGGCGGCCGGTCAGCAGGCGCACAACGAGCTGAACAAGCTGCTCGCCAACAACATCCGGGAGGCTCCCGCGTGGGCATCGGAGAACTGGGCTCCCACGCCGCTCCCCGACCACCCAGTCGTTTACTTCGCGCACGACGGCGGCCTCGCCTGGGTCAAGAACAACTACAGGCAGGCCGCGGGCGGCGACCCAACCGGGATCAGCCAGAGCTGCAAGGCGAACGCGCCCGGATAGGCGAGGCTGCATCTGACGGCAAAAGGCCTGCGTGAGCAGGCCTTTTGCTTACCCATGCGGCGGCTCACCCGGCCGGCGCCTATGCCGGATCGGCCACCAGCACCGCCCTCGCGCCCGCCGCCCGCACGGCGGCCGACAGGGTGCCGATGTCATAGGCGCCGTAGTGGCGCCGGCCGTTGATGAAAAAGGTCGGCGTTCCCGAGACTTCGCTCATATCCGCGCTGTCGACATCCTCGGCGACTCGCCCGGCGCCGGCGTGCGCGGTTAGGGCGTCCGTGAACCACTCCATTTCGAGTCCCAACTGCTCGGCGTACCCGACGATGTCGCCCGGGCGCAAGGCGTCTTGGTGCTGGAGCAAGAGGTCGTGCATCTCCCAAAACGCGCCCTGATCGGATGCCGCCTCGGCCGCCTCTGCGGCCAGCTGCGCATGCGGGTGCACGTCAGTCAAGGGCAGATGGCGCCACACGTAGCGAACGTCCGCGAAGTCGCTCAGGAGCTCCCGGATGATGCGCTCCGCGCGCCCGCAGTAGGGACATTCGAAATCGCCGTATTCGACCACGGTGACCGGCGCGGTGAGCGGCCCGCGGACGTGGTCGCGCTCGGGATCGACCTGCACTGCGAGGTCGACGAGCGGCTCCGCCGTCCCCAGCAAGGCGCGCGCTCGCGCGCGTCGCGGCAGGAGCGCCGTCGCGCGGAAGACGAGCCAGGTCAGGAGCGCGGCGACGATGGCCGCGCTGAGGATGCCGACCTTCGCCTCATCGAGCTGTCGCCCGCCGAACGCGAGCGTCGCGATCAGCAGCGCAACCGTGAAGCCGATCCCGGCGATCGTCCCGCCGCCGGCAACTGCAGCCCATCCCACCGGCGGCTGCAGGCGTCCGCGGCTCGACCGCGTGATGAGCCACGACCCGCCGAGGATCCCAGCGGGCTTCCCCACCACGTAGCCGAAGAGGATCCCGAGCGTGATGGGAGACCTGAATGCCTGGGCGAGGAAGGACCCGTTGACCGGAATGCCCGCGTTGGCGAGCGCGAACAGCGGCACGATCAGATAGCTCGTCCACGGGTGAAAGAGGCGCTGCAGGCGCTCGTTGGTCGACGTCGCCGACCGAAGCTCCAAGCGCGCGATCCGCTCAAGCTCGGCGGTCGGCTGCTCCCGAAACTCGCGAAAACGCTCGGTGGCGCGTTCGAGGTTCGACCGCGCAGCCGGGAAGGCATAGACGAGGAGCCCCATCGCAAGCCCGATCACGACCGGTTCGACCCCGGATTTGAGCAGAGCGACCCACGCCGTCAGCCCGAGAGCGAGACAGATAATTCCGGGCTTCACGGGAAAGCGCCGAGCCACGGCGACGGCGACGACGAATGTCCCGACGGCCGCGAGCAGCGGCACGATGCGGAGCGCGTCCGTATAGACGGTCGCAATGACGACCAGCGCAACGAGGTCGTCGATGACGACGACGGTGAGCATGAACGCCCGCAGTCGTTCGGGAAACCGCGGCCCGACCAGCGCGAGCAGCCCGAGCGCGAAGGCCGTATCGGTCGACATCGCAATCGCCCACCCGTGTGCCGACGAGCGCCCGGCGTTGACAACGAGAAAGATCGCGATCGCGAGGCCCATGCCGCCGAGCGCCGCGAACAGCGGGAGGCTCGCCCGCCGGCGCTCTCGCAGCTCACCCAGGTCGAACTCGCGCCGCGCCTCGAGCCCGATGACGAAGAAGAAGAACGTCATGAGCCCGCTGTTGACCCAGTGGCGCAGGTCGAGCGCGACGCCCTCTCCACCAACGTCGATCGAGAGCCTCGTGTCCCAGAGCGAATCGTACGAGGAGGCGTGCACATTTACCCAGACCAGGGCTGCGGCCGCGGCCGCGAGCAACACCGCGGCCCCGCCCGTTTCGGTCCGCAGGAAATCGCGCAGCGGGGTCTCGAGATTCCGCGCCCATGCCGTCCGTCCCGAGAACGGCGCCGGCCGCCCGTCGGGCTCGGCGCTACTGCTCGTAGGTTCCCCCGATCCTGCCGTGGATCCGCGGGTCGTTCACGACGCCGCTCCCTTGGGTTTCGGACGCATGCATAGCAACGATACGCACGCCGTACCGGTGTGCGGAGCGTGGGACGCGGTCGGCTTACGACTCGACCGGAACCGGTCCGAGATCCTCGTAGTCCTGCATGACCGCGACGAGAACCTCGAGCGCCTCGTGGGAGAAGCCGGCGGGCGCGTGGCCGTTGGCCTGCAGCCAGTGCGCGAAGGCGGACACCGCCTCGGGCGTCGTAGCGTCGAGCCCGTGCTCCCGTGCGAGACGAGCCCAGTCGTGCAGCCGGCCCCTGCGCTGGAGGGGAATGAAGATGTCGAGCTGCCCTGGCTCGATCAACGCGCCGACGTTACGCCGTCGCGCCTGTGGAAGTCCAGTGGAAATGCCTGTGGAAAATCGTCGCGCGACGGAGGCGGCAGCGCGGGGGCGCGAGCGACCGTTCCGTGCGCCGCGATCGCATGAGTACCCTACGTCCAATGGCACGCCCGAGGCAGGTCGTCGAATCAGTCGTCAAGCGCAGCGCCGGCAACCCTGCTCGCGCAGACAGCGACTCGCAGGCGCGGAATCGGGATGCGAACCCGCCTCCGTCGCCGCGCGGATCGTCGCCGAGCTCGCCGGAGCCGCCGCGCTTTCGCATGAGCCGCGGGTGGCTCGTCTTCGCCCTCGCGCTTCTCCTCTTCAATTTCTATCTCGGGACGCGCGCGACGAAGCCGCCTGCACGTCTCCGCGTTCCCTACAGCCCGTTCTTCCTCGAGCAGGTGCGCGCAGGTCACGTCAAGCAGATCACGTCGAAGGGAACGGCGATCCAGGGGTCGTTCACGCAGAAGGAGAGCTATGCCGGCTCGAAGCCGACGATGCTCTTCCAGACCGAGATTCCTGCCTTTGCGAACAACGACGCCCTCTCGGCTCTGCTCGAACAGAAGGGCGTGGTCGTGAACGCCCAGCCGCTCGACACGGGAGCGCCCTGGTGGCAGAACCTGCTACTCGGCTTCGGCCCGACGATCCTGTTCATCTTTCTGCTGTTCTGGCTCATGCGCAGGGCGGGCAACGTCCAGAACGTGCTGGGGTCGTTCGGCCGCTCGCGCGCGAGGCGCTATCAGCCGACGGGCGACCGCGTCACCTTCGCGGACGTCGCGGGCATCGACGAGGCCAAGGCGGAGCTGACCGAGGTGGTCGACTTCCTGCGCCATCCCGACAAGTACCGCAAACTCGGAGGTCGCATCCCGCACGGGGTGCTTCTCTCCGGTCCGCCGGGCACCGGCAAGACGCTGCTTGCGCGAGCGGTCGCGGGCGAGGCGGACGTCCCGTTCTATTCCATGGCAGCCTCGGAGTTCGTGGAGGCGATCGTCGGCATCGGCGCGTCGCGCGTACGCGACCTGTTCACGCAGGCGAAGCAGGCCGCGCCGGCGATCGTGTTCATCGACGAGCTCGACGCGATCGGCCGCTCGCGCACTTCCGGTGTCGCCGGCTTCAGCGGCGGTAACGACGAACGAGAGCAGACGCTGAACCAGATCCTGACCGAGATGGATGGCTTCGACACCTCGACCAGCGTGATCGTGATCGGCGCGACGAACAGGCCCGACGTCCTGGACAAGGCCTTGCTGCGCCCGGGTCGGTTCGACCGCAGGATCGCGGTGCAGCCGCCCGACCGCGCCGGACGCGCAGCCATCCTCGAGGTGCACACGAGGGGCGTGCCGCTCGGGCCGGACGTCGAACTGGACCGGATCGCGGCAACGACACCGGGCATGGTCGGCGCGGACCTCGCCAACCTCGTCAACGAGGCGGCCTTGCTTGCCGCGCGGCGAAACCACAGCGTCGTCGAGGAATCGGACTTCACCGATGCGCTCGAGCGGATCGTCCTGGGGGCCGAGCGGCAGGTGATGATGACCCAGGAAGACCGGCGCCGGACCGCCTATCACGAGGGCGGGCACGCGATCGTCGGCATGCTCACGGAGGGCGCCGACCCGGTGCGCAAGGTGTCCATCATCCCGCGTGGCATGGCGCTCGGCGTCACCTTCGCGGCGCCGGAGAGCGACCGCTTCAACTATCGCGGCCCGGAGGTCGAGGCGAAGATCAAAGTGGCCCTCGGCGGACGAGCGGCGGAGGAGGTCGTGTTCGGCGAGGTCAGCACGGGCGCGGAGTCGGACATCGAGCAGCTCACGGCGATCGCGCGCCAGATGGTCGGGCGCTGGGGGATGAGCGCCGCCATCGGTCCGGTCGCCGTTCTCCCGCGCGACGGCGCTGGGCCGCTCCTTCCCGGCACCGCCGAGGTCTCGCCGGACACGCAGAGGCTCGTCGACGAGGAAGTTCGACGCATCGTCGAGTCGGCGTACAACGAGGTCGTGGCGCTCGTGAAGAAGAACCGGAGCAAGCTCGACGCGCTGGCGAACGCCCTCCTCGAGCACGAGACGCTCGACGAGGAAGATGCCTATGCCGCGGCCGGCGTGCCGCGGGCCGCCGCGCCGAGGGCCGACTCCTATACGGCCGCCGCTCGATCGCGCGGGGTTCGCTAGGCCGAAGCCAGAGGAGGCCACGTGTCCGCAACCGACGCGCCCATCAGCTTCGAGCGAGACATCAAGCCACTCTTTCGAGAACGCGACCGCGAATCCATGACGTGGGCCTTCGACCTGTGGTCTCACGCGGACGTGGCGGGGAACCACGAAGCGATCCTCGAACGCCTTCGCGAGGGGACGATGCCCTGCGATCGGGCTTGGTCGGATGAGCAGATCGCCCTCTTTCAGAGCTGGGTCGACGCGGGCACGCCGAGCTAGTTCGGCGAGCCACCGGTAACGCCCACCAAGCATGTGGCGACCGGCGAGGTGAGCGCGACAGCGTTGCTGTGACGGCACCATTGCGGGATGTCCGAGATCCCCGGCCGCCGCCGTCCACGCGAGATCGCAGCCGCAGCCGCCGCCCGGGCCGGTCGGTCGACCTCGCGCGCCGTAACGAAGGCTCTGGGCGGTGCCGAGCGCACCCGCGTCATTCTTCTGCTCGCTTCGGTCCTCGCCCTTGCCAGCGCGGACGCGGCAACGGTCGGAGCGGCCGCGATCCAGCTCCGCTCCGACCTCGGCATCAGCAACACGGACATCGGGCTGCTCGTAACCGTCACGTCCCTCGTAGCGGCAGCCGCCAGCCTTCCGTTCGGCGTCCTCGCCGACCGAATCAAGCGGATTCCGATGCTCGCCGGTGCGATCGTCCTGTGGGGCGGGGCCATGCTCTGGACGGCAAGCGCACCGACATTCGGCCGATTGCTTCTCGCGCGCGTCTTCCTCGGAGGCGTGACTGCCGCTGCGGGGCCGATCGTCGCCTCTCTCGTCGGCGACTGGTTCGCGCCCTCGGAGCGCGGGCGGATCTACGGCTACATCATCTCGGGCGAGTTGGTGGGCGCCGCGATCGGCTTTTCAGTCACCGGAGGGATCGCCACGCTCTCCTGGCGCGCAGCCTTCGTGATCCTCGCGTTGCCGGCGTTCGTCCTCGCGTGGCTCGTCTTCCAGCTCCGCGAGCCTATCCGAGGCGGACATTCCCCACTTCGAGCGGACGGCGTGCCGACGGCGGACTTCCTCGAGCCGAACGACGGGGAGCCGCAGATCACAGACGCGCAACACCTGGCGCTGGAGCGCGGAATAGAGCCTGACCCCGCGCTCGTACTCCGCCGAGACCCTCGTGCGATGAACATCCTCGCCGCGACGCGCTACGTGCTCTCGATCCGGACGAACGTCGCGCTCATCGTTGCGAGCGCGTGTGGCTATTACTTCCTCGCCGGAGTGCAGACCTTCGGGGTCGAGTTCGTCACGAAGCAGTACGGCATCGCGCAGGTCGTGAGCACGCTCGTCCTCGTCGTGGTCGGGGCCGCGGGGGTGGCTGGGGTGCTCGCTGGCGGCGCTCTTGGCGATTTCCTCCTTCACCGTGGCTATCTCAACGGGAGGATCCTCGTGAGCGCGGTTTCCGCGGCCCTCGCGGTTGTGTTCTTCATTCCCGCGCTGGTCACACGCAGTCCGCTGAGCGCCCTCCCGTACATCTCCCTCGCCGTACTTGCGCTCTCGGCGCAAAACCCACCACTGGACGCGGCCCGGCTCGACATCGTCCCCGCGCTTCTCTGGGGCCGCGCAGAAGGAGTCCGAACGTTCCTGCGGACGATGGCCCAGGCGTCCGCCCCGCTGCTTTTCGGAGCCGTTTCCGACTACATCTTCGGCGGCGGGCGCTCGGGTCTCCAGTGGACGTTCGTGCTCATGCTGTTGCCGCTTACAGCGAGCGCCTACTTCCTCTTCAGGGCGCTGCGCACCTACCCCCGCGACGTCGCTACGTCAACGGTTGACGTCGCACCGTGAGCCGTCCTGCCGGTCCCGACTCCGTCCGCACGGCGCCCCGCCCGGCGAACGCGTAGCAGCACGCCGCCCGTTTGGTCGGCAGGAATCGATCGAGCCGCGTTTCGCGTTTGAACTAACGTGGCGGAACATTCGATCGTCATCTGGAGCGACTACATCTGACCGTTCTGCCGGCTCGGCCAGGTGACGGCCGAACAGGTGCGGCGCGAGTTCGACGCCGACGTCACGTGGCTCCCGTTCGACCTGCATCCGGAGTATCCGCCGGAAGGGATTCCGCTGGCCGAGGTGCACCGTGGCTACGGAATCGGCGTCGGCGAGCGCGATCCGCTGCACGAACGCTTCGCCGCGGCGGGCCTCGAGTACAACCGGCCGGAGATCGTCCCGAACACGCAGCTTGCGCTACGCATGACGGAGCTCGCGCGCGAGCGCGGGATGCACAAGCGGTTCCACGACCGGCTGATGGACGCCTATTGGTCGGAGGCCGCGCACATCGGCGACCCGGACGAGCTGCGCCGACTCGCAGCCGAGGTCGGCCTCGAGTCCGACGAAGTCGAGCGCGTGATCGCCGACCCGTCGGCCTACCTCGATGTCGTTGAGGCCTCGACGCGGCAGGCGCACTCGGTCGGAATCAACGCGATTCCGGCGTTCCTGCTCGACCGCCGGTTGATCGTTCTCGGTGCGCAGCCGCTCGAGGTCTTCCGCGGTGCGTTCGCGCAGCTGCCCGCGTGACTTGGAGAGAGCGAGTTCGCTGTCGACCGCGTGAGTGGGCCGCTCACGAGCGGAGGAGGGTCAGCACTGACAGAACCCGTCGCACATCGTCAGCCGAATCGGCCAGACCTATCTTTGCGAAGATTTGGCCGACGGTTTCCTCGACGGCGTCGTCTCCCGCTGCGAGACGTTGGGCGATCGCCTCGTCGGAATGGCCCTCGGCTACGAGCGAAAGTACTTCGCGCTCCTCCTCGGTTAGCTCGCCGAGCGGGTCGTGCGACCGGCGGCGCTGCATCAGGCGCGCCACGATGGTCGGATCGATGACGCACTCACCCTGAGCGATCCGGCGAATCGCGTCCAACAGGACCGCTACGTCGGAGACGCGTTCTTTCAGAAGGTAACCCACACGTTCCGGGTAATGCTCGAGCAGTTGCAGCGCGTACCGCGCGTTCAGATATTGCGAGAGGACGAGCACCCCGACATCCGGGTACAACCGACGAATCTCGTGTGCGGCCACGAGCCCTTCGTCCGTGTGTGTAGGCGGCATGCGGATGTCCGTTATCGCGACCGCGGGCCGCTTTTCGGCGACCTCGCGGAGGAGCGTGTCCGCGTCCCCTACGCTTCCCGCCACCTCGAAACCGGCGTCCTCCAACAGGCGGCAAAGCCCCTGGCGAAGGAGGACCGAATCGTCCGCGACCACGACTCGCAGCGAGACGAGATCGAGTGCGATGTGAGCCTCTTGTGCAAGCTCCGGCTCACGGCCGGCAAAAGGCGCAGGGGCCTCGCCGAGGGTTCGTAGCGGGGGGAACTCCCGCTGCAGGTCCGGGACGACGAGCTGATAGATGCGCTCAGCGCGGTCGAGATCCTTGAGGCGGTGCTCGCCGAGATCGAGGAAGCCGATATCGGGCAAGACGTCATCGGCGAGGACTGCCTGGGTGGATTGTGAAAGCAGGACTTGGCCTCCGTGGGCCGCGGCGCAGATGCGTGCCGCCCGGTGGACGCCGAGGCCGATGTAACGATCAGCGGCGACCGCCGGCTCGCCGGTGTGCATTCCCATCCGGACGCGGACCTCGACGCCGTCCGACCAGGGGTTGGCTCGCAGCGCCCGTTGTGCCGCGAGAGCGCCGGCGACCGCATCCTTGGCGCGCGGAAATACGATGAAGAAGGCATCACCTTGGGTGTCGACCTCGAGCCCGCTCCAGCGTGCGAAGGCGTCCCGCAGCAACCGTTGGTGCTCGAGCAGGACCCCTCCGTAACGCTCACCGAGCCGCTTGAGCAGCTGAGTAGAGCCCTCGATGTCCGTGAAGAGGAATGTCACCGTTCCACGGGGAAGCACCTCGGACATCACTCAGCGCTTTCCGGAACGTTGACGGGCACGCTCCGATCGTAGTCTCATCCGCACGGGCTCTCCGCACGCCGGTGAAACCGTCGCGCAGGCGCTGGACGTCAAGCCGGCCGTTCAGAGCGCCGACGCGGTCGTGCACGTCGACGAGCTCGTCGGCGAGAAAGCGGACGACGGGGATCGAACCCGCGACCCTCAGCTCGGGAACTAGACACGCATTGCTCTTGCTCAGCGCCACGCGCGCAAGCAGGTCGCAAGCGCTGTCACCCGGTTGCCGTCTCATCAGCCCGACCACTTGGTTTGCACAAAGCGCGGAATGAGAACATGTGTTCGTGACTGCTTACCCGTTTCCGCCGCGCGCTCGACCGCGGCAACGTCACCGAAGCCCTCTCGGCCGTCTCTGAACTCCAACCGGTCGGGTTGGCCGAAGCGCTCGAGCTGCCTCTTACTCCGCAACAAGGCACCGAGCGCTTCCCGCGCGCCGCCCTACGCCGGCACGGCCGCTTCTGCCGCGTGGTCGACGTCAGCCTCGAGGAGGCGCAGGCGGTTCTCGCTGCGCTCGCGCTCTTGGCCGGCGAGCGGAACCAGAACGCTGCTTTCGCGCTCGCTGAGCTTCTGAGTCCTCGCGGGCCAGAGCGGCCGTGTGAGGCACTTGTTGCCTGGGCGCGATCGGGAGGCACCCCTCGGCTCGAAGAGAAAGTCCTGCCTCCTACCCGCCCAGTCGCGATCCCCGCTGATTCTGGGAACCGGGCCCCCTTCCGCCCTCTTGATTAGCGGCGGCGACATTGCGGACGACGATTACGTCTACGCCGTGCTCGTCGCGGCAGTCGTGACAGAGCACGGAGCCGAGCCGGGCAAGCGCGCCCACAACC